>NZ_CP121662.1:0-322777 GCF_029714285.1 Rhizobium sp. CB3090
ATGCAGCATAACGTATTGTTCGAGCGTGTCAGTGCACGCTTGAAGGCTCAGGTCGGTCCGGATGTTTATGCTAGCTGGTTTGCGCGGCTTAAGCTGCATTCGGTATCGAAGAGCGTCGTACGGCTGACTGTTCCGACGACGTTTCTGAAGTCCTGGATCAACAATCGTTATCTCGATCTGATCACCAACCTGTTCCAGGCAGAAGATGCTGAAATCCTGAAGGTTGAAATTCTTGTGCGCACGGCGACCCGCCATGGTGCGAAGCCTTGCGTGGACGAACACGTCGCGGTGCCCGACACGGCTTCGGTGGCGCCGATCCGCCGCCCCGCTGCCCAGCCTGCTGGCCAGGTCGTTGCCCAGACGATCACCGCGGCAGCCGCCGCCCGTCCGGCGACCGTGGGCGCACCTCTGTTCGGCTCGCCGCTCGATTCCCGCTTTACCTTCGATACCTTTGTCGAGGGCAGCTCGAACCGCGTCGGCCTTGCCGCCGCCAAGACGATTGCTGAAGCCGGCTCCGGCGCCGTACGGTTCAATCCGCTCTTCGTCCACGCGACGGTCGGCCTCGGCAAGACGCACCTTTTGCAGGCGATCGCCAATGCCGCCGTGCAGAACCCGCGCGGACTGCGCGTCGTCTATCTGACGGCGGAATATTTCATGTGGCGCTTCGCCACCGCCATTCGCGACAATGACGCGCTGACGCTGAAGGACTCGCTGCGCAACATCGATCTTCTGATCATCGACGACATGCAGTTCCTGCAGGGCAAGATGATCCAGCACGAGTTCTGCCATCTGCTCAATATGCTGCTGGACAGCGCCAAGCAGGTCGTCGTTGCTGCCGACCGTGCGCCCTGGGAGCTGGAATCGCTCGATGCGCGCGTGCGTTCGCGTCTTCAAGGCGGCGTTGCCATTGAGGTCGAGGCGCCGGATTATGAGATGCGTCTCGAAATCCTCAAGCGCCGGCTGGATGCTGCCCGCATGGACGATCCGTCGCTGGAAATTCCGGCCGAACTTCTCTCGCATGTCGCCCGCAACGTGACGGCGAGCGGCCGTGAGCTGGAAGGCGCTTTCAACCAACTGATCTTCCGCCGCTCTTTCGAGCCTAACCTGACGGTCGAGCGCGTCGACGAACTGCTGGCTCATCTGGTCGGTTCCGGCGAGCCGCGCCGTGTCCGTATCGAGGACATCCAGCGTATCGTCGCGCGTCACTACAATGTCTCGCGCCAGGAGCTGGTCTCCAACCGCCGCACCCGCGTCATCGTCAAGCCGCGCCAGATCGCCATGTATCTGTCGAAGACGCTGACGCCGCGCTCCTTCCCGGAGATCGGCCGCCGCTTTGGCGGTCGCGACCATACGACCGTGCTGCATGCAGTGCGCAAGATCGAGGAACTGATTGCCGGCGACAGCAAGCTGTCGCATGAAATCGAGCTGTTGAAGCGTCTGATCAACGAATAAGACGCGCCGCTATTCGCATTTTTGCTACGGCCGGCTTCATCGCCGGCCGTTTTCAATTATGGGGCTTTTATTCTATAAATATCTGAAATGCTGAATCGGATGCCCGGCCGGAGGAGGGCGGGCCACCGACGGGGAGGACGCCTATGGGCTTTGACAGGATTGCCGTTCTCGGCCTCGGTAAGGTCGGGCGGCTCGCCGCCACATTGCTGCAAGAAAGCGGTTTCGCCGTCACCGGCGTCGACGCCCGTTTGCCTGCGGAGGCTGTGCCCGTTTCCTGCGAGGTCGGAAATGTCTGCGATCCCAAGTTGGTCGGCGATCTCTTTTCCCGCGTCGATGCCGTGCTCTCCTGCCTGCCGTTTCACCTGAACGCCGATCTGGCGCGTCTCGCCCATGGCGCCGGCATTCACTACTTCGATCTGACGGAGGATGTGCCGACCACGAACGGCATCATCGAGCTTGCAAAGAGCGCACGCGGCTTGATGGCGCCGCAATGCGGCCTGGCGCCCGGTTTCGTCGGCATCGTCGGTGCAAGTCTCGCAGATGGTTTCGATCGCTGCCGCTCGATCCGCATGCGCGTCGGTGCCTTGCCACAGAATCCGACCGGACTGTTGGGTTATGCCTTCAACTGGTCGCCGGAGGGCGTGGTCAACGAATATCTGAACGATTGCGAAGTCATCGAGGGCGGTGTGCGCAAGCTGGTCTCGCCGATGGAATGGCACGAGACGCTCTACGTCAACGGCGTCAAACTCGAAGCCTTTACCACCTCAGGCGGCCTCGGAACCATGTGCAGCACCATGCTCGGCCGGGTGGAAAACCTCGATTATAAAACCATGCGATACCCCGGCCACATGGAGTTGATGAATTTCTTCTTCCATGAGTTGCTGATGCGCGACCGCCGCCAGCTTGCCGGTGAGATCCTGACCGAGGCGAAGCCGCCGGTCGACGACGATGTCGTCTATGTCCATGTCTCCGCCGAAGGCGCGATCAACGGCAATCTGCGCCGGCGGGAATTCGTGCGCGCTTACTATCCGATCGAAATCGCCGGCGAAATCCGTACCGCCATTTCCTGGACCACGTCAGCCTCCGTCGTTGCCGTCATCGAGCTGGTGCGTGCCGGCCGTCTGCCCTCGACCGGCTTCCTGCATCAGGAGCATATCCCGCTGGACACCTTCCTCGAAACGCGGACCGGCAGCCTGTTCAAGGGCGGCATCACGCATCACGGATGATGCGGCTTCTCTGACGGCGTATGTGAGACCTCGGAAAACAGCCAGGCGCGAAAGGCCGCGATGGCTGGCCGTTCCAGCGCGGTCGGCGGATAGACCAGGTGATAGGCCAGCGTGCTCGCAAGCCCCATCGGAAAGGGCGCGGCAACCGTGCCGTCGCCCAATTCCTTTTCGACGAAAGAGCGCCGCATCAACGCGATGCCGAGCCCTGCCTTCATGGCATGGTAAGCGCCGGTGCCGTCGGTGAAGATCGGCCCTCGTGTCGCGTCGACCTTGGTTGCGCCGGCTGCCTGCAGCCAGAGCTGCCAGTCGCGCCGGTAGACATCATGGATCAGCGTCAGGTCGGCCAACGCGTCGGCCGTGGGTGATGGACCCAGAGAGACCGCGATCTCAGGCGTGCAGACCGGCACATATTCGTCATCGAGCAATCGCTCGCTCGCCAGCCCCTCATAGCCGCCGAGCCCATGGCGGATGGCGATGTCGATGCCGTCGCGCTGGAAATCCATCATCCGGTGCGAGGCGCTGATGCGGAGATCGATTTCGGGATGCGCCTGTTCGAAACGTATCAGCCGCGGCACCAGCCAGTGCGTGGCAAAGCCCGCGGTGCATGTAACAGTCAGCACCGTGTCGCGCGCCCGCATCGTCAGCGCCGCCGTCGCCTCACGCACCAGGCGAAAGGCGGTGCGCAGCGTCGCGAAATAATCCGCGCCGTCAGCCGTCAGCGCGAGGCCGCGCGCCCGGCGGTCGAAAAGCCGCGCGCCCAGTGAGATTTCGAGATCGCGTACCTGTAGACTGACCGCGCCAGGGGTCACATGCAGCTCCCTGGCGGCGACTGTCATGCTCAGATGACGCGCCGAAGCTTCGAAGGCGCGCAGCGCCGAGAGGGAAGGCAGTTGATCCATGATGATTGAGTTCAGCTAAACGATCGAACGAAAAAGACTCGTTTGCAGGAGCCTAATGATTGCGGGATTATCCCATCAATCTCGAATGCTGACAAGAAACTGCATTTTCGCTCAGCATCGAGCCAAACTCATAGAATGGAAAATGGGAGATATCGCCATGGCGCAGAAATCGATGGGCGCGGCGGAGTGGGGCATGCTGTTGGGATTGTCGATCCTTTGGGGCGGCTCGTTCCTGTTCAACGGCATCCTGGTACACCAACTGCCGCCCTTCACCATCGTTACGGCGCGCGTCGCCTTGGCGGCAATAGCCTTGCATATCATCGTCCGGATAACCGGTCAGGCCATGCCGCGTGACCGTCAGACCTGGGCCGCCTTCTTCGGCATGGGTGTCCTCAACAATGTCATTCCCTTCCTGCTGATCGTCTGGGGCCAGACCCATATCGCCAGTGGTCTGGCCTCCATCCTCAACGCAACGACACCGCTCTTCGCCGTCGTGGTGGCGCACTTTCTGACGACGGACGAGAAAATGACCGGCAATCGCCTGATCGGCGTTATCGTCGGTTTTGCCGGCGTCGCACTGATGATCGGCCCGTCGGTGCTGAGCAGCCTCGGTTCGAATGTGCTGGCCCAGCTCGCCGTGCTGGGCGCCGCCTTCTCCTATTCGCTCGCCGGTATTTTCGGCCGCCGCTTCCGTCACATGGGTCTTGCGCCCATCATCCCCGCCGCCGGACAGGTGACGGCCTCGACCATCCTGCTGTTGCCGGTTGCGCTTCTGATAGACCACCCTTGGACGCTCAGCATGCCCGCGACGGAAACCTTAGTGGCACTGGCCGGCCTGGCGATCCTCTCGACCGCGATTGCCTATGTCCTGTTTTTCCGCATCCTGGCGACGGCAGGCGCCACCAATCTGATGTTGGTCACCTTCCTTATTCCCGTGAGTGCCATACTGCTCGGCGCGCTAATTCTCGGCGAACAATTGCAGCCGAAGCACTTTATCGGCATGGCGATGATTGCGGTCGGCCTTGCGGCGATCGACGGGCGATTACTCGCTTTCAGGAGACGAAGCGTAGCGGCGGAATAGGATGCACCTTTCGCCTTTTCAGCACGCCAGATCGGCGACCACGGAATCGAGGATCAGCATGCCCGCCGGTGTACAGCGCAGGCGGGAATTGCCGAGACGCTCAATGAAGCCATGCTCCAGCAAGAGCTGCTCGCGCTTCGGATCAGGCTCCCTGCCGGAGAGCTGCTGCCAGCGCACGAGATCGATCCCTTCTTTCAGGCGCAGGCCCATCAGCAACAACTCGTCGGCCTGCTCGTCGAAGCCGAGCATTTCCTGATCGAGGACGCCGTGGCCGTCGCGCTCGACCAGCTCCAGCCAGCTTTCCGGCTTTCGCTCGGTGGACGTCGCCAGTTTCTTCGGGCCCTGGGTCAGCCGGCCGTGGGCACCGGGGCCGATGCCGGCATAGTCGCCATAGCGCCAATAGGTGAGATTGTGGCGGCTCTCCGCGCCGGGGCGCGCGTGGTTGGAAACCTCATAGGCCGGCATGCCTTCGCGCTCGGTGATCTCCTGCGTTGCCTCATAGAGCAGCGCCGATTGGTCGCCATCCGGCACGATCAGTTTGCCGGCCTTGTGAAGCCCATAGAAGGGTGTGCCTTCTTCGATGGTCAATTGATAGAGCGAGAGGTGATCGACGGCGTAGGAGATCGCCTCCTTCAGTTCTCGCTCCCATTCCTCGACGGTCTGGTTCGGGCGGGCATAGATGAGGTCGAAGGACATGCGCGGAAAGATTTCGCGCGCCAGCTTGATCGCCTTCAGCGCATCGGCGACGTCATGAAGACGGCCGAGAAACTTCAGGTCGCGGTCGTTCAGCGCCTGCACGCCCATGGAAACGCGATTGACGCCTGCCGCACGATAGCCGCGAAAGCGCTCGGCCTCGACACTCGACGGATTGGCCTCCATGGTGATCTCGATACCGTCAGGCACATGCCAGGTCCGGGCAATGCCGTCGAGGATCGTGGCAACCGTCTCCGGCTTCATCAGTGACGGCGTGCCGCCGCCGAGAAAGATGCTGGTCACAGTCTTGGGGCCGCTGATTGCCCGCATCGTCGCCATCTCTTTCAGAAAGGCGGCTGCGAAACGTTCCTGATCGACCGGTTGATGGCGGACGTGGCTGTTGAAATCGCAGTAGGGACACTTGGCCGCGCAAAAGGGCCAATGCACATAGACGCCGAAACCGGGTTCGCCGGTATCCGGTAGCAATTGCGCCCCGCGCATCAGGTCCTGGGTATCTACGATTTCCACGGGGTTAGCTTATGCCTCCAGGCAGGTTTCGACAAAGGTCTTGAAGGCGCGGGCGCGATGCGAGAGAGCCTGCTGATCGCCATGCTTCCAGCCATGCTTTTGTCCGGCGCTCATCTCGCCGAAGGTGGTGTCATACCCCTCGGGCTGGAAGACCGGATCGTAGCCGAAGCCCTGGGTGCCGCGCGGCGGCCAGACGACGGTGCCCTCGACTTCGCCGCGGAAAAACTCGGTATGCCCGTCCGGCCAGGCAAGGCAGAGAACACTGACGAAACGCGCCGTGCGGCTCTCCGGCGAGGTGGCGCCGGCCTTTTCCAACGCAGTCTCGACCTTCTGCATTGCCATTGCGAAGTCGCGCGTACCGTCAGGCTTTTCCGCCCAATTGGCCGTATAGACGCCGGGATCGCCGCCAAGCGCATCGATCACCAGGCCGGAATCGTCCGATAGCGCTGGCAGACCGGAGGCATGCGCAGACGCGAGCGCCTTGATCGCGGCATTTTCCTCAAAAGTCGTGCCGGTCTCGTCCGGCTCGATGAAATTGAGATCGGCGGCAGACTTGGCAGCAAAACCGAGTGGGCCGATCAGGTCTCGAATTTCCTGGATCTTGCCGGCATTGTGGCTGGCGACGACGATGGTCTTGGTATCGAGCTTGCGCATATCCTGTCCTGTCAGATGCCCCAGATGCTGGTTTCGGCGCATTCCAGGCTGTTGCCGGCCGGGTCGCGGAAATAGATCGAGCGGCCGCCACTCGGCCAGTGAAAATCGGCTTCGATATCGACCCCGGCAGCCTTCAGCTTTTGCGCCATGGCTTCGATGTCGTTGCCGCTGACACGGAAGCAGACGTGACCATGGCCTTTCGTACCATGCGGCGGCACGGGCAGGGCGCCCGGTTCATGCGGCTTGACGGTTTCCGCGCTATTGAAGATCAGCAGCACGCCCGGCCCGCAGCGATAGAAAACATGGCGGTTGCCGCCGCGCGAGATCTTCTGCAGTCCGAGAATGCCGCCATAGAAAGCCTCAGCCGCATCGAGATCGTCCGCATAAAGCGCGGTTTCGAGGATACTTTCGATATGGGGCTGGGTCATGACCTTCTCCCCTCGGGGAGCTGCCAAACAGCCTTACGGTGCAACGCCTCCTCAACCCGCGCTATGCGCGGCCTTCTCCCCGTTGGGGCGAAGGTGTATCCGCCGCGTCTCCTGTCCCGACCGCCATCATCGCCAGGAGAAGTTTTGAGAGCGGATATAGAAGCAAGCCGCACGATGCGCATTTTCCAATATCCTCAGGCAATCGCCTGCTTCTGCAGCTCCACCAGCTCGGCAATGCCGTTCTTGGCGAGGTGCATCAGGGTTGTGAATTCTTCTTCGCTGAAAGGCGTGCCTTCGGCCGTGCCTTGGATTTCGACAATGCCGCCGGCGCCGGTCATGACGAAATTGGCGTCGGTCTCGGCGGATGAATCCTCGAGATAGTCGAGATCGATCACCGGTTGGCTGGCGAAGATGCCGCAGGAAACGGCGGCGATATGATCCTTCAGGACACGGTCCGTCTTGATCATATTGCGGCTTTCCATCCACTTCAGGCAGTCGTAGAGGGCGATCCAGGCGCCGGTGATCGAGGCCGTGCGGGTGCCACCATCGGCCTGGATGACGTCGCAGTCGAGTGTAATCTGGCGCTCGCCCAGCGCCTGCAGGTCGACGACAGCGCGCAGCGAGCGGCCGATGAGGCGTTGTATCTCCTGCGTGCGGCCGCCCTGCTTGCCGGCAGCGGCTTCGCGCTTCATGCGCTCGCCGGTGGCACGCGGCAACATGCCGTATTCGGCGGTGATCCAACCCTTGCCGCTGTTGCGCAGCCATGGCGGCGTTTTTTCTTCCAGACTCGCCGTGCAGAGCACATGGGTGTCGCCGAATTTGACCAGGCAAGAGCCTTCCGCGTGCTTGGAAAAATTGCGCTCAAATGACACTTTGCGCATCTGGTCGGTTTTTCTGCCTGAAGGCCGCATTCTGCTCTCCTGAAAGTTTATTGACCGCTTCTACGATCCACTGGCGGCTTTTGCAAAGGAAAAGCAGGCCGAAGGGCCTTGTCGTGGCAGCGTTGGCATTTTTCCCTTTTGCCATTGCTAACTGAATGATTATATTTTGACCAAGGCTCAACAGAACGGATTTGACAGCGAAATGGGGTTCACGACATCGTCGGTTTCGGATGCCATTGCAGCGCTGGACGAACGCTCGAAGGAAATCTTCCGCCGTATCGTTGAAGGCTATCTTGAAAATGGCGAACCGCTCGGCTCGCGCAATCTCTCGCGCTTGCTGCCCATGTCTCTTTCGCCGGCCTCCGTGCGCAACGTCATGAGCGATCTGGAAGAGCTCGGTCTCATCTATTCACCGCATATCAGCGCTGGCCGGCTGCCGACGCAGGTGGGCTTACGGTTCTTCGTCGACGCTTTCATGCAGGTCGGCGATCTCTCTGCGGAAGACCGCGCCACCATCGATCGTCAGGTGCGCGGCAGCAATCGCGACCAGCCGATGGAATCTGTCATGACCGAGGCGAGCCGCATGCTTTCGGGTATTTCGCGCGGCGCCGGACTGGTGATCACTTCGAAGAGCGACCCGGTGCTGAAGCATGTCGAATTCATCCGCCTGGAGCCCACCAAGGCGCTGGCCGTGCTCGTCGGCGATCACGATCAGGTGGAAAACCGCATCATCGAACTGCCGGCCGGCGTTACCTCCTCGCAGCTCACGGAAGCGGCGAATTTCCTCAATGCCCATATGACCGGCCAGACACTGCCGGAGCTGCGCCGTCAGTTGCAGACGTTGAAAGAGAGTGTGCGCCAGGAACTCGACATCCTGTCACATGAACTCGTCGAACGCGGGATCGCCGTCTGGTCCGGCGACGGAGATGACGGCAAACCGACGCAGCTTATCGTGCGCGGCCGCGCCAATCTATTGGCCGAAGTGGGCGGTGCTGAAGATCTGGATCGCCTGCGCCTGTTGTTCGACGATCTCGAAAAGAAGGATAGCCTGATCGAGATCCTGAATCTGGCCGAAAGCGGGCCGGGCGTGCGCATCTTTATCGGCTCGGAAAATAAGCTCTTTTCGCTCTCCGGCTCGTCACTGATCGTTGCGCCTTATCGCGATGACGACGACCGTATCGTCGGCGCCGTCGGCGTCATCGGGCCGACACGGCTGAATTATGCCCGCATCGTGCCCATGGTGGACTATACCGCCCAACTGATTTCCAGGCTGTCGCGGCCAGGGATGTGACGAAAGCCTCTGGAGAGCGGGCATCCTTTGAATGTCTAAGTTCGTTTCAGTCGGGTAGCAGGGTTCCCGATCCGCCCATCTCCGCCGGCATGTCCTTTTGTTTCGGCAGACCGTCCCTCAGGTGCAGCACGGTGTTCTCGTAGTTGACATGAAGCATCGGCTGAAAGTCGAGAGTTGGAATGATGGCGGCGTAGACATCGGTTACGCCCCACAGGGGATGTTCGGTCAACAGATGGCCGCCGCAAATCCTGCACCATTTGCGCAGGCTTTTTGCGCTTCTCTGGTAGCTGCCGATGTGGTCGGCCCCCTTGGTGATATGCACGGCGTCCGGCGGCCAGAGCGAGAAAGCATTGACCGGCCCCGCCGACCACTCCCGGCAGGAGTCGCAATGGCAATAACCCATCGCCACCGGCTCGCCACTGACTGCGATTTCCACCGCGCCGCAGAAACATTTGCCCGAATGGGACTGGCTGCTGGACATGGACGCACCTCATGTCGCGTTGAAACGGCCCCGACTATACCCGGAAAGGGTCTTCCATAGTAGAAGCTCCAACGGGGGAGGCTTTTCACCCGATTGGTATTCGGGCAAATAGGACCGGATTGCCGGGAAATGCCTGTTCTTCGCGACAAAGCCTTGATTTTTTCCGGCCAAACCTCGATATCGGGCTCATTCAAAAGACAAAGCAATTCGGAGACCGTCATGATCGACGAAACAACGAAAACCGGACCTGACGCCACGGCGACTGACAATCCCGCGGACTTTGCGCAAGAGGCTGTGGAAACCGCGGATGCGGCCCAGCCTTCGCAGCCGGATCCGGTCGAGCTGCTTAAGGCCGAAAATAGCGATCTGCGTGACCGCTATCTGCGCCTTGCCGCCGAAATGGACAACTTGCGCCGTCGCACCGAGCGCGATGTGAAGGACGCCAAGTCCTATTCCGTCGCCAGCTTCGCCCGCGACATGCTCGCCGTGGCGGACAATCTGCGCCGCACGCTGGAAGCCATTCCGGCTGAAGCCCGTGCCGAAGCCGATGCCGGCCTGAAGACGCTGATCGAAGGCGTGGAAATGACCGAACGCTCCATGCTGTCGGCCTTGGAGCGCCACGGTGTCCGCCAGATCGAGCCGGTCGGCCAGAAGTTCGATCCCAATTTCCATCAGGCGATGTTCGAAGTGCCGAACGCTGAAGTGCCGAACAATACCGTCGTGCAGGTGGTGCAGGCCGGTTTCGTCATCGGTGAGCGTGTTCTGCGCCCGGCCATGGTCGGCGTTGCCAAGGGCGGTCCGAAGGTTGCCGAGATTTCCGAACCGGGCGCCAACAGCCCGTTCGACGAAAAAGACGCCTGATCTGCAAATCGTGCTTAAAAGAAGAGCCGGATGACCTCGTCATCCGGCTCTTCTTTTTATCAGCGTTTAAGCCCGCGTCGGTCTGTCAGGCCGCGTTGGACGCCTGCTCTTCATTGAGGAAGGCATAGATCGCCGAGGCGGAATCGGTGGCGCGCAGCTTGGCGACAAGATCCTGGTCGCGCAACACGCGGGCAATGCGCGACAGCGCTTTCAGATGATCAGCGCCGGCGCCCTCGGGGGCGAGCAGCAGGAAGACGAGATCGACAGGCTGGTCGTCCAGCGCTTCAAAGTCGACGGGCGCTTCCAGGCGCGCGAAAATACCAATGATGGATTTGATGCTGGTGAGCTTGCCGTGCGGAATGGCGATGCCATTGCCGACGCCGGTAGAGCCCAGACGCTCCCGCTGCAGCACGACGTCGAAAATCTCGCGCTCGGGCAGTCCGGTCAATTTGGAGGCTTTGGCTGCCAGCTCCTGAAGCAATTGTTTTTTGGAATTTGCCCTCAAGGCGGGGATGATCGCATCTTGGTGCAGCAAATCTGCCAATGCCATTCTCTTTATCCTTCGTGTCGCCGAGATCCGATGACGGAGGAGCGGCGGCCGGCTGATACAGCGCGGGGCCGTCGCTCATCTTCTTTTCTCAGCCCTTGATATTGGCTGCGTCGATCCAGCCAATGTTGCCGTCCTGGCGACGGTAAACGATATTCAAATGTTCCTTGCCGGGGCTGCGGAAAAGCAGCAGCGGCTCGTCGGTCATGTCGAGCGCCATCACGGCGGTCGCGACCGACATGGTCTTTAGCTGTTTCGTGCTTTCGGCGACGATCGCCGGCGCGAAATCGGCTGGGACTTCGTCGTCGTCGTCCGGAACACCGTCCATGACGGTATAGGCGACTTCGGCGAGGCCATTCGTGTGGTTGCCGGCCTGATGATCCTTGAGCTTGCGTTTGTAGCGGCGCAGGCGCTTTTCAATGCGCTCTGAGGCAGCGTCGAACGCCAATTGCGGGTCCATCGCCTCTCCGGCAGCATGCAGGACGACGCCACTGTCGAGATGAAGTTTGCAGTCGGCTGCGAAGCGGGAACTGGATTTCTGGACCGTCACTTGGCCGGAATACCCTCCGTCGAAGTATTTCGTCACGGCCATACCGATCTGGTCTTCAATCCTTTGGCGGAAGGAGTCACCAATTTCCATATGTTTCCCGGAGACACGCACACTCATGGAGTTTCCCTTCTTGTAGCGGTTATTGGGCGCGCCAGTTTACGCCAAGCCTCAAGCTCATCCAAGCACTTCACGCAGTCAAAGACAAATTGCGTTTGTCAGGCGCCCTGGGGATGGTGGGGATAAGTTCATGGCAGTGATGTCCTGCACCGATTGCGGCGGGCTTCTAGCTCCGCCATATCGGAAAGTCAACAGAATCTTAAGGATCTGTCAGGAGACCCGCAGTCTGCGGTTGAGACCGGCAATTGCTAAAAGGCGGCTACCTTCGCCAGCGCGCGCTTCTCCCGGCGGCGCTGTACCGAGGAGGGGATGTTCATCGCTTCACGGTATTTTGCAACTGTACGACGAGCAAGCTCGATGCCGCCCTTCTTTAGCGTATCGACGATGTCGTCGTCGGAGAGCACGGCCTCCGGGCTCTCCTGCGAGATCAGCAGGCGAATCTTGTGACGCACGGCCTCGGCCGAATGGCTGTCGCCGCCCTCGACAGCGCCGATCGAGACGGTGAAGAAGTATTTGAGCTCGAACAGGCCGCGCGGTGTCAGCATGTATTTGTTCGAGGTCACGCGGCTGACGGTCGACTCATGCATCTTGATGGCATCAGCCACGGTCTTCAGATTGAGCGGCCGCAGATGATCGACACCGTGCACGAGAAAGGCATCCTGCTGCCGGACGATCTCGCTTGCCACCTTCATGATCGTCTTGGCGCGCTGATCGAGGCTGCGCGTCAGCCAATTGGCATTCTGCAGACATTCCGACAGAAAAGCGTGATCCTGGCTCGTCTTTGAGACGGAGGCGAAATAGGACTGGCTGACCAGGACGCGCGGCAGCGTATCCGGATTGAGCTCCACCAGCCAGCCACCGTCGGAGGACGGCCGCACCACGATATCGGGCATGATCGCCTCGGATATGCCGGTCTCGAAGCCGCTGCCCGGCTTCGGGTTCAACTGGCGGATCTCCGCCATCATGTCGAGCAGATCTTCCTCGTCGACGCCGCAGAGCCGCTTCAACGTGGCGAAATCGCGCCGGGCAAGAAGTTCGAGGTTGTGGATCAGCCGTTCCATGGCGGGATCGAAACGGTCCTTTTGGCGGAGCTGGATCGCCAGGCATTCGCTAAGAGAACGGGCAAAGACGCCGGGAGGGTCGAGCAATTGCAATGCGCCGAGCACGCGCTCGACATCCGCAACGGCGGCGCCGAGGCGCTCCGCGGTGTCATTCAAATCGGCCTGCAGATAGCCGGCATCGTCGAGCTGGTCGACAAGATGCTGGGCAATCAGCCGGTCGGCCATGCTGGGCAGGGAAAAGGGGATCTGTTCGTTCAGGTGGTCGCGCAGCGAAATCTGGCCGGCGACGAAATCGTCGAGGTCGTAGCTTTCGCCAGCTTCGCCGCCGGGCATGGATTTCCACTGGCTGAGCAGCTCCGGCGCATCCGCACGCTGCGGGCTGCCGTCATCGGGAAAGACATTGCTGAAATTGGTATCGAGCTCATCGCTCAGTCGGTCGGCATGGCCGGTATTTTCGCTCTCGTACCAGTCGCTGGCGAGATCGCCGTTATGACGGTCATCGTCGCCATGGCTTTCATCCGCCGCCTCGAATCTTTCGTCCTTCGCCTCGCGGTCACCACCGCTGCCTATATCCTCGTCATTTGACGTAAATTCGAGCAGCGGATTTTTTTCGACTTCCTGAGCAATGAATTGGGTGAGCTCGAAATGCGTCATCTGCAGCAACTGGATGGATTGCATCAGTTGCGGTGTCATCACCAGGCTTTGGCTTTGGCGCAGGAAAAGATTGGCCGATAATGCCATGGCGGACGCGAAACTCCCCTTCCTCTCTTCGGGAATCCGCGTTCTTCGCTATGAAAAATCCGCAAAATTCCAACTGGCCCAAAAATTGCTTTTTTATTGGGTTTGGTCAAGCGGAACTGTCACGGGATGGTGAATTTCCGGAGTGCTACGCTCTCCGGTAAGGCAGGGGAGCGCCCCGGTTCAACCGCAGCTTTTTAAAGGCTGAAATTGTCACCGAGGTAGAGCTTACGCACTTCCGGATTGCTGACGATGTCGTTGGCCCTGCCATGGGTCAGCACCTCGCCGGCATGGATGATATAGGCGCGGTCGATGAGGCCGAGCGTCTCGCGGACGTTGTGATCGGTGATCAGCACGCCGATGCCGCGCGCCGTCAGATGATGCACGAGATTCTGGATGTCCGCGACCGAGATCGGATCGACGCCCGCAAAAGGCTCGTCGAGCAGCATAAAGGTCGGGTCGGTCGCCAGTGCGCGGGCAATTTCCAGACGCCGCCGCTCGCCGCCGGAGAGGGCGATCGCCGGCACCGTGCGCAGATTGCGGATGTGGAATTCCTCGAGCAGCTCGTCGATCTTCCGCTCGCGCTTCTTCTTGTCCTTTTCATGGACTTCGAGCACGGCGCGGATGTTCTCTTCCACCGTCAGGCCGCGAAAGATCGAGGCCTCCTGCGGCAGATAGCCGACGCCCAGGCGAGCGCGGCGGTACATCGGCATCGAGGTGACGTTGTTGCCGTCGATCTCGATCGTGCCCTCATCGACCGGCACCAGTCCGGTGATCATATAGAAGCATGTCGTCTTGCCGGCACCGTTCGGTCCGAGCAGGCCAACGGCCTCGCCACGCCGCACGACCAGCGAGACGCCGTTGACGACGCGCCGCGTGCGGTAGGTCTTGGTGAGGCCGCGCGCAATCAGGGTGCCCTGATAACGCGCTTTGTCCGCGGCCGCCGTGCCGGATGCCGCAGTGCTCGATCCGGACGCGCCGGGCAAGGTGGGTGTGGTCGATATCGTCACGAGAAGACCGGGATCAGTTCTTTTTTTGCTGTTGCTGCTGTACTTGCTGCGATTTCGGATCGAGCTGAATCTGGACGCGACCCCCACAGGCATCCAATTGCGCTTCACCCGTGGCCATATGCACGGTGAGCTGACAGCCGGTGAATACGTTCGGCCCGTCGGTCAGCACGACCTTCTGGCCCTTGAGAATGGCAAGCTGGTTGGCCATGTCGAAAGAGCCGTCATCCGCCGTCGCCGTCTGCGTGCCTGAAACGAGATAGACTTTGTCGGTGACCAGAATGTGGTCGATATCGGCATTGCCCGAGACCAGCGACTGGTTTTGCTGCTTGGCGGCGGTTGCGACCGGATTTTCGGTTGCCGGCTTGGCATTGGCATCGGCAGGCTGCTTCTTCTTGTAGAAGACCGTCATCTTGCCCGCCTGCATCGTCGTGGTGCCCTGAACGACCTTGACGTTGCCGGTAAAGACCGCCTGGCTTTCCGCATCATGAATCTCCAGCTTGTCGCTTTCGATCTGGATCGGCTGATCCTTGGAAAGCTTCAGGCCAGGCATGTTGCTCGTCGTTGCCTGGGCGCCCGCTTCTGTCGCCGCAAAAATTGCAAGTGCGCTAAAGGCGCAGAGAAGGCCTGCCTTGCGCAGTCCAGAGTTGAAAAGAGAATGTCGCCAATCGTTTGTCATGAACCGCCCGGCTGTTGCTCGCTAGCTGAATTATGGAGTCCGGCTGGTTCGATATGCATCTGAACCTGCCCGTCGAATTCGATTACGCTCCCCTTATCCGTCATCTTGAGCGACTGTGCAACAACCGACATGCCCCCTCTGTAGATTGCAACCTGATCCTGGCTGGAGAGGTCACCCTTCTTCACGTCGAGGAAGGCCGTCCTGAACTCTGCGCGCAGGCCGTTGTCCATCAGAATGGTAAAGGGTGCGGTGAGCTTCAGCGTGTCGGCCTGGCGATCGAAATCCGCGCTTTGGGCCGTTACGTGCGCAATCACCTGGCTGTTGACCGGCATGGAGGCCTTGATGGTCTTGAGCGTGATCATATTGGGATTCTTGATATCCTGCAGCGCCTTTTCGGCGAGCATGGAATAATTGATGCCGTCCTTGTTGCGGCCGGCGATGGCGGGACGCTCCATCACGACCTTGCCGTCTTCGATCCTGGCGCCCTCGATCTGAATGTTCTCCGGCAGATATGCGCGCACGACCGAAACCGCGATGAAGATCAGCGAGACGATCAACGCAGCCACAGGAAGCAGGATCTTCAGCTTTCTCACGCGCGCAGAATGAAAGATCGCGTCCTTATACGCGTTTCTTTCTGGCGCGGAGCCGATCGCCTGGCCGGAGGTCTCGATAGTTTTGAGCATGCAACAGGTCCGTCTTCTCTGATCCGGAAAAACACGTTCAAGTCATGCCAGACTGTGCCAACAAGCCTGGCAGATCGTTTCGCATTATTGCATTGGCTTGCCAATATGGATTTTTTTCTGCAACAAGCAATTTTAGCGAAAAAATATAATACGCTGCCGTTTCGTCCGTCGGTTATCGCCCTATCTGACGAAACGCTTCATGGAAAGCCTGGACACAATCTCGAAAATTGAAGTGGATTTTCGCGAAGGATTATGCCCGTTTCAAGATGTTGGTATATCCGGTTCGTTGTGTATCCGATTCATGACAAAGGGAGAGATAAGGCGTTATGGACAGTTCTGCAATCGCAGATCGGCGGCAATTGCGCCGCAAGCTTGGCTTTTGGCGCGTCATTGCCGTTCTTCTCCTGGTGGCGCTGGGCTTTGCGCTTTATCGTTTCGCGGCCGGCGATCTACCCTCCATACGCGGACCGCAGATCGCCCGCGTCAAAATTTCCGGCCTTATCCTGGATGACACCGAGCTTTTGGAGCGGCTGAAGAAGATCCAGGACAATGATCAGGTCAAGGCGTTGATCGTCTCGATTTCATCGACCGGCGGCACGACCTATGGCGGCGAACGTATCTTTAAGGCCATTCGTGCCGTTGCCGCGAAGAAGCCCGTGGTCTCCGATATCCGCACCGTAGCAGCGTCTGCCGGCTACATGATCGCGACGGCGGGTGATGACATTGTCGCCGGCGACACGTCGATCACCGGCTCGATCGGCGTCATCTTTCAGTATCCGCAGGCGAAAGAGCTGCTCGACAAGCTTGGCCTCTCGCTGGACGAAATCAAGTCGGCGCCGCTGAAGGCCGAGCCATCGCCATTCCATCCGGCGAGCGAAGAGGCCAAGGCGATGATCCGCAACATGGTCATGGACAGCTATGGCTGGTTCGTCGATCTCGTCGCCGACCGTCGCAAATTGCCGCGCGACGAGGTGCTGAAGCTCGCGGATGGCAGCATCTTCACCGGCCGGCAGGCATTGCAGAACAAGCTGATCGACACCCTCGGCGGCGAAGACGAAATCCGCGCCTATCTCGACACGCGCAAGGTCAAAAAGGACTTGCCGATCGTCGATTGGAAGGCAGAGGACAAAACCTCATCCTTCTTTTGGCCGAGCGCCGCTTCTTGGTTGCTAAATCGTCTCGGTTATGATGATTTTATGAAGGGAGAGGATCTCCAGAAAATTATGACAGAGAAGTTGTTTCTTGACGGCCTGCTTTCTGTTTGGCAGGGTGCAGCTAATTGATAAATCAATGATTTAAGGGGGCAACCGTGATTAAGTCGGAATTGGTGCAGATTGTGGCGGCACGTAACCCGCATCTCTACCACCGCGATGTCGAAAATATCGTCAACGCTGTCCTCGACGAGATCACCGATGCGCTCGCTGCGGGAAATCGCGTTGAACTACGCGGTTTCGGCGCTTTTTCCGTCAAGAACCGGCCCTCGCGCTCCGGTCGCAACCCGCGTACGGGCGATACGGTGTTCGTCGAGGAAAAATGGGTTCCCTTCTTCAAGACTGGCAAGGAGCTGCGTGAGCGCCTGAATCCCGGCGCCGGCGACGAAGAAGACGACAATTAATCATCGTTTTTGGCGGATACTCTTCGCGAACGTCCCCGGTGGACATGCCCGGTGGACATGACTGCGCCGTGACCGGGTGGCACTTGAACTTGGCCCGGTCTGTCTTATTCTGCGGCTATAGGCGATAGGAGTGCATTGCACGGATGCGCCTGGACAAAGGAGCGTTCGCAATGACCAAGAAGATCATCAACCTGCTGATATTGCTGCCGCTCGGCATTATCCTCATCATCTTCTGCGTCGCGAACCGCCAGTCCGTCACGCTGGCGCTCAATCCGTTCAGGCCCGAGGATCAGGTGCTGTCGCTGAGCGCGCCGCTGTTCGTGCTGCTGTTTGTCGCGTTGATCATCGGCATGCTGGTCGGCGCGGCGGTTACCTGGTTCAATCAGGGCAAACACCGCAAGCTTGCTAGGAGCCAATCGCGCGAGGCCGTGCGCTGGCAGGCGGAAGCCGACAAGCACCGCAATCGGGCCGAACAGATCGCCGGCCAGCTTCCATCGAAATAACTGCTCCGAAGTAACTATTCGCCGCGGAGCTGCATGTCCTTGTAATCGCCCTCTGGCGACGATCCGTCGCCGATAATCGCGAAACCAAGGCTGCGGTAAAAGGCGATGGCGCGGGTATTCTTCACCAGGCATTTCAGCCGGTAGCGCCGCTGGGGCCAATCCGGCAGGGCGGCAAGCAGAGCCTTGCCAGCGCCACGGCCCTGGAATTCGGGCAGAATGTAGAGCATGTGGATGAAATCGTCCGGTTCCCATAACGTCATGAAGCCGGCAATGGTCCCGTTTCGATCCTCGCAGACGAAGACGTGTTCGCCGGGTGTCTGACCAACGAAATCCTCGCTATGGAATTTGCCGGGGTCCACCCAGAGAAACGTCATGCGCCGCACACGGAGATAGATGTCGGCGAGAACGTCGGTATCCCGCTGGTATGCCGGTCTGATGGTCCAAATATCTGGTTTCGACGTCATGAGCGGTCTATGGCGGGTCGGATGACGATCGCAATCAAGCGCTGGCTTGGCCGTTGAGGGCCGCAGTGAAATCGGCGAAGAATTGCTGAGCCAGTTTCTTGGCACTGGAATCGACCAACCGCGAGCCGAGCTGGGCGATCTTGCCGCCGACCTGGGCCTTGGCCTCATAGCGCAGGATCGTCTCGCCGCCTTCCTCTTCCAGGGTAACATCGGCCCCGCCTTTGGCAAAGCCGGCAATGCCGCCCTTGCCTTCGCCGAAGATCGTATAGCTCTCCGGCGCATTGATGTTGGACAGCGTCACTTCACCGCTGAAGGAAGCGGAGACCGGGCCGATCTTCAATTTCACCGTTGCCGTCAGCTCGGTCGGCGAAATCTTGTCCAGGCTCTGACAGCCGGGGATGCATTGCTTGAGAATATCGGGGTCGTTCAATGCGGCCCACACGACGTCCCTCGGTGCGGCAATCCGTTCTTCACCGGTCATATCCATGCGCAACCCTCCCGATCTGGCATTTCGTCCCGAGATAATCGCAGATCGGAAAGCGCTTTGCCAAGTGGCGGCCAGATGCTATTTGCACGCACATATCAATTTTGAGACAAGCATGGTGAAACAGAAGGAACGCCGGCCCGGTTCGAAACCCGCGGGCGGCCCCGGCGCAAAGCCCCAAAGGGATGTCCGGCGTGACGCGCCGCTGAAGACCGGCAAGCCGCCGGCGAAGCCCGCACGTGATGCCGGCCCGAGGTCGGCGCCGGCCGCGCGCGACCGCGACGGGCGGATGTCAGAGCCGCGGGTTACGGCGGCTATCGCGGTCACGTCCGAACGCCCGTTGATCACCCGAAACGGCGAGCGTCCGGTGGAGCGCGTGCCCGTCATCCTCGAATCGCTGGGTGCCGGGGATTTCCACCTGATCGACAGCGGCAACGGGTTGAAGCTCGAGCAATACGGTCCCTATCGCATCGTCCGGCCGGAGGCACAGGCGCTGTGGCAGCCATCGTTCGCCGCCCATGTCTGGGACAATGCCGATGCGATCTTCACCGGCGATACCGATGAGGACGGCATGGGCCGCTGGCGGTTTCCGCGTGAAGCGCTCGGTGAGACCTGGCCGCTGCAATTGCTCGGCATCGATTTTCTCGGCCGCTTCACCGCCTTCCGCCATGTCGGCGTCTTCCCGGAGCAGATCGTGCACTGGGCCTGGATGAAGGAACAAGTCGAAGCCGCAAAGCGGCCGCTGAAGGTGTTGAACCTTTTCGGCTATACCGGTGTCGCTTCGCTGGTCGCTGCTGCTGCCGGCGCCGAAGTCACCCATGTCGACGCCTCGAAGAAGGCGATCGGCTGGGCGCGGGAAAACCAGGCGCTCGGCCGCATGGAAAAACTGCCGATCCGCTGGATCTGCGAAGACGCCATGAAATTCATCCTGCGCGAGGAACGGCGCGGCAACAAATACGACATCATCCTGACCGACCCGCCGAAGTTCGGCCGCGGCCCGAATGGTGAGGTCTGGCATCTCTTCGAACATCTGCCGTCGATGCTCGACATCTGCCGCGAAATCCTGTCGCCCAAGGCGCTTGGCCTGGTGCTGACAGCCTATTCCATCCGCGCCAGCTTCTATTCGATCCATGAGCTGATGCGCGAAACCATGCGCGGCGCTGGCGGCGTCGTCGAATCCGGCGAACTGGTGATCCGCGAGGCTGGCCTCGACGGCAAGACGCCGGGCCGCGCGCTCTCAACATCTCTCTTCAGCCGCTGGGTGCCGAAATGAACCATGATTTCCGCAATGACGGCCCCCGCAAGGTCGGACATGTCAAGGAGGTCACCTCCCTTGCCAATCCGATCATCAAGGACATCAAGGCGCTGACCAACAAGAAGTCGCGCGAGGAGAGCGGCGCTTTCCTGGCGGAAGGTTTGAAGCTGGTCATCGATGCCCTGGAGCTCGGCTGGACCATTCGCACGCTGGTCTACGCCAAGGCGGCCAAAGGCAGGCCGCTGGTCGAGCAGGTGGCCGCCAAAACCGTCGCTGCCGGCGGGCTGGTGCTCGAAGTCAGCGAAAAAGTTATCGCCTCCATCACCCGCCGCGATAACCCGCAGATGGTGGTCGGCATATTCGACCAGCGCTGGCGGCAGCTCCGCGACGTCAAGCCGAAGACCGGCGACACCTGGGTGGCACTCGATCGCGTGCGTGACCCCGGCAATCTCGGCACCATCATCCGCACCGCCGATGCGGCTGGTGCGTCCGGCGTGATCCTCGTCGGTGAAACGACGGACCCGTTTTCGCTGGAAACCGTAAGGGCAACCATGGGCTCGGTCTTCGCCGTTCCCGTCGTCAAGGCGACGCCGGAAGAGTTTTTGGCCTGGAAGAAGACCGCGGGCGTTTCCGTTGTGGCCACCCATCTGGCCGGTGCTGTCGATTACCGCACGATCGATTACAAGAAAAAGCCCGTCGTGCTGCTGATGGGCAATGAACAGTCCGGCCTGCCGGATGCCCTGGCGAAGGAGGCCGATGCGCTTGCCCGCATCCCGCAGGCCGGCCGCGCCGACAGCCTTAACCTGGCGGTGGCGACGGCAGTCATGCTGTTCGAATCCCGCCGTCATCTTCTGACCCTAAGCGAGACGCGATGACCGACAGCGAGATGAACGAACAAGCACCCGCAAAACCCGCTCTGTTTTCCCGGCCTTTGCCGATCCTGATTTTCATTGTGGCCGCCGTTATCCTCGATCAGGCGGTCAAGATCATAGTCGACAACTGGCTGCCTTTGCAGGAGATGGTGCCGGTCATTCCGATGCTGGCGCTTTACCGCACCTATAATCTCGGCGTCGCCTTCTCGATGCTGTCGGGCACGGATGGCTGGTTCATCGTCGGCATGCGGCTCGTTATCGTCGTTTTCGTGCTCTGGCTCTGGCGGCGGACGCCAAATCATCGCTGGCTTGCCCATCTCGGCTTCGCTTTGATTATTGCCGGTGCGCTCGGCAACCTGATCGACCGGTTCCTCTACGGCCATGTGATCGACTACATCCTCTTCCATACCGAAACATGGTCGTTCGCCGTCTTCAATCTCGCCGACAGTTTCATCACCGTCGGGGCGGGCTGCGTCATTCTGGACGAGCTGCTTTTGCCGAAAAAGGCGAAAGCCTAAAATTCTAACGAATCCCTGAAGGCAACGGGAAGAGTGCTCATGTTAGTAAGACAACATGAGCACTCTGGCAAACCTGCAGGAAAAGCTTGTCGCCGCCGTTGACGACCACGCCGCACCACGCGAACGGCCGGTTGAAGACGCGCCGCCCATTACTGCCGATCCCATTGAGATTTCGCCGGCTAACATTTTGGATGCGCCGCAGCCTGCGTTTTCCCAATGGCTGCAGCGCCATTGGTTGAACGGTGGCGGCCTGATTGCCGGCGTCGCGTTCTTGTGGGTCGGCTATGCCGGCGGCCCGCTGGCGCTTGCTGCTTTGCTAGGCCTGATGGTGCTGGCGATTGTCGCCGGCGGCGTCTTCCGCAGGCGAAATGCTGCCCGCAAGGTCGTGGCGGAGACGCCGACCCTCAGCGAACATGAGCACGACCGTCTCTGGGAGAACAACGAAAGCACCAGCCTGCTTGCCACCATCCACGATGCGCTTGGCGATATCACGGTGACACGCGACATCGAACGCCGCATCATTCATGGCAATGCCACTTTCCGCAAACTGATCGGCAGGTCGAATCCAGAGGGTTTGACAT
Organism: Rhizobium sp. CB3090; assembly: GCF_029714285.1. NCBI lineage: Bacteria > Pseudomonadati > Pseudomonadota > Alphaproteobacteria > Hyphomicrobiales > Rhizobiaceae > Rhizobium > Rhizobium sp. CB3090. The sequence continues at coordinate 22,150 of NZ_CP121662.1, forward strand.
TGGAGGAGGCGGGTCTTGTCTTCCGCGCCGCCCTAGCTTCCGAGCGCCAGGACGCGGAGATTTCCACGCCGGAAGGCCCGCGCATCTTTGCTTGGCATGATGTCATGTTCCGTGATCCCGCCACCGGGCAGTTGAGGATCCAGAGCGTCGCCCGCGACGTCACCGAGGAGCGGCAGGCCGCGCGTCTGCGCGAAGAGGCACGGCTGAAGGCGGAATATAACAGCGCTGCCAAATCGCGGCTGCTCGCGACCGTCAGCCACGAGATCCGAACGCCTCTGTCGGGCATTCTCGGCATGAACCATCTGCTCGCCCAGACGCCGCTGACCCTGGAGCAGGCCAATTACCTGACCGGCATCCGCCAGTCTGGCAATGCCCTGGTGCAACTCGTCGAAGACCTCTTGGATTTCTCGACGATCGAAGTCGGCCGCTTCCAGCTCCGGCCGCGCGCCGAACATCTGCGGCCGCTGCTGGAAGGCGTTGTCGAGATGCTCGCCCATCGCGCCCATGAAAAAGGTATCGAGATCGCCGCAACCGTCGCGGCGGATGTTCCCGAAATCATGGAGTTCGATCCCGCTCGCCTCCGCCAGGTGCTGTTCAACGTCATCGGCAATGCCGTGAAGTTTACGCAGACAGGTGGCGTCCTCATCCGCGCCGGCCTCGATAGCGAAGACCTGGTGATATCGGTCAGGGACAGCGGCCCGGGAATGACCGAGGAGGAGCAGGCACGCATCTTCGGCGAGTTCGAACAGGCGGGTAGCATGTTGGACAGAAGTGCCGGCACAGGTCTGGGGCTCGCCATCTCCGCCCGCATCCTGCGTGAGTTCGGCGGCACATTGAGCGTTTCCAGCATGCGGGGCGAAGGCAGCGAATTCAACGTCCGCTTCCCGGTTTCGGCTGTTGCCGGAGAGAACGAACAGGTCAGGCGCAACGAGCTGCTCAAATGCTCCCGTGTACTGCTGCTGGCGCCGGAAGGCGCCGCAAGCACGGCGATTGCCGATACCATCCGCACACTTGGCGGCCACTGCCGCCTGATCGGTCCCGGTGATGTGGAAAAGCTGGCGCGGTCCGCTCTTCAAGACGAAGGCATGCCGCTGACGGATCTCATCGTCGATCATCGCATGGCCCCATGGTATTTCCGCGAAGGGACTGAACTTGTCGCGTCCGGCGTTAGAAAGATCTTTCTGGTCAATCCGGAGGAGCGCAACACGCATCCGCTCGATCTCTTCGATGCATGGCTCATTCGGCCGTTGCGCGAACAATCGCTGATCGATGTGCTGAGCGGCCGCATGCGCGGCATGGAGAAGCGGGATGTGCTGAGCAGCCCGCCCGAAATCGGTATCGTGACGCCGGAGACGGCGGATGTCGCACTCAACGTTCTCTTGGGCGAGGACGATCCTGTCAACGCCATGCTGGTGCGCGCCATGCTCGCCAAAGCCGGCCACAGGGTTCGTCTCGTCGAGGATTTCGATAATTTGCTCGCCCGCGCCGAAAACAGCGAAAATCGCCCTGATGTCGTCGTCACCGATCTCACCATGCCCGGCGGCGAGGGCGCAGCGATGCTCGCGCAACTAAGGGCATTGGAGCGCCGATACGGCCTTTCGCCGCTGCCTGTGATCGTGCTGACCGCCGACAGTCGCGACGCCATCCGACGCCAGGCACTGCTTTCCGGGGCCGATGCCGTCATCGTCAAGCCGGTAGATCCCGATCGTTTGATCGCAGAGGTACGGGGCCTGTCGAAGCAGGCTTTGGGACACGGCTAGATTGAAAACATGCCTCCGAATCGTGATTCGGTCCTCTCCGTCTGCGCGATGACGAACTTGTCGAAAAGCCGCTTCGCAGCTTTTAAGAGCATCTCTTAGGATATAAGGGCTTCATCCGAATTCGGTGATTGGAACAGGCACGGTTCTTGCTTTTCGCAAAACACCATGTCACTTTCCTGTCGCACGAATTTGCTTTATGGCGGCTATATCAACCCGTAGAGGGGGAGTCGCCATGTCCATCGAAATTTTGAATCGCGAAGCTCAGGGCGAAATGGTTCAGTCTTCAAAGGCAACGGTTGAGCCGGTTGCCAGCGATGTGCTCGGACGCATCGGAAATCTAGAAACGCGCCTTGCTCGCACGGCACGGGAAATTGATGCTGCCCAGGCGGTGCGCTATCGCGTCTTCGTTGAGGAGATGAATGCGCAACTCCCGGCCGATGCCATGCGTCGCCAGCGCGATATCGATAGCTGGGATTCGATCTGCGACCATCTGCTGGTTCTCGACCGCTCGCTGGAAGGCGATTCGGAAGACCAGATTGTCGGCACCTATCGTCTGCTGCGCCAGGATGTGGCGATGGCGAATGGCGGCTTCTATTCTTCTTCGGAATTCGACATCGATGCCCTGCTCGCCCGTCATCCCGAAAAGCGCTTCATGGAACTCGGCCGCTCCTGCGTGCTGCCGGAATACCGTACCAAGCGAACGGTCGAACTGCTGTGGCAGGGCAATTGGGCCTATTCGCTGAAACACGGCATGAACGCCATGTTCGGCTGCGCCTCCTTCCCCGGCATCCGTCCGGAGCAGCATGCGCTGGCTCTATCCTTCCTCTACCATAACGTCAGCGCCAAGGACGAATGGGCCGTCAGCGCGCTGCCGTCGCTTGCACGCACCATGGACCTGATGCCCGTCGAAGCGGTCAATTCCAAGAAGGCGCTGATGGCGCTGCCGCCGCTGATCAAGGGTTACCTGCGCCTTGGCGCCATGGTCGGCTCCACCGCCGTCGTGGATCATGCCTTCAACACGACCGACGTCCTGATCGTCCTGCCGATCGCCAGCATTTCGGACCGCTATGTCAATTATTACGGTGCCGACGCCGGCCGGTTTGCGAGTTGATTGACGTAAGCCGGACTGATTCGGCCCCGGCCATCCTCAGGGAATCGCAAAAATATCGATCTCATCCGTAATGCCGCGAAGCGAAACGTGGTGGGATTGCGGCGTCAAACCGTGTGTCGTCAGCAATTCGCTGGCGCGAGGATTGTCGAGTACGGAGCCGGTGGCGAATATTTCGTGCGAGTTGGCGAGATGCTGCACGCGGGAAGCAATATTGACCGTCTGTCCGAAATAATCCTGACGCTCGTTCAGGCTAACCGCGATGCACGGCCCTTCATGAATGCCGATCTTGAGAAGGAGATCGTCGTTGCCGCGCTCCTTGTTGAGGCTGACCATCGCTTCGCGCATCCGCATGGCCGCGACCAGTGCCCGGTCCGGCGTCGGAAACGTCGCCATCACCGCATCGCCGATGGTTTTGACGATGGCACCCGCCTCCGCACCGACGATCTCTTGCAGGATGCCGAAATGGGTTCTTACCAGATCGAAGGCGGCAAGGTCGCCGACCCTTTCATATAGCGCCGTCGAACCGCGCAAATCGGTGAACAGGAAGGTGAGGCTGGTGATCTTCAGCCGCTGGTCCACGTCGATCGTGTCCGTGCGGTGGATGTCGCGGAAGGTTTGATTCGAGAGCAGTCGCTTTGCGGTCAGGAATGGACGCCGTCGACCCAGCAGGCCGTGCAGCACGTCATTGGCCACGCAGATCGATGGCAATGTGCGGACCTCCGTGTGATTTTCCATCAGAACGCGCAAGGGGCCGGGTCGCAGGGTGATGGGTTCGCTGTGCCGGTGCATGCGATCGAATATGAGCGAGATGGTCTGCCGCTCCTTCGACGGCTCGCCCTTTACGTCCAGGAATAGTGCCGCATGCGTGACCGGCTCGAAGATGATCACGTATTCCGCCGGCAACTGAAGCGATACGACGGCTTTTTCTCCCGCAGGCAGTTCCAGCGCCTCCAGAATGAATTGGTCGACCGTCGCTTCGTAGCCCTCATCGGGAAGGTCGACGCCTGAGCCCCAATAGATCTGGCGAAAATACTCGAAGGGCGGCAATTCGTGCGGATTGTGAGCCTCGATATGGCGCACGCGCGGGCTGACGGTGAAGGTGACTTCGACCATCTCGTCGAGGGTCGGCTCGTAGCCGGCAGCGCAAAGTGCGCAGCTATAGGTGTCGCTCTGCACGGTCTTCAGCGAAGTATTGGCGTCCAACACCCCACCGCAACCGGGGCACAGAACATTCCAGGAGATCTCGAAGAGGCCGAGGCGTGATGCATGCAGGAAGGCGTTGATGGTCTGCTCTTCATCGAAGCCGTGCTCGGCTGCGAAGGCAAGCGCGTTGACGCGGTTGAGCTTGCGATCGGGCGCGTCAAGGACGAGCCGCTCGATGGCGTCGACAATATCCGGCTGCGCTGAATGGCGCAGCACTTCAAACAGGGGCTGGGCTTCACTCATTGGTGCATCTTACACCAAATCGAAACCGCAGCCATTGGTCTTCTTGCAGTCTCGGCTCGGCACCGAGGTTAAGGGGGAATGGCCCGCAGCGAAAATGCCCCCTCTTAACCCGCCCCATAGGCGGCAATTGCCGCCATGTTGACGATATCCGAATCCTTTGCCCCCATCGAGGTGATCTGCACTGGCTTGTCGAGGCCGACGAGCAACGGACCGATCACGGTGGAGCCACCGAGTTCCTGTAGCATCTTCGTCGAGATCGAGGCTGAGTGGAAAGCGGGCATGACAAGCACGTTGGCAGGACCGGAGAGACGGGAGAAGGGATACAGCGTCTCGACGATCTTGCGGTTCAGCGCCACGTCGGCGGCCATTTCGCCGTCGAATTCGAAATTGACATAGCGCCTGTCGAGAATGTTCACCGCCTCGCGCACGCGCTCGGAGCGTTCGCCTGGGGGATGGCCGAAGGTGGAGTAGGCGAGCATGGCGACGCGTGGTTCGTAGCCCATGCGCCGCGCGAAGCCGGCGGCTTCCTCGGCGATATCGGCCAGCTCCTCCGACGTCGGCATGTCATGCACGGCGGTGTCGGCAACGATGACGGTGCGACCGCGGGCAAGCACCAGCGACGCGCCGATAACGCGATGCCCCGGCTTGGCGTCGATGCAGCGGCGCACGTCGTCGAGCGCGGTCGAATAGTTGCGCGTCACCCCTGTCACCATGCCATCGGCATCGCCGAGCGCCACCATGCAGGCGGCGAAATGGTTGCGGTCGTTATGGATGAGGCGCGTCACATCGCGGTGCAGGTAGCCTTTGCGCTGCAGCCGGGCATAGAGATAGTCGATATAGGCCTCGACACGCTTGGAAATGCGGGCGTTGACGATTTCGAGTCCTGGCCGGTTGAGGTCGATCCCGGCGCGTTCGGCCGTGGCATGGAGCAGGTCCTCACGGCCGAGCAGGATGGCGGTGCCCAGCCCCTGGTTGGCGTAGGATAAAGCGGCGCGCATGACCTGCTCTTCCTCGGCTTCGGCGAAGACGATGCGCTTCGGATGCCGGCGCACGCGTTCGTAGAGCTGCGCCAGCGTCGAGGCGATCGGGTCGCGCCGGGCCGAGAGTTCGCGGGCATAGGCGGCCATGTCCGGGATCGTACGGCGGGCGACGCCGCTTTCGATCGCCGCTTGTGCGACAGCAACCGGGATCGCCGAGATCAGGCGCGGATCGAAGGGTACGGGGATGATATATTGCGCCCCGAAGCGCGGTCTAGCACCCTGATAAGCGGCGACCACATCGTCCGGCACATCTTCGCGCGCCAGGCTGGCGAGGGCCTTGACGGCAGCGATCTTCATTTCATCGTTGATCGTCGAAGCCCTTACATCGAGCGCGCCGCGAAATATGTAGGGAAAGCCGAGGACGTTGTTCACCTGGTTCGGATAGTCGGAGCGTCCGGTCGCCATGATAGCGTCGTCACGGATGCGGGCGACTTCCTCCGGCGTGATTTCCGGATCGGGATTGGCCATGGCGAAGATGATCGGCTTGTCGGCCATGGAGCGGATCATGTCTTCGGAGAAGGCACCCTTCTGCGACAGACCAAGAACTACGTCGGCGCCCTTCATCGCTTCGGCGAGCGTACGCTTGTCGGTCTTGACGGCATGCGCCGACTTCCACTGGTTCATGCCTTCGCTGCGGCCCTGGTAGATCACGCCCTTCGTGTCGCAGAGTATGATGTTGTCGGGGTTGAAGCCCATTGCCTTGATTAGTTCGATGCAGGCAATCGCGGCAGCACCCGCGCCGTTGCAGACGAGCTTGGTGGTCTTGAGATCGCGGCCGGTCAATTCCAGTGCGTTGATCAGACCGGCGGTGGCGATGATCGCGGTGCCGTGCTGGTCGTCGTGGAAGACGGGGATATCCATCAGCTCGCGCAGGCGTTGCTCGATGATGAAGCAGTCAGGCGCCTTGATGTCCTCGAGATTGATGCCACCGAAGGAGGGACCGAGATAGCGGACGCAGTTGATGAACTCGTCGACATTTTCGGTGTCGATCTCGAGGTCGATCGAATCGACATCGGCAAAGCGCTTGAAGAGAACGGCCTTGCCTTCCATGACCGGCTTGGAGGCCAGCGCTCCAAGATTGCCGAGACCGAGAATGGCTGTGCCGTTGGTGATGACGGCCACCATGTTGCCGCGCGACGTATAGTCGTAAGCCGTCTGCGGATCGGCAGCGATTGCCTTCACGGGAACGGCGACGCCGGGCGAATAGGCAAGCGACAGGTCGCGCTGTGTTGCCATTGGTTTGGTCGGATTGATTTCAAGCTTGCCGGGGCGGCCCTGCTTGTGGAAATCGAGTGCTTCCTGCTCGGTGATCCCCGTTCCCGGACGCGGCGTACTGCTGGTGTCAGACATGTATCCTCCCAAACCTCCTGTGGGCGACCGGTCCCTCTTGCCCGATAGCTGTTGTCTTCTATAGCGGCGCGCGGATAGGGTGGCACCTCATTTTTTGGGAAAAACTGCACCTCCGTGAACGAACGAATAATTGCCAGCATCGACGCTTTCTCGACCGCCGAGCTTGCCTCGGAGGAAAGCCGCGCTTCGGCGACGCCGATGATGGAGCAATATATCGAGATCAAGGCGAACAATCCCGGTTCGCTTTTGTTCTATCGCATGGGCGATTTCTACGAGCTGTTTTTCGAAGACGCTGTCGATGCGTCGCGCGCGCTCGGCATCACGCTCACCAAGCGCGGCCAGCATATGGGCCAGGATATTCCGATGTGCGGCGTGCCGGTGCATGCCGCCGACGACTATCTGCAGAAGCTGATTTCGCTGGGTTTCCGCGTTGCCGTCTGCGAACAGGTGGAGGATCCGGCGGAGGCGAAGAAGCGCGGCGGCAAGTCGGTTGTCCGGCGCGATGTCGTTCGCCTTGTGACGCCAGGCACCATCACAGAAGAAAAGCTGCTGTCGCCCTCGGAATCCAACTATCTGATGGCGCTCGCCCGCATTCGCGGCGGCTCGGAGCCGCAACTGGCGCTCGCCTGGATCGATATTTCGACCGGCGTTTTCCGTCTGGCAGAGACGGAGGCCTCGCGGCTGCTCGCCGATATCCTGCGCATCGATCCGCGCGAACTGATCCTGCCGGATACGATATTCCACGATCCCGAGCTGAAGCCGGCCTTCGATGTGCTCGGCCGCACGGCTGTGCCGCAACCGGCCGTCCTTTTCGACAGCGCCAGCGCCGAGGGCCGCATTACCAGATATTTCGGTGTTTCGACGCTGGACGGTTTCGGCTCCTTTACGCGCGCCGAACTTGCCGCTGCTGCCGCCGCCATTGCCTATGTCGAGAAGACGCAGATCTCCGAGCGGCCGCCGCTGGGACTGCCGGAACGCGAAAGCGGCGCGTCGACATTGTTCATCGATCCCGCCACCCGCGCCAATCTCGAACTGGTGCGTACGCTTTCCGGCGACCGCAACGGCTCGCTTTTGCGGGCGATCGACCGGACCGTGACCGGTGGCGGTGCGCGTCTGCTTGCCGAGCGGCTGATGTCGCCGCTGACCGATCCGGCGCGCATCAACGAACGGCTGGATTCGATCGGCTTCCTTTCTGAAGAGCCTTCGCTCTGCAGCGATCTCAGGATAGCGCTGAAACACGTGCCGGACATGCCGCGCGCATTGTCGCGCCTGGCGCTCGACCGCGGCGGCCCGCGCGATCTCTGGGCGATACGCCAGGGCCTCGCTGCGGCGGCCGGCGTTGCCGATCTGCTAGGGGCTGCGTTGCTTCCCGAGGAGCTGGGAACAGCACTTGCCGGGCTCCGCGCCTTGCCCGCCGATCTCGAAGTGCTACTTGCCGGCATGCTCGCCGATGAATTGCCGCTCTTGAAGCGCGACGGCGGGTTCCTGCGGGAAGGGGCGAATGCCGAGCTGGACGAAGTCCGCGCGCTGCGCGACCAGTCGCGCCGGGTCATTGCCGGATTGCAACTGCAATATGCCGAGGAAACCGGCATCAAATCGCTGAAGATCAAGCATAACAACGTGCTCGGATACTTCATCGAGGTCACGGCCGGCAATGCCGGGCCGATGACGGATACTGCTGAGGCCAAGGCGCGCTTCATCCATCGCCAGACCATGGCCAACGCCATGCGCTTCACTACGACCGAGCTTGCCGATCTCGAAAGCCGCATCGCCAATGCCGCCGACAAGGCGCTTGCGATCGAGCTGGCGGCCTTCGACCGCATGGTCGCAGCCGTCGTCGCCGAGGCGGAGGCGATCAAAGCCGGTGCCCGCGCGCTATCGGTAATCGATGTCGCGACCGGGCTGGCATTGCTTGCCGAGGAACAGGGCTATTGCCGGCCGGTGGTCGACGACAGCCGGATGTTTGCGATTGGCGGCGGCCGCCATCCCGTGGTCGAACAGGCATTGCGCCGCCAGGCGAGTGGCCCCTTCGTCGCCAATAATTGCGACCTGTCGCCGACGGCGGATGGTAAGGATGGCGCGATCTGGCTGCTGACCGGCCCGAACATGGGCGGTAAATCGACTTTTCTTCGCCAGAACGCGCTGATTGCCGTCCTTGCGCAGATGGGGTCGTTTGTGCCCGCCGCCTCCGCCCATATCGGCATTGTCGACCGGCTGTTCTCGCGCGTCGGCGCTTCGGACGATCTGGCGCGTGGCCGCTCCACCTTCATGGTCGAGATGGTCGAAACGGCCGCGATCCTCAACCAGGCGACCGCCCGGTCGCTCGTCATCCTCGATGAAATCGGCCGCGGCACCGCGACGTTCGACGGTCTCTCCATCGCCTGGGCGGCGGTCGAGCACCTGCACGAAGCGAACAGATGCCGCGGTCTCTTCGCCACCCATTTTCACGAGCTGACGGTGTTGTCGGAAAAGCTCGGCCGATTGTCGAATGCCACGATGCGCGTCAAGGAGTGGGATGGCGACGTGATTTTCCTGCACGAGGTCGGGCCGGGCGCCGCCGATCGCTCCTATGGCATTCAAGTGGCGCGGCTCGCCGGCCTGCCGGCTTCGGTGGTGGCGCGCGCCCGCGACGTTCTGACGCGCCTGGAAGATGCCGACCGTAAGAACCCTGCGAGCCAGTTGATCGACGACCTGCCACTCTTCCAGGTCGCCGTCCGCCGCGAGGAAGTGGCTGGCCGGCGAGGACCGTCCAAGGTAGAAGAAGCGCTGAAGGCGCTCGATCTTGACGATCTGACGCCGCGCGCCGCGCTCGACGCGCTTTACGAACTGAAAAAGACCCTGAACAAGGCCGGCTGAGGCGATTTCAAAGGATAACCCGATGCATATCGAACATCTTCTCGCCGAGGTCCGTATTCTGGCCGAGCGTTTTTCTCCGATCGCCGCCCGCGGCAAGATCTGCGGCGAGGGCGACGCGCCGGACTGCGAATCCGACCGCGGGCTTCTGAATATTGCCCTGTCCTGCAGCCGGATTTCCGACATCAGCTCAAGGATCGCCAAGGCCGGCTATTGGGAATGCGAACGGGAAATGCTGACGCAGATCGGCGCCCAATCGCGAAATATATTATATAGCATCAACGAACTCAGACGGTCGCTTGATCTGCCGCAGCCCTAAAACTGCCGATTTCTGCATCGACAGCCGTCACTCTTCGTCAACTTTGACCCGATAGAACTCCCGGAGCCGTTCACCCGGGAAATTTGGTCTAGGCTGAATTAGCGGATTCGGGCGTAGAATGCCTGTGTCAATCGCCGGGCAAAGAGGCTATAGCGCATGCAGACGAAAAGACAGGCGCGCCGGCAATGGGCCGCTGTCAATGAACAGGATCCCGGTCGGCCGAGCATGGTAAAGCATGAGATCGATTTTTCCGTCATTCTCGACGTTTCTGCGCTGAGGGCGGAATGTGAGACCCTCGCCAAACGTAGTGAAGACAAGAAGGACGAGCGGTCCGCCCTTCTCGCCTTATTGAAGAAGGCGAGCCAGGAAGGCCGCGAAAGGGCGCGCCGCCTGCTTTCGGAGGACGGCAGTGGGCTCGATTGTGCGCACCGCATTTCCTGGCTGCAGGATCAGATCATCACCGTTCTCTACGACTTCACCGTCCGCCACGTCCACCCGAAGCAGAAGGGCAGCTTCGCGATCACCGCCGTCGGCGGCTATGGCCGCGACACGCTGGCGCCCGGCTCGGACATCGACCTTCTGTTCCTCTTCCAGCCGAAGCCGGAGGACGAGACGCACAAGGCGGTCGAGTTCATTCTCTATATGCTGTGGGACATGGGCTTCAAGGTAGGCCACGCCACCCGCACCGTCGAAGAATGCATGCGCCAGGCAAAATCCGACATGACGGTGCGCACCGCCATCCTCGAAACGCGCTTTATTTGCGGCAGCGAACCCTTGGCGCACGAGCTGGAAACGCGTTTCGACAAAGAAATCGTCACCAACACCGGGCCGGAATTCATCGCTGCCAAGCTTGCCGAGCGCGATGAGCGTCACCGCAAGGCCGGCGATACCCGCTATCTGGTGGAGCCCAACGTCAAGGAAGGCAAGGGCGGTCTGCGCGACCTGCATACGCTGTTCTGGATCTCGAAATATTATTACCACGTCCGCGATCCCGCCGAGTTGGTGAAGCTCGGCGTGCTCTCGAAGCAAGAGTACCGTCTCTTCCTGAAGGCCGAGGATTTTCTCTGGGCCGTGCGTTGCCACATGCACTTCCTGACCGGCAAGGCGGAAGAGCGGCTCTCCTTCGACATCCAGCGTGAGATTGCCGAGGCGCTTGGCTATCGTGCCCGTCCCGGTCTTTCCGCCGTCGAACGCTTCATGAAGCACTACTTCCTCGTCGCCAAGGATGTCGGCGATCTCACCCGAATCCTCTGCGCAGCGCTTGAGGAACAGCAGGCCAAGGCGACGCCGGGGCTGACCGGCGTCCTCAGCCGCTTTGCCCATCGCTTGCGCAAGATCCCCGGTACGCTCGAATTCGTCGAGGATCGCGGCCGCATCGCGCTCGCCAATCCCGATGTTTTCAAGCGCGATCCGGTGAGCCTGATCCGGCTGTTTTTCGTTGCGGATATCCATGGGCTGGAGTTCCATCCCGACGCGCTGAAGCGCGTCACCCGTTCGCTGGGGCTGATCGACAACGACCTGCGCGAAAACGAGGAGGCGAACCGCCTGTTCCTGGCGATCCTCACCTCGAAGCGCGATCCGGCGCTGATCCTGCGCCGTATGAACGAGGCCGGCGTGCTCGGCCGCTTCATTCCGGAATTCGGCAAGATCGTCTCGATGATGCAGTTCAACATGTATCATCACTATACGGTCGACGAGCATCTGATCCGCACCGTCGACGTGCTTTCGGAGATCGATAGGGGCAAGGCGGAGGATATTCATCCGCTGACCAATAAACTGATGCCGAGTATAGAAGACCGGGATGCGCTCTATGTCGCCGTTCTGCTGCACGATATCGCCAAGGGCCGCGAGGAGGATCATTCCGAGGCGGGCGCCAAGGTGGCGCGCAAGCTTTGCCCGCGCTTCGGCCTGACGCCGAAGCAGACCGAAATGGTCGTCTGGCTGATCGCCGAGCATCTGACCATGTCGATGGTCGCCCAGACGCGCGACCTGACCGACCGCAAGACCATCATCGATTTTGCCGACCGGGTGCAGTCGCTCGACCGGCTGAAGATGCTGCTGATCCTGACCGTATGCGACATCCGCGCCGTTGGTCCTGGTGTATGGAACGGCTGGAAAGGCCAGCTTCTGCGGACGCTCTACTACGAGACCGAACTGCTGCTCGCCGGCGGTTTCTCGGAAGTGTCGCGCAAAGAGCGGGCGGAAGAGGCAGCCAAGGCGCTCGAAAAGGCGTTGGGCGACTGGAGCCAGAAAGACCGCAAGGCCTATGTCAAGCTGCACTACCAGCCCTATCTTCTCTCCGTGCCGCTTGAAGATCAGATCCGCCATACGCAATTCATTCGCCAGACCGACAAATCCGGCCAGGTGCTTGCGACCATGGTGCGCACCGACAGCTTCCACGCCATCACGGAAATCACCGTGCTCTCGCCGGACCATCCGCGCCTTCTGACGGTTATCGCCGGCGCCTGTGCTGCCGCGGGCGCCAATATCGCCGATGCGCAGATTTTCACGACGTCTGACGGTCGCGCGCTCGATACTATCCATGTCAGCCGCGAATTCCTCAACGATGCGGACGAGCTGCGGCGCGCCGCCACCATCGGCAAGATGATCGAGGACGTGCTTGCCGGCCGCAAGCGCCTGCCGGAAGTCATCGCCACCCGCACCAAGAACCGCCGTAAGAACAAGGCTTTCGTCATCCCGCCATCTGTGACGATCTCCAACAGCCTGTCGAACAAGTTCACCGTCATCGAAGTGGAATGCCTCGACCGCCCCGGCCTGCTGTCGGAAATCACCGCGGTTCTCTCGGACCTGTCGCTCGACATCCAGTCGGCGCGCATCACCACCTTCGGCGAAAAAGTCATCGACAGCTTCTACGTGACCGATCTCGTCGGACAGAAAATATCCAACGAAAACAAGCGTGCCAACATCACCGCGCGTCTGAAGGCCGTCATGGCCGGCGAGGAGGATGAGGTGCGCGAGCGCATGCCGTCCGGCATCATCGCGCCTGCCGCCACGCGTTCGACCGTCGTTGAAAAGCTCGATACTGAAAAGAAAGCCGGTTCAGCCGCATGAGCCTCGTCAAGAAATTCATCACCGTCGGCGGCGCGACGCTCGGCAGCCGCATCTTCGGCTTCGCACGCGAAACGCTGATGGCCGCTGCGCTCGGCACCGGGCCGATGGCCGACGTGTTCTATGCCGCCTTCCGCTTTCCGAACCTGTTCCGCCGCCTTTTCGCCGAGGGCGCCTTCAACGCCGCTTTCGTGCCGCTCTTCGCCAAGGAGATCGAGGCGAACGGCATCGAGGGCGCCAAGCGGTTTTCCGAGGAGGTCTTCGGCGTCCTCTTCTCGGTCCTGCTGCTGATCACCATCGTCATGGAACTGGCCATGCCGCTTCTGGTGCGTTGGGTCATCGCGCCTGGTTTCGCCGACGATGCCGAGAAATTCGACCTGACGGTCCGATTGGCCGCCGTAATGTTCCCCTATCTCATGTCGATGTCGCTGACGGCGATGATGAGCGGCATGCTGAATTCGCTGCATCATTTCTTCGCCGCCGCCGTGGCTCCGATCTTCCTCAATGTGGTGATGATCAGCGCGCTGTTCTATGCGATCTATTTCGGCGCCGATCCGCTGGCCACCGCCTGGTACCTGTCCTGGTCGGTGCTGGTGGCAGGCGTGCTGCAATTGCTCGTCGTCTATATCGGCGTGCGCCATGCCGGCATCAGTATCGGCCTGCGCTTTCCGCGCTTCACGCCCAATGTCAAGCGGCTCCTGCTTCTTGCCATCCCTGCGGCCATCACCGGCGGCGTCACCCAGATCAATCTGGTGATCGGCCAGGCGATCGCCTCGGGCAAGGAAGGCGCGATCGCCGCCCTGCAATATGCAGACCGCATCTACCAATTGCCGCTCGGTGTCGTCGGCGTCGCGGTCGGAATCGTGCTTCTGCCGGAACTGGCCCGCTCGCTGAAGTCAGGCCATATCAAGGAAGCCGCCAATATCCAGAACCGCTCGATCGAATTCGTGCTGTTCTTGACCCTGCCGGCCGCTGTCGCCCTCTGGCTTCTCTCCGATGATATCATCCGCGTGCTTTACGAGCGCGGCGCCTTTAACCCGAACAATACAACGCTGGTCGGCTCCATCCTCGCCATCTTCGGCCTGGGCCTGCCGGCTTTCGTGCTGATCAAGGCGCTGCAGCCCGGCTTTTATGCCCGCGAGGATACGAAATCGCCGATGCGCTACACGGCGGTCGCCGTCTTCGTCAATTCGGCGCTGTCCATCCTGCTTTTCCCGGTACTGGCCGAACGGGGCATTGCGCTCGCCGAGGCGGTTGCCGGATGGCTGAACGTCCTGCAGCTCTTCGTCACGCTCTATCGCCGCGGACATCTCGCCTGGGAATGGTCGCTGGCGCGCCGCACCGTCATGCTGCTCGTCTCCTCCGCTGTCATGGGCGGCGTCATCGTATATTTGTCTCATCGCTGGGAGCCGCTTCTGGGATCCAGCTCGACGCTGCTCACCAAGACCGGCGTCCTGGGCTTGCTCATATTGATTGCGATGGTGGTGTATTTCGGTGTCGCCTTCCTGATCGGCGGCGTGGATTTGGGCATGGTACGCCGCAATTTGAAGCGCAAGCCGGCGAAGCCCGTTTCGGACGCGAAGGTCGTGAACAGGGAGTAGGCGGCAAATCCAACTTTGGCACATGTCGAGCCTCTGAGACCCCCTCTGTCCCTTTCGGGACATCTCCCCCGCAAGGGGGGAGATCGTTGGGAGTTTGCCGCGCTCTCTGCTAAAGCGATAAATTCAAACTCAGCAGATGCGATGCTTGTTTGATGCGAGAGGCTGCCACGCGTTACCGATCTCCCCCGCGTGGGGGAGACGTCATGACCGTGACAGAGGGGTGTGCAATCTCCGCAAACGCGCAATCAATTTGGTTCTGGAGCCTTCCCATGTCCCAATCCCTCTTCCTCGTCGCCCTTGTCGTCGATGATTACGACCGTGCCAAAGCCTTCTATTGCGATGCCCTCGGCTTCGAGTGCTTGGCTGACGAGGCCCAGCCGGAGGGCAAGCGCTGGGTCGTGGTCAGACCGAAAGGCACCGAGGGCGCCGCGCTGTTGCTCGCCCAGGCGGCAGGAGACAACCAGCGTGCGGCGATCGGCAACCAGACCGGCGGCCGCGTCGGCTTCTTCCTCAAGACGGATGATTTCGCCCGCGATCACGCAGCTATGAAGGCGAAGGGCGTGCGTTTTCTGGAGGAGCCGCGCCATGAAGTCTACGGCACGGTTGCGGTCTTTGCCGATCCCTACGGCAATACCTGGGATCTCATCCAGCATTCTTCCTGAGGCTCTGTCACATAGCCTCTTGATCCCCATCGATCCCACGTGCATAAGCCGCTCGAAACCAGGGGTCGAGCATTGCTCGCCCAGGCCCTCCACAAGCCTTTTGAGGACGACATGACCGAATTCAAGCCGCTCGTATTCTCCGGCGTCCAGCCGACCGGCAATCTCCACCTCGGTAACTATCTCGGCGCGATCCGCAAGTTCGTGGCCCTGCAGGCCAACAACGACTGCATCTATTGCGTCGTCGATATGCATGCGCTGACGGCGCAGCTCGTCCATGAGGACATGCCGAACCAGACGCGCTCGATCACCGCCGCCTTCCTTGCCGCCGGCATCGACCCGGAAAAGCATATCGTCTTCAATCAGTCGGCCGTGCCGGGGCATGCCGAGCTCGCCTGGATCTTCAATTGTGTCGCCCGCATCGGCTGGATGAACCGCATGACGCAGTTCAAGGACAAGGCCGGCAAGGATCGCGAGCAGGCCTCGCTCGGCCTTTACGCCTATCCGAGCCTGATGGCCGCCGACATCCTGCTCTATCGCGCCACGCATGTTCCGGTCGGCGACGACCAGAAGCAGCACCTGGAACTGACGCGCGACATCGCCATGAAGTTCAATCTGGACTACATGGAGCATATTCGCCGCTCGGGCTACGGTATCGACATCACCGTCGGCGACGAGCCTGTGCACGCTTATTTCCCGATGGTCGAGCCGCTGATCGAAGGCCCGGCGCCGCGCGTCATGTCGCTGCGCGACGGCACCAAAAAAATGTCGAAGTCGGATGCCTCCGACCTGTCGCGCATCAATCTGCTCGACGACGAAGAGAATATCTCGAAGAAGATCCGTAAGGCCAAGACCGATCCTGATGGCTTGCCGAGCGAGATCGCGGGCCTTGCAGGCAGGCCGGAAGCCGACAACCTTGTCGGCATCTACGCGGCCCTTGCCGACAGGTCGAAGGCTGACATTCTCTCGGAATTCGGCGGTCAGCAATTCTCGGTCTTCAAGCCGGCGCTGGTCGATCTTGCCGTACATGTGCTGTCGCCGATCACCGGCGAAATGCGCCGCCTGATGGCCGACCCCGGCCATATCGACGCGATCCTGCGCGACGGCAGCGCCCGCGCTAGAGCCCGCGCCGACGTGACGATGAAGCAAGTCCGCGACATTATCGGCTTTATCTACTGAGAGAAAATATCTTCTCCCCGCCGGGGAGAAGGATGCCCGCAGGGCAGGTTGAGGGGGCGTTGCACCGTTTCCTGAATTGCCTTTTAGGCCCCGACGTATGGGTCCGTTTGCCAGTAATGCCCCCTCAATCCGCGCCATGCGCGACCTTCTCCCCGAAGGTAAGGAAGGGGCTTGCAAAACGCATGCCTCAGATGTCAGACTTGAGCCATGGTATCAAAACGTCTCTCACGGCTCGAAGGTCATCGCCGCAAGTTCATGGCGGTCATCGACGGCACCCCCGAATGCCAGCGTGCCGTCCACTATGCCGGCCGGCGCGCCAAGAATTCCAACGGCGGCCTTGTCCTCCTGTTTGTGATCCCTGAGGGCGATTTCCAGCAGTGGCTGGGGGTCGAGGAGATCATGCGGGCCGAAGCGCGCGAGGAGGCCGAGGCGGCAACGGCCAAGGCGGCGCAGATCGTGCGTGAGAATATCGGCATTGATCCGGAAATCGTCATCCGTGAGGGCTCGGCCGCCGAGCAGATCAATGCGGTGATCGAGGAAGACCGGGATATCGCGCTGCTCGTCCTTGCCGCCGGTTCGGCCAAGGAAGGGCCTGGACCATTGGTGTCTTCGATCGCCGGGCGTGCCGCGGCCTTCCCGATTCCCGTGACGGTGCTGCCGGATACGCTGACGAACGAGGAAATCGACGCGCTGAGCTGAGTTCCTTGCGGCTAATTTTTGAGAATCAGTCTCTTGAATAGCGCGGCCAAAAAGCCTATTTTCTTTTGAAATATTCTAAACTCGGACACTACTGAAGTGGCATGGGCCTTCGGCTCGCCGCATGGAGATCAAGATGTTCATTCAGACCGAAGCGACGCCGAACCCGGCAACCCTTAAGTTCCTGCCGGGCAAGGTGGTGATGGAAAGCGGCACGGCCGAATTCCGCAGCGCCGAGGAAGCGGAAGTCTCGCCGCTCGCTGCCCGCCTCTTCGACATCCCCGGCGTCAGCGGTGTCTATTTCGGCTATGACTTCATCTCCGTCTCCAAGGAAAACCAGGAATGGCAGCACCTTAAGCCCGCCATTCTCGGCTCGATCATGGAGCATTTCATGTCCGGCAAGCCGGTCATGGGCGCATCTTCGGTCCTTTCCGAAGCGCAGGATGCCGGCGGCGAATTTTTCGATGAAGGCGACGAAGCGATCGTGCTCACCATCAAGGAACTGCTGGAGACCCGCGTTCGTCCGGCCGTCGCCCAGGATGGCGGCGACATCACTTTCCGCGGCTTCCGTGACGGCAAGGTCTATCTCAACATGAAGGGATCCTGCTCCGGTTGCCCATCGTCCACGGCGACGTTGAAGCATGGCGTGCAGAACCTGCTGCGCCATTTCGTGCCGGAAGTACAGGAAGTCGAAGCCGTGCAGGCGTGATCCCAAAAAGTGCGCAGCGGTTTTTGGATAGCATCATGCAGAGGTTGAAGTGCAGCTTCGGTTCGAAGCCGGATCGCTGGCCTTCACGTAGGG
Source organism: Rhizobium sp. CB3090 (assembly GCF_029714285.1). NCBI lineage: Bacteria > Pseudomonadati > Pseudomonadota > Alphaproteobacteria > Hyphomicrobiales > Rhizobiaceae > Rhizobium > Rhizobium sp. CB3090. Next base: position 40,035 of record NZ_CP121662.1, read on the forward strand.
CTTTTTCGGAAAAATTGTGATGATCGTACTGGCGCTCGATACGGCAGGTGTGGATTGCGCTGCCGCTGTGTATGATAGCGGCAGTGATTCTGTGATGGGGGAGGTCACGGAAACGATCGGGCGAGGGCATGCCGAGCATTTGATGGATGTTGTCGACCGGGCGCTGGCTGAAGCCGGCACAGCACTCGCGGCAGTGGAACGTGTAGTCGTGACCGTCGGTCCCGGCTCGTTTACCGGCATCCGCATCGGCGTTGCAGCGGCCCGCGGTTTCGCGCTTTCCCTGAACATTCCCGCTGTCGGCGTCACGACCCTCGAAGTCATGGCCGCTGCCGCACGGGAAACGAATCCGGGTAAATCGGTTCTGGCCGCCATCGATGCCAAGCGCGAGGAGATCTATCTTCAGTCCTTCGATGCCGATGGCCATCCGCTGGATGAGGCGCGCGCCGTGACAACAGATGAAGCGCGTGCGATGTCAGATGCTTTCGACGGCGTCGTCACTGGCTCGGCTGTTGCCCGGCTAAGTGATGCTCCGCCGCCGGCACGGCCCGATGCCTTTCCGATTGCCACGGTCGCCCGGCTGGGCGCTGTCAAACCTGTCAGCGAAAAGCCGAGGCCGCTTTATCTTCGCGGACCCGACGCCAGACCGCAGGCCGGATACGCAGTCGCCAGAGTATGACCATGCTGGAATCCTATCTCACCCTAAAAGCCGAATACGAGATCGTCCCGATGCAGCTTCGGGATTGCGCCGAGGTGGCGGCGCTGCATGGCGAACGTTTCTCGCGGGTTTGGGATGATAGCGAATTTCAAGATCTGCTGTCGCAGGACACGACCTTCGGCTTTGTCGCCCGTCAGACCAATGCCATCCTGAAAAAGCCGCTCCCAGGCTTCGTCCTGGCGCGCCATGCGGCGGGAGAAGCGGAAATCCTGACGGTTGCCGTCAACGCCAAGCTGGGCCGCACTGGTCTCGGCTGGCGGCTGATGCAGGCGGCATTGCGTGAAGCGCGCAATCGCGGCGGCGAAACCATGTTCCTGGAAGTCGATGGCGGCAATCAGCCGGCCCTCGGTCTCTACCGCAAGCTCGGTTTCGAAACGGTCGGCGAACGCAAGGCCTATTATGTCGGTGAAAACGGCACGAAATCGACGGCGCTTGTCATGCGCCGCGTTCTTCGCTAGTCCGTTGTCCTGAAGCACATCGCAATCTCCAGGATTCGCTCTTTGCGCTTCAGACTCTTGATTTTGCGCATGTCGTTATCGCAAAAACCGCTGCGCACTTTTGCGCGACATGCTTTAGACGAATAGACCGAAGACGTATTCAATGAACGATCCCGTAAAATCCCTTGAGGAGCTTTGTGCCGAGCGCGGTATGCGCATGACGGAGCAACGGCGGGTCATTGCGCGCATCATCGAGAGTTCAGAGGATCATCCCGATGTCGAAGAGCTGCATCGCCGCTCCGTCAAGGTGGATGCAAAGATCTCGATTTCGACCGTCTATCGCACTGTAAAGCTATTCGAGGATGCCGGCATTATTGCCCGCCATGATTTCCGTGACGGGCGTTCGCGTTACGAGACTGTACCGGAAGAACACCACGATCACCTGATCGACCTGAAGAGCGGCGCGGTGATCGAATTCCATTCGCCGGAGATCGAGGCGCTGCAGGAGCGCATTGCCCGCGAATACGGTTTCAAGCTCGTCGACCATCGGTTGGAGCTTTACGGCATTCCCCTGAAAAAGGATGAGCCGTCGAAGAAGGACGAACGCTGAAGTGGCGGCGGTCGTGCGGGAGCGGATGATTTGATAACCTGGCTGCGCGTCGGCTGTGCCGTCATCGTTATCTTCACCGTCAGTCTTGTCCTGCTGCCGCTGCAGATCCTTTGCCTGCGCTTCGACTGGAAGCTCAGGCGCTATCTGCCGCGCTACTGGCACCGCATCATTTGCTACTGGCTCGGCATCCGTATCCATGTCGTTGGAGAGCTTGAGCGCCGCCGGCCTCTGATGCTGGCCTCGAACCATGCGTCCTGGCTCGACATTCTGGTGCTTTCCGCCGTTGCCGACGTCGCCTTCATTGCGAAATCGGAAGTGCGGGACTGGCCGATCTTCGGACTTTGTGCCCAATGGCAGAAGAGCGTGTTCATCGAACGCGAGCAGAAGCGCAAGACCGGCGATCAGGTGAGCGAAATTGCCGAGCGAATGGCCGATGGCGAGATCATGGTGCTGTTTCCGGAAGGCACGACATCGGACGGCAATCGCCTGCTCGATGTCAAATCCTCGTTGTTCGGCGCGGCTGCCGCAGCTTTGCCGAAGACATCAGATGCCGTCGTTCACGTCCAGCCGGTTGCGGTTGCCTATACCCGTGTCCATGGCGTCGCCATGGGCCGTTATTATCGCCCCTTGGCGGCTTGGCCGGGTGACATCGAGCTGATGCCGCACCTGAAGGGCATCTTTGCCTGCGGCGCCATCGATGTCGACGTCTGCTTCGGCGAGGCGGTGGATTATCGTGCCGATACCAACCGCAAGGAAGTCAGCGCCACCGTCGCGCGGCGCATCCGCACCATGCTGGCGGGTCGGCTGCTTGGCCGCGAGATCGCCTGATATTCCGGCGATTTTAACTTTTTGATTTTCTCCAGAAGCAAAAGCCACTACATAGCGGCCATGACCAAGGACAGTGCAATTCTCGATGCCCCGCAGCCCAATGCTTTGGAGCTTGGCCTGCGCGATGGCTCCAACAGCCGCAAGGTCTTCATCAAGACCTACGGCTGCCAGATGAATGTCTACGATTCGACGCGGATGAGCGATGCGCTCGCCCGTGACGGCTACGAGCCGACCGAGGACATGGAACAAGCCGATCTCGTCCTGCTGAATACCTGCCATATCCGCGAGAAGGCGGCCGAAAAAGTCTATTCCGCGCTCGGGCGCCTGCGTGAGATGAAAAAGCGCAAGGCAGCCGACGGTCGCGACATGATGATCGGCGTCACCGGCTGCGTTGCCCAGGCCGAGGGCGAGGAAATCCTCCGCCGCGCGCCCGCCGTCGATGTCGTCATCGGTCCGCAGACCTATCACCGCCTGCCGGAAGCGCTGCGCCGCGCCAAGGAAGGTCAGCGCGTCGTCGATACGGAATATGCGATCGAGGATAAGTTCGAACATCTGCCGACGCCTGAGAAGACGAAGATCCGCGCCCGCGGCGTCACGGCCTTCCTGACGGTGCAGGAGGGTTGCGATAAGTTCTGCACCTTCTGCGTCGTGCCCTATACGCGCGGCTCCGAAGTCTCCCGTCCGGTCGCCCAGATCGTCGAAGAGGCTGAAAAACTTGTGGACGGCGGTGTGCGCGAAATCACGCTGCTCGGCCAGAACGTCAATGCCTGGCACGGAACCGGATCTTCGGGCGAAGCCTGGAGCCTCGGCGACCTGCTCTACCGGCTGGCGGAAATTCCGGGCCTTGCCCGGCTGCGTTATACCACCAGCCACCCGCGCGACATGGATGACCGGCTGATCACGGCCCATCGCGATCTGCGCACGCTGATGCCCTATCTGCATCTGCCGGTTCAGTCCGGTTCCGACCGCATCCTCAAAGCGATGAACAGGCGGCATACGGCGGCGGAATATCTCGCTTTGATCGAAAAAATCCGCTCGGCGCGGCCGGATATCGCCCTTTCGGGTGATTTCATTGTTGGTTTCCCGGGGGAGACAGAGCAGGATTTTGCGGATACACTTCGTCTTGTGGAGGAGGTGAACTATGCGCAAGCCTTCTCGTTTAAATATTCGACGCGCCCTGGAACGCCGGGTGCGGAATTGAAGGGCCAAGTGCCGGAAGAGATCAAGGCGGAACGGCTGGAACGGTTGCAGGCTCTGCTTTTGAAGCAGCAGCATGATTTTGCTGACGCCTGCGTCGGTAAGGTAGTCGATATTCTGCTGGAAAAGCCGGGCCGCATGCCCGGTCAGTTGATCGGTCGATCCCCTTGGCTGCAATCTGTGAATGTTGATGCAAAAGCATCGCAAATCGGTGACATTATCAACGTACGAATCACCGGAACCAGCACGAACAGCCTTTTTGCTGAATTGCTTTAGGTTCCGGACAGGCAAAGGAGCCGGACCGCTTGAACGGACAGGAATTGGTTTCTTCTTCATCGCGCCAGCCACGCACCGCGAGCGACGCCAATCACTTCATCCTGACGTTCGAGAACAATCGCTTCGCCAGCGAACTTTTCGGGCAGTTCGATCAGAATTTGAAGCTGCTCGAGGAGCGTCTTGGTATCGATGCCCGGGCTCGGGGCAATTCCGTCATCATCACCGGCGATGTGCTGGCCACCAACCAGGCGCGCCGCACTCTCGATTATCTCTATGACAAGCTGCAGAAAGGTGGGAATGTGGAACGCTCCGACGTGGAAGGAGCAATCCGCATGGCGGTTGCCGCCGACGACCAACTGACGCTGCCGACGATGGAGAAAAAAGCCAAGCTGACGATGGCGCAGATTTCGACGCGCAAGAAGACGATCATCGCGCGCACGCCCACTCAGGACGCCTATATCAGGGCAATGGACCGTTCCGAAATGGTTTTCGGGGTCGGCCCGGCCGGCACCGGCAAGACCTACCTCGCCGTCGCCCATGCCGCTCAGCTTCTGGAGCGCGGTGCGGTCGAAAAGATCATCCTGTCGCGCCCGGCTGTCGAAGCCGGCGAGCGTCTGGGCTTCCTGCCCGGCGATATGAAAGAGAAGGTCGATCCTTATCTCCGCCCACTCTATGACGCGCTCTACGATATGATGCCGGGCGATAAGGTCGAACGCGCCATCACCGCCGGCGTCATCGAAATCGCGCCGCTCGCCTTCATGCGCGGCCGCACGCTTGCCAACGCAGCCGTCATCCTCGACGAGGCGCAGAACACCACCTCGATGCAGATGAAGATGTTCCTCACGCGTCTCGGCGAGAATTCGCGCATGATCATCACCGGCGACCCCAGCCAGATCGACCTGCCGCGCGGTGTCAAATCCGGCCTGGTAGAGGCCCTGCAGCTCCTGAATGGCGTCGAAGGTATAAGTATAATCCGCTTCAGGGACACGGACGTCGTCCGCCATCCGCTGGTGGCGCGCATCGTCAGGGCTTACGATTCGAACTACGCAGCCCCCGTTGAGGGCGGTGAGGTCGATCCGCAAATCTGATGGCCGATCTCGATATACAGATCAGCATCGAGGAGGGCGGCTGGCCCTCCGAGGATGAGTTGCAGGCGCTGGCAGAGCGCGTATTGAGCGCGGCTGCGGACTATCTCGAGAAACACGAGAAGCAGCCCTTTCCGAAAATGGCGCCGGAATTGTCGCTGGTCTTCACTGACGATGCCTCGATCCGTGAGATCAATGCGGAATGGCGTGAGCAGGATAAGGCCACCAACGTCCTGTCTTTCCCCGCTTTTCCGCTGGTTCCCGGCGGTAAACCCGGCCCGATGCTCGGCGATATCATCATCGCCAAAGAGACGGTGGAGCGCGAAGCGGTCGAGTTGGAGAAGAGTTTTAACGACCATCTGACCCATTTGATGGTGCATGGTTTCTTGCATCTCTTCGGCTACGACCATATGAATAATAGCGAAGCCGAAAGAATGGAGGGGCTGGAGACTCGCATTTTGGCGGGGCTTGGCCTATCTGATCCCTATGCGGGGCAGGACCCCATTTGACTGAACCCTGTCTGATCAGGAACAATGAGCGACTTTACGACAAGACCGGCCGCTGAGGCCAAAGACGGCGCTGAAACCGCCTCCTCCGATGAGGTAGGCAGTAGTAGCGGCAAACGATCACACTCTTCCTTCTGGGCCCGCGCTGCGCGTATTCTGCGCCCAGCACAAGGATCGGCGCGCCTGCGCGAGGATCTCGCCGACGCATTGATGACCAATGCCACCGATGACGATGCTTTCTCGCCGGACGAGCGGGCAATGCTGCATAACATCCTTCGTTTCCGCGAGGTGCGTGTCGAGGACGTCATGGTGCCGCGTGCCGATATCGAGGCGGTTGACCAGAATATCACCATCGGCGAGCTGATGATCCTGTTCGAGGAGAGCGGCCGCTCGCGCATGCCGGTCTATGCCGAAACGCTCGACGATCCGCGCGGCATGGTGCATATCCGCGATCTCCTGTCCTATGTCGCCAAGCAGGCGCGCAACAAGCGCCGCGGCAGCAACGGCAAGGCGGCAGCGTCAGCGCCGGCGGCCAGCCCGGCCGAGAAGCCGCCGCGTTCGGCCAAGCCGAATTTCGATCTTTCGCGCGTCGACCTGCAGAAGACGCTGGCCGAAGCCGGCATCATCCGAAAAATCCTGTTCGTGCCGCCCTCCATGCTGGCGTCCGATCTGCTCCGCCGCATGCAGGTCAACCGTACGCAGATGGCACTCGTTATCGACGAATATGGCGGTACCGACGGCCTCGCCTCGCATGAGGACATCGTTGAAATGGTCGTCGGCGACATTGACGACGAACATGACGACGAAGAAGTGATGTTCAAGCGCGTCTCCGAAGACGTCTTCGTCGCCGATGCCCGCGTCGAGCTGGAGGAGATCGCCGAGGCGATCGGCCCCGATTTCGACATCAGCGAGCAGGTGGACGAGGTGGATACGCTCGGTGGCCTGATCTTCTCCGCGCTTGGCCGTATCCCGGTGCGGGGCGAACTCGTGCAGGCGCTGCCGGGCTTCGAATTCCATATTCTCGATGCCGATCCGCGCCGCATCAAGCGGTTGCGCATCACCCGCAAGCGTCATGCCCTGCGCCGCCGTCCGGCCAAGGCAGAAGGCGAAGGTGGCGTGATCGAGCGCGATCTGCCGTCGCCGGATGCGCTTCCGGACGAACCTCAGGCCGAGCAGAAGTCTGCCAGCCAATAAATGGCGCTTCAGCAGGACAAATGGCTGCTTTTTTGAAAGACTGCCGCCAATTGATTCGCAGTTTGGACGGAGCGCGCGCATGGAACGGCTTTCGGGCAGGGTAATCCTCGTCTGGGGTTTCAAGCGCGCATTTCTTGCCATCCTCGCCGGAGCCATTGGTGTCCTCGCTCTGCCGCCCTTCGGCTTCTTCGCGGCGATGTTCGTCTCCTTCACGCTGCTTGTCTGGCTATTGGATGGCGCTACCGCCGATCCCGATAGTGGCTTCCTTGGACGCCTCTGGCCAGCGTTTTTCATCGGTTGGCTATTCGGCTTCGGCTATTTCGTCGCCGGTCTCTGGTGGCTCGGCCATGCGCTTCTGATCGACGCCGGTGAGTTCGCCTGGGCGCTGCCGCTGGCGATCCTCGGCTTGCCGGCGTTTCTGGCGATCTTCTATGGCGTGGCAGCGGCTCTGGCCCGGCTGCTCTGGTCTGATGGTATGGGGCGTATCGCCGCACTCGCCTTCGCTTTCGGGCTGCTGGAATGGCTGCGCAGTTTCCTTTTCACCGGTTTTCCCTGGAATGCCGTAGGCTACGGTGCAATGCCCACACCGCTGATGATGCAATCGGCGCATGTGATCGGCGTGCTCGGCGTCAATGTGCTTGCGGTCTTCGTCTTCGCAGCTCCGGCATTGCTTGGAACACGCCAGGGGCGGGTGCCGGGTATTTGCCTTGCCGTGCTCATCGCCGCCGCGCATTTCGGTTATGGTTACTATGCGCTCAATCTGCCGCCACCGCCGGCCGGCGGCAAGGCGGCCCCGGTGGTGCGCATTGTCCAGCCTGCGATCGATCAGGAAGCCAAGATGAACACGGATGCCGATCGTGCCGCCATCTTCGACAAACATCTCTCGCTTTCTGTCCAGCCGCCCGTCAATGGCGGCAAGCGGCCCGACATCATCGTCTGGCCGGAAACCGCTGTCCCCTTCATCCTGACGGATAATCAGGACGCGCTGACCCGCATTGCCGATCAGCTCGACGATGACCAGATCCTGATCACCGGCGCCGTTCGTGTCGAGGACATGGGTCCCGGTCTCGAGCCGCGTTATTACAACTCCATCTATGTGATCGACGGTCGCGGCCAGATCATCGGCGCTTCCGACAAGACCCATCTCGTGCCTTTCGGCGAGTACGTGCCCTTCGAAAACATTCTCGGCTATCTCGGAATTCAGAATGTCATCGAGCTGCCGGGCGGCTTTTCGGCCGCCGCCAGCCGGCAGTTGCTGACGCTGCCAAGCGGCGTCAAGCTTTATCCGCTGATCTGCTATGAGATCATTTTTCCAAACGAAATGACGCCGGAAATCCGCCAGGCCAACGCGATTTTAAACGTTACGAACGACGCCTGGTTTGGCGATACGCCTGGCCCCTATCAGCATTTCCTGCAGGCGCGGGTGAGGGCTGTCGAACAGGGATTGCCGCTGATTCGCAGCGCCAATACGGGTGTTTCGGCCTATGTCGACGCTCACGGACGTTTGATTTCCGGAATCGACTTTAATGAGCAAGGATTTGTCGACGCCACTTTGAGTAGCGCAACCATGTCGGCAATCGATGATAGAATGCGAAATATGTACTTCTGGTTGGTTATCGGAGTAGTCGGTATGATCGCTGTGATTTCACGCATGGGTTTTATTTCAAGGGCGAATTGACCAAAAAACCCTAAAATTGCATAGTGGTTGTTGTCTGCCTTTTGAACGTAAACTAGAAGCCGGGTGGGGCGTCGGCTGCAACGTAGCGTTATAGGGGTGGTTAAGGACACCGGATGGCAGGACCTGGATTCAACCTATGTTAGGGCAATATGATGATTGAGAACAAAAAGAAGCCGAACCCCATCGACATTCATGTCGGAAGCCGCATCCGCCTTCGCCGTACCATGCTCGGCATGAGCCAGGAGAAGCTCGGCGAAAGCCTCGGAATCACCTTTCAGCAGATTCAGAAGTACGAGAAAGGCACCAACCGCGTTGGCGCCAGCCGTCTTCAAAATATTTCCAGCATTCTTAACGTTCCGGTTTCCTTTTTCTTCGAGGACGCTCCGGGTGAGCATGCGGCAACAGCCGGCGGCATGGCCGAGGCCTCCAGCTCCAACTATGTGGTCGATTTCCTCTCCTCCTCCGAAGGGCTGCAGCTCAACCGCGCCTTCGTGAAGATCTCCGACGGTAAGGTCCGTCGCAAGGTGGTGGAGCTCGTCAAGGCGCTCGCAGCCGAAGCCGACGCCGAATAAGTGTTCCGAAGCATCGCTGCAGAGCGGCAGAGTCGTAAGGCGGTCATTTTGGCCGCCTTTTCCTTGTTTATGGCAAAATTTTATCACTTTCACCGGGATATAAAGATATATTTATGTCCTTCTGCGACTTGTTTTTCGCGCTCGACACGAATATCAAAAGCGAAGATTTGTTCTTTGAGGGGAATCCCATATGCGCGCGAATTATCTGTTCACCAGCGAGTCTGTTGCCGAAGGTCACCCGGATAAAGTCTGTGACCGCATCTCCGACGAAATCGTCGATCTGGTCTACCGCGAAGCGGCAAAGACAGGCGTCAACCCCTGGGGAGTGCGCATTGCTTGCGAGACCCTTGCCACCACCAACCGCGTCGTGATCGCCGGTGAAGTGCGTCTGCCGCCGAGCCTGATGAAGAAGGACAAGGACGGCAACGACGTCATCAATCCTTCGAAGTTCAAGGCTGCTGCCCGCCGCGCCATCAAGGATATCGGCTACGAGCAGGACGGCTTCCACTGGAAGAAGGCGCGCATCGACGTTCTCCTGCATTCGCAGTCCGCCGACATCGCCCAGGGCGTCGACAACGCCGCCGACCAGCAGGGTGACGAAGGTGCCGGCGACCAGGGCATCATGTTCGGCTACGCCTGCCGCGAAACGCCGGACCTCATGCCGGCACCGATCTACTATTCGCATAAGATCCTGCAGCTCCTCGCGGCCGCCCGCAAGAAGGGCGACGGCGAGGTCGCCAAGCTCGGCCCGGACGCCAAGAGCCAAGTGACCGTTCGCTACGTCGACGGCAAGCCGACCGAAGTGACCTCGATCGTACTTTCCACCCAGCATCTCGATGAAAGCTGGGATTCGAAGAAGGTTCGCGCCGTCGTCGAACCCTATATTCGCGAAGCTCTCGGTGACCTGAAGATCGCGGCCGACTGCGCCTGGTATATCAACCCGACCGGCAAGTTCGTTATCGGTGGCCCGGATGGTGATGCGGGTCTGACTGGCCGCAAGATCATCGTCGACACCTACGGCGGCGCTGCTCCGCACGGCGGCGGCGCCTTCTCCGGCAAGGATACGACCAAGGTCGACCGTTCCGCTGCCTATGCTGCGCGCTACCTCGCGAAGAACGTCGTTGCCGCCGCTCTTGCCGACCGTTGCACGATCCAGCTCTCCTATGCCATCGGCGTTGCCCAGCCGCTGTCGATCTATGTCGACCTGCACGGCACCGGCAAGGGTGTCACTGAGGATCAGGTTGAAGAGGCTATCCGCAAGAACATGGACCTGTCGCCGACCGGCATCCGCCGCCATCTCGACCTCAACAAGCCGATCTATGCCAAGACCTCGGCTTACGGTCATTTCGGCCGCAAGGCAGGCCGCGACGGCTCGTTCTCCTGGGAGCGCACGGACCTCGTCAAGGCGCTGAAGGAAGCCGTAAAGACCCGGGAAGCTGCATGATCAATTCCGAGCGCCGGTCGCGGGCGACGGAAGCATTCTTCGGCCGGCGCAAGGGAAAGGCCTTGCGCGGCCAGCAGGCCGAAAGGCTGGAAGCGCTGCTGCCGCAATATATCGTCGATCTCTCCGCACCGGCACCGCAGCCGCTGAATGATCTGTTCCAGGTGCCGACCGAACGTCTGCGCCTGGAAATAGGCTTCGGCGGCGGCGAGCACCTGATCCATCGGGCGCTGGAATATCAGACAACCGGCTTTATCGGCGTCGAGCCCTTCGTTAATTCCATGCAGAAACTGCTCGCCCGTGTCGACGAGACCGGCGCGCGTAACATCCGCGTCTACAATGACGACGCCACGCAACTGCTGGACTGGCTGCCGGACGCCTGCCTCGACCAGATCGATCTGCTCTATCCCGATCCCTGGCCGAAGAAAAAACACTGGAAGCGCCGCTTCGTCTCGCAGGTGAATCTCGACCGCTTCCATCGTGTCCTGAAACCCGGCGCCCTCTTCTGCTTCGCCTCCGACATCGATACCTATGTCAATTGGACGCTGCAGCATTGCCATGCTCACGGCGGCTTTGAGTGGACGGCAGAAAATGCCAGCGACTGGCTGACACCCTATGAGGGCTGGCCGAGCACGCGCTATGAGGCCAAGGCCCGGCGCGAGGGGCGGTCTTCGGCCTATCTGACATTCCGCCGCGTTTGACCTGATATCGCTGGATCATCCCGCGTTTGATGCCATAGGCTGCCGAAATGAGCGGCTATCAGTTTCGAATCTCTTTGCGCATCTGGCATCCGGAATTTGATCCAGCATCCATCGCCGCAGCCGTCGGATTGCGGCCGATCGCGGCCTATCAAGCCGGCGAGCCCATGCGCGGAAGCGATGGACGGCTTCTGAACATGGTATCGGAGGCCAATTATTGCACCTTCGAACTTGCCGCCGGACAGGGCACTCCCTTGGCAGAAGCGCTTTCCGGTATCCTCACCAAGCTGGAAAATCGCGCGGAAGGTTGGCGGCACTCAAAGAGAGCGGCGGCGAATTGGAGCTTTTCATCGGCTGGTTCATCGACGGCAATGGCGGGGATACATTTCCACCCGAGCTTCTGGGGCAAGCGTCAAGGCTGGGAATCGCGCTGGCTTTCGATGTTTACGGAACCTGGGAGCGCTGTGAGGCGTATATCAAAAACGACAGCCTGCGCTGTTGTCCGCTTAATCGCTGCGTCGTCACCCTCAATGCAGGCTGACAGTCTTCAACTCGTCCTCAGCCGCCTTGTAGAAGGTGCTCGAGCGGTTATCCGTCAAAAGGATCGGCGTGCCATCCGCACCGAACAGCGCCCAGAGGTCGACGCTCGGATCGATGTCCGGCGCCTCGGGGAAGCAACGGGAAACTTCGTCCGAATGTATCTTTCTGACATAGGCAACCTCACCGGCACCGATATCGGCCAGTTCGGATTGAGTCAGGCGGGCAGTGGCTTCTCTCAAAAGCATGTTCGTACCTCCAGCATGAGAGACCAACGGCAATCAGCCGTTGTCTTACTGTGAGACCGAAATGTTAATTTTCTTTACCATCCGGTCCGGTTCCGGCCGAATGAGATCGACGGAAAGGAGGCCGTTTTTCAGGACGGCGCCAAGCACCTGCATGCCGTCAGCCAAAACGAAGACGCGTTGGAACTGACGGGCCGCAATTCCGCGATAGAGATAATCGCGCTCCTCCGGCTCCACTTGTCGCCCACGGATCAAAAGCTGGTTTTCTTCTGTGGTGATATCGAGCTCGTCTTCCGAGAAGCCGGCAACCGCAAGCGTGATGCGCAGACGCTCAGGCTCGCCCGAGAGGCGGTCAGCCCGCATGCGTTCGATATTGTAAGGGGGATAACCATCACTAGCCTTGGAAATCCGCTCCAGCGTCTTTTCCATGGTGTCGAAGCCCAGAAGCAGAGGGCTGGCAAAGGGAGTCGTCCGGCTCATTGTCTCAAGTCCTTGGTAGCAAGCGACCTTTCCGGACCTGATCTTTCAGCACCCGGTTATGTGTAATATGGGAGCAGGGGCGGGGGAGTGCAAGGAGGCGTCGCCTTCGCATTTGCGAGATTAATTGTGGCGCAGGATGCCGATCGCTACGTCGGCATGCGGCTGCTTGACAAAGCGCAAAGGGGCTCGCATCAAGGTCTGCCGATCTGCACCGGAGGAAAGCGACAGACATGACCGAGCTCAGAAAAATTATCATCGATACCGATCCCGGCCAGGACGATGCCGCCGCGATTTTCCTCGCCTTCGGAAGCCGTGAAGAGATTGACGTGCTCGGCATCACCACGGTCGCCGGCAACGTGCCGCTGCGGCTGACGAGCCGCAATGCACGTATCGTCTGTGAGCTCTGCAATCGCCGTGATGTGAAGGTTTTTGCCGGCGCCGATGCGCCGCTCAAGCGCAAGCTGGTCACCGCCGAGCATGTCCATGGCAAGACCGGCCTCGACGGCCCCGACCTGCCGGAACCGACCATGGACCTTCAGCCCGGCCATGCCGTCGATTTCATCGTGGAGACGCTGAGAAACGAGCCGGCGGGCGCGGTCACGCTCTGCACGCTCGGTCCGCTCACCAATATCGCGCTCGCCTTCCAGAAGGCGCCAGACATTGTCGCCCGCGTCCGCGAACTGGTGATGATGGGCGGCGGCTTCTTCGAAGGCGGCAACATCACGCCGGCCGCGGAATTCAACATCTATGTCGATCCCGAGGCCGCCGATGTCGTCTTCCGCTCCGGTGTACCGATCGTCATGATGCCGCTCGACGTGACGCACCAGCTTCTGACCCGCAAGGATCGCGTGGCGCGGATCGCCGCCGTAGGCTCCGCCCCGGCCAAGGCCATGGTCGAGATGCTGGAATTCTTCGAGCGTTTCGATATCGAAAAATATGGCTCCGACGGCGGCCCGTTGCACGACCCGACGGTCATCGCCTACCTGCTGAAGCCGGAGCTGTTCAAAGGCCGCGATTGCAATGTCGAGATCGAGGTTGCGTCGGAACTGACGGTTGGCATGACCGTCGTCGACTGGTGGCATGTTACCGACCGCAAGCATAACGCCAAGGTCATGCGCCATGTTGATGCCGACGGTTTCTTCGCACTGCTGACCGAGCGTTTCGCACGCATCTGACTTGTGCAGCAGCAGGAAAATGAAAGGCCGCCGGATCGCTCCGGCGGCCTTTAATGTTTATCATTAGTCGGCTCAGAATTCTTCCCATTCACTCTGCGCCAGCGCGTTCGCGCCCTGGGTCTGCGGCTGCACTTTGCGAGCCGGGGCGGCGGCAGGGGCAGCACGGCGGACAGGTGCCGGCGCGCGCATCTGCTGGGCGGTGGCGCGCAGCGCAGTCGCATTGTCCTGACCGCTGTGCGACGTACGGAAGCGGGCGACGAGCGACTTCAAAGTCTGGGCCTCGTCGTTCAGCGTCACGCTGGCGGCGGTGGTTTCTTCCACCATCGCGGCATTCTGCTGCGTGACCTGGTCCATCTGGTTCATGGCCGAGTTGATTTCCTTCAGCCCGATCGCCTGTTCGCTGGCAGAAGCCGAGATCTGGCGGATGAGGCCGTTGATCTCCATCACCTGCTCGGCTATCTTGTGCAGCGCGCTGCCCGTGCGGCCGACGAGATCGACGCCTTCCTTGACCTGGCCGGCCGAAGTGTTGATCAGGGTCTTGATCTCTTTGGCGGCATTGGCCGAACGCTGCGCCAGTTCGCGCACTTCCTGCGCCACGACGGCAAAACCCTTGCCGGCTTCGCCGGCGCGGGCGGCTTCGACACCGGCATTCAGAGCGAGAAGGTTGGTCTGGAAAGCGATTTCGTCGATCACGCCGATGATGCGTGAAACTTCCTGCGAAGACTGCTCGATGCCGTGCATGGAGGCGATCGCCTTCTGCACGATCTCGCCGGAGCGTCCGGCATCATCGGATGCCGCGTTGACGCTGCTGGCAGCCGTGCGGGCATTTTCGGCGCTGGAATTGACCTGGGCCGTGAGCTCATTGAGCGCAGCGGCGGTTTCCTCCAGGCTTGCCGCCTGCTGCTCGGTGCGGCGGGCAAGGTCCGAGGCGCTGTTGCTGATCTCGCCCGTGCCGCCGCCGATATTGCTGATGCTGAGGTTCATCGTGTGCACCGTCTCTTCCAGGCTGGCGAGTGCGGCATTGAAGTCCTGTTTCAACTGGGCGTACTCGCCAGGGAATTCCTCCGCAATGCGGTGGCTGAGATTGCCCTTGGAGAGTTCGGCAAGGCTCTGGCCGACAATGGTGACGATGCGCCGCTGCAGCGCCACGGTTTCGCCCCGCTCCGCTTCCGAGCGGGAACGTTCGCCTTCAGCGGCACGACGCTGGTCGTTGGCTTCGGTCTCCAGCCGCTTGGTATCGGCAAGGGCGAAGCGGAAGCCTTCGAGCGCCTTGGCGACCGAGCCGATCTCGTCGGCACGATCTTGGCCCTCGACGGGTTCGGCATAGTTGCCGGCACTGAGGCTGTTGACGGTGGCGACCAATCCGCCGAGCGGTTTCTGCACGAAGGCGCGCACGGCGGCGTAGAGCGCCAGCATGACGGCAGCGAGCACGAGGATGCCGCCGATGATCATCATATAGGTCTGCTCGCGCACCGGTTCGGCAATCGCACTGTGGGGTACGTCGATGAGCACGACCCAGGTGGCATTGAGGCCGGGCACGGCGAAGGGATAGACCACGCGATCGAACCCTTCCGTGTCGCCATCGGCAAGGTTCTTCACCAGGCCCGTCGCCGATGAGGTCAATGCTGCCTTGATGACGTCGGCGCCATCGCCGCTATAGTCCTTCATCAGCAGGTCCTTGTTCGGCGCCACCAGCCACTTGTTGTCTTGCGAGACCAGGAGGACGCGGCCGGAGCCGAAGGGATGCAGGTTCTGCAGCTTGACGGAGAGCGAAGCGAGCGAGATGTCGACGCCGGAGACGCCGATCACCTTGCCGCCGGACGTGACGGGATAAGCGATCGAGCTCATGGTTGTCGGAACGTCGGTGCCTTTGGCCAGGTATGGCGGGGTGATGGCGCCCTTGCCGCTATCGGCAGCGAGCTTCCACCATGCGGCGGTGTAGTCATTGTCGAAGGTGGAGAACTGAATGCCGCCGTCCTTCGTCTTCGACCAATAGGGTGTGAACACGCCCTTGTCGTTGACGCCTTCATCCTTGTTGCCGGCAAGTTCGGTTGTCTTGCCGTCGAATGCGCCGAGTTTTTCGCAGAACCAACTGCCGAAGGCGAAGGCGTTCTGCTCGACATTGGCCTTGAGGATATTGATGATGCCCTTGCGATCGAAGGTGTGGCCCTCGTGGCCGCGACCGATAATGGCGGCCATGGAGCGGGCAGCGCTGGCGAGTTCGCCGACATTGGCGGCAATTTCGTTGGAGATGGATTTGGCCTCGCTATTGGCCTGATCCATGGTCAGCATCTGCACGCGATCGCGATTCTGCGAAATCAGCAGGAAGTTGGAGACGAACAGAACCAGCGCAATCGCTACCCCAGTGACCAGGATGAGCTTGGCCGCAAGCGATTTCATACGAAAGATGGACATCATTTCCTCGAGAGAACGATGCGTCGGATGCACATTATCCGGATGCAAGGTCAGCACAGGATGGCCCCATCATGGGACCGCCGTGAAAGCGCCTGCCGCTGCGAGACAGCCATGCGCGGCAGGCCTGAGGAGAATGATCGCGAAGCGCAAAAATTTAATTAAATTTCCACGGCTAGGAATGACAGGTCTCAAAGATGTGCAGCGACATCGCTTGCACTTGGGATCGACGGCTGGGCACCTGGTTTCAGGCAAGCCAGCGAGCCGGCGACGGCGGCGCGACGCAGCGCTACGTGAAAATCGAGACCCTGGTCGAGGCTGGCGGCCAGATAGCCGCAGAAAGTGTCGCCGGCGCCGACGGTATCGACCGGTTCGATGATGAGGCCCTTGGCGCGCAACAATTCACTATTGCGGATAGCGATGACGCCGTCGGCGCCGAGCGTGACGATCAGCGTCTGCCCCGTTTCGGCGTGCAGGCGGACAAGTGCCGCCTCGCGGCCGCCGGTCGACATGTTTTCCTGGCCTGCCAGCCTCTCGAATTCCGTCTCGTTGGCGATGACGATATCGGCAAGGCGTCCGAGCCGTGCGGCATCGGGAATGAGGGGTGCGAGATTGAGAACGGTGCGGACGCCCTTGGCCTTTGCCGCTGCGAGCGCCGTCTCGACGGCTGCGACCGGGATTTCGAATTGCAGCATGAGCGTATCGCCCGGGCTCAGAGCATCGACGGCTTTGGTCGCATCCTCGGCCGCCATCGTGCCGTTGGCGCCGGGCACGACGGCGATCATGTTTTCGCCGTCGCCGCCAACGAGGATCAGCGCGGTGCCGGTCGGCTCGGAAATCTGGCTGACGGTGGAGAGATCGGTGCCGGCGGCATCGAGCAGGGCAAGTGCCGGCACGGCGAAACCATCATTGCCGACGGCGCCGGTCAAACGCACCGTCGAGCCGGCGCGCCGCGCTGCCAGCGCCTGGTTGGCGCCCTTGCCGCCGGCGGCGGTGGAAAAGCCGTTGCCCGCCACCGTCTCGCCCGGCTTCGGCAGACGGTCGGTGGTGGCGATGAGGTCCATATTGATGGAGCCGAAAATAGTGATCATGAGTGTTTCGCCCTGCGTGTTGATCTTGCGCGATCCCACCCAAAACCGCTTCATACGTTTGGGGATCATGCATTGATTTGGCGCGACACTGCCCGAAGCAGTCAGTCCTCGTCAACCACCCTGAGCTTAAGTTGGCCGGTGCGATTGTCGATCGGTTTCGGCCGGTCCTCGGCGGGCGCCTTCGCCGGCTCGCCGGCGGCTTCGAATTCCAGCGCTTCTATCCTTTCGCCGCGGCGTGCCAGCTTGTCGGCGGAGGTGACGATCATGTCGACGTCCTTCTGCGCCATGGCGAAATGCCCCTGCAGCTTGCGCACTCGCTCGTCGAGGCGAGAAAGATCGGTCATGAGCTGCGCCACTTCGCCCTGGATCACATGCGCCTGCTCGCGCATGCGCTGGTCCTTCAACACGGCCTGGATGACCTGGATCGACAGCATCAGCAGTGACGGCGAGACGATAACGATGCGCGAGCGCTGCGCCTTCTGCACAATCGCTTCGAAATTCTCGTGGATTTCGGCAAAGATCGATTCGGAGGGAACGAAGAGGAAGGCCGTATCCTGGGTCTCCCCTTGAATGAGATATTTCTCGGCGACATCGCGAATATGCACTTCGAGGTCCCGGCGGAATTGCTGCGCGGCAATCCTGCCCTGTTCAGGGCTTGTTGCGGCCGCGTTGCGGATGGCGTTCCATGCCTCCAGCGGAAATTTGGCATCGATCACCAGCGGCGGCGAGCCGTTCGGCATGCGCACGGTGCAGTCCGGCCGCGATCCGTTGGAGAGCGTTGGCTGGAAGGCATAGGCGCCCATCGGCAATCCGTCGGCGATGATCGTCTCCATCCGGGCCTGGCCGAAGGCGCCCCGCGTCTGCTTGTTGGAGAGGATTGCCTGTAAGCCGACGACATCCTTGGCAAGGGACTGAATATTGCTCTGCGCGGCGTCGATAACGGCAAGCCGCTCCTGCAAGCGGCGCAGGTTCTCATGCGTCGAGCGAGTCTGCTCGCCAATCGTCGCAGTCACCCGCTGCGACATGCCGTCGAGTCGTTGATTGATGGCGTGGTTGAACTCCGCCTGCCGCGAGCCGAATACTTCGGCCATGGTCGCAAGCCGTCCTTGCATTTCCGCCTGGGCTCTCAGCAGCGCCGCCATATTGTGCTCGGCATCCTCGGCCCGCAGCATATCTTCTTCGGTCAGTCGCCCTCTATTGTTGATGACAAGGACGATGACGGCGATCAGCAGCAGGATGACCAGGCCGATGAGTAACGGCACTGCGGGAATGTCTTGGCCGAAAAATGAAAAGGACATGATATCGAATACTCGTGGAACTCGTGCCGGCACCATAACAAAATCGTGGAGAATATCCAGATCAAAACGTGAACAAAATTTTAGAGAGCTATGATCGACCTGACGTCGCAAACGTTGAAAAAACACCCGTCAACCGCCATCTAAATAATTCCATCGCACAGCAAGATGCGTTATGGGAAACTTCATGACGATCAAGCCACTCATCATTTTGCCCGACCCGTTGCTCCGCCAGGCCTCTGCGCCCATTGAGCGCGTCGATACCGAAGTTCAACGCCTTGCCGACGATATGCTGGCAACCATGTATGACGCGCCAGGCATCGGCCTTGCGGCCATCCAGGTCGGCGTTCCCCGCCGCATGCTGGTAATCGACGTGTCGCGTGAAGGGGAGGATAAGCAGCCGCTGGTCTTCATCAATCCCGAAATCGTCAGCTCTTCCGACGAACGCTCGGTTTATGAGGAAGGCTGTCTCTCCATTCCGGATTATTACGCCGAAGTCGAGCGTCCGGCCCGCGTCACCGTCAAGCATCTCGACCGCGACGGCAAGGAACAGATCGTCGAAGCCGACGGCCTGCTCGCCACCTGTCTCCAACACGAGATCGACCATCTGAACGGCGTGCTGTTCATCGACTACATCTCGCGCCTGAAGCGCGACATGGTGATCAAGAAGTTCACCAAGGCAGCGAAGTCGAAGGCGCTCTGAGCAGCGACTGTTGAAAGATGAGCTTGAAGCGCCTATGATATCATTGATATCAATTTGGAGGCGCGAATGGGCGATCTTTTGCTGCGTGGCGTGGACGAAGCGTTAAAGAAGCAATTGCAAGCGAATGCCAGCCGGCATGGCCGAAGCCTTTCAGAAGAGGCGATCGCTCTGCTGCGTCAGTCGCTTGGACGGCAGCAGGATTTGAACAGTTCAGCAGGTCTGCGGTTAAGAGCGGTTCTTGGTGCAGAGAAGCTGAGCGAAGAAGAAATCGAGGCAATCAATGCTTTTCGGCATGCGCCGGACCGCGAGCCGCCGCATTTCGAATAGTTTGTGCCGGTATAATCCCAGATGATTGTTCTGGACACAAATGTCATCTCCGAGCTGCAAGGGCGACTGCACAGCGATCGCATATTGTCTTGGCTTGATGGCTTTGCCGTCGAATCGGTTTTCGTAACCGCCATCACCATTGGAGAGATTCGCTTCGGACTGGAGCTCCTGGCTGATGGCAAGCGCAAAGCGACACTGATCGCGGAGCTGGATGCGATAGAGGCAGAGTTTTCCGGCCGCGTTCTGGGCTTTTCAAGCAATGCGGCCCATCAATATGGAATAATTTCTGCTCGACGCCACAAGATAGGCCGAAGAATGGAAACCAAGGACGCTATGATCGCAGCCATCTGCCTGGCCAATGGTGCGACATTGGCGACGCGGAACACAAAAGATTTCGAGGGGCTTGATCTGAAGCTCGTAAACCCGTTTGAAGGCGGCTGATGCATGATCTCAAAAAGTGCGAAGCGGTTTTTGGGCACGATCATGCCAAACTAGATATCTCTTAGTCGGACGGATCGAATGTCGCTCAGCATCATCTTTATGGGTACGCCCGAATTTTCCGTGCCGACTTTGCGGCTGCTGGTCGATGTGGGGCACCGCGTTCGTGCCGTTTATACACAGCCGCCACGTCCGGGCGGGCGTCGTGGGCTCGACCTGCAGAAGTCGCCGGTGCATCAGGCGGCGGAATTGCTGGGCCTGCCGGTGTTCACACCCGTCAATTTCAAGGACCCGGAAGAGCGCCAGCGTTTCCGCGAACTCGATGCCCAAGTCGCCGTGGTTGTCGCCTATGGCCTGCTGCTGCCGGAGGCGATCCTCACGGGCACGCGGTTTGGCTGCTATAACGGCCACGCCTCGCTGCTGCCGCGCTGGCGCGGTGCCGCACCCATCCAGCGGGCGATCATGGCCGGTGACAAGAAGACCGGCATGATGGTGATGAAGATGGACAAGGGCCTCGATACCGGTCCGGTCGCTCTCACGCGCGAAGTCGAGATTGGCGACACGATGACTGCGGGCGAGCTGCACGACAAGCTGATGTTGGTCGGCGCCAAGGCCATGGTCGTGGCGATGAACAAGCTCGAGCACGATGAACTGCCGCTGACCGACCAGCCCGCCGAGGGCGTCGTCTACGCTGCCAAGATCGATAAGGGTGAGACGCGCATCGATTTCAGTAAGCCGGCTGCGGATGTTCACAATCACATTCGCGGCCTCTCGCCCTTTCCGGGCGCCTGGTTCGAGGCCGAAATCGCCGGCCGGGCAGAGCGCATCAAGGTTCTTGGTTCCGAACTTGCCGAAGGTGAGGGCGCAGCCGGTGAAGTGCTGACCGGTGATCTCGTCATTGCCTGTGGTTCCGGCGCCGTCCGGCTGACGAAGCTGCAGAAGGCCGGCGGCAAGCTTCTGACTGCAGCCGATTTCCTGCGCGGCACGCCGATTGCGCCGGGCACGATATTGGCGACGGGATCAGCCTGATGCCGCGCTACCGCATGACCGTCGAATATGACGGCCTCCCCTATGTTGGCTGGCAGCGCCAGGATAACGGTCCTTCCGTGCAGGGCGCGATAGAAGGCGCCATCCTGTCTTTGACGGGCGAGACGGTTTCGATCCGCGGCGCGGGACGCACCGATTCCGGTGTGCATGCCATGGGTCAGGTCATGCATGCCGACCTCTCCAAGGAATGGAAGACCTATACGCTCCGCAACGCACTCAATGCGCATCTGAGGCTCGCCAAAGAGCGGGTCGCCATTCTCGACATCGTCGAAGTTGATGCGCATTTCGACGCCCGCTTTTCGGCCATCCGCCGCCATTATCTCTATCGCATCATCGCCCGCCGCGCGCCCTTGGCACTGGAGGCAGGGCGTGCCTGGTGGGTGCCGAAGGATATGGATCATGAGGTCATGCACGCAGCAGCGCAGACGCTGGTCGGCCGGCATGATTTCACCACCTTCCGTTCGGCACATTGCCAGGCGAACAGCCCGGTGCGCACGCTCGACCGGCTGGATGTGACCCGCAATGGCGAGCTGATCGAAATCCGCGCCACGGCGCAAAGCTTTCTGCACAATCAAATCCGCTCCTTCGCCGGCACGCTGAAGCTTGCGGGCGAGGGAAAGTGGACTGTGGACGACGTGCGCGCTGCGCTCAACGCGCGAGACCGCAAGGCCTGCGGTCCGGTCGCTCCGCCGGACGGGCTCTATTTCATGCAGGTGGATTATCGCGACAGCGTTGGGCCTGTTGATGCCGATGACGAACAGGACGATTCCTAGAGCCGGATGATTTCAGGTCGAATCGACCTGAAATCATCCGGCTCTAAATCAAAAAGTTAGAGCGGGATGTCGCCCGAAAACCGCACACACTTTTCGGCACCCCGCTCTAGCCGCCGTTGAACGGCTCGGGATGCCTGTCAGCGACACTATCTTTCGACAACATTTCCGCGTCGGTTCCACCCTCTACAATAGCAATGCCCTCGGGACGAATGCCGTAACAGCCCCAGCCCCGAGAGCGGCATCCAGCCCATCAGGCATCGACACACGCAGCGTCGGGGCTGCGCCACCGAAATTGAACATGAACGCGCCATTGCCACGAATTGCGTCAACATAAAAAGTGTAGCCGCACGCGTCGCGGTCTGGCGAAGCGCCATGCCAATATTTGGGAGGGACTCGATTGGGTAGCAGACTGCTGAGAGCAGGTTATCGCGGTACTGAGATCCTCAGGTGCAACTGATTGTCACCTGTTCATGTCCTCAACCACCCACCGGAAAAATAAGATAATCAAAGCTGCAAACAATAGTAATTGCATCATCTTTGTCAGATCAAGCATATCATAGCTCTCTAATTTATTGCTGCATCATGCAGGCCAGCTATGATAAACAGGAATGTGTTAATGCCCATCTATTGTAGAAATACATTAATATTGCGGTTAATATATGGTTTATATTTTAGATATTCATCGTGACTGAAAATATTGGGCTGTAGCCTATCAATTTCTTACCGCGAAGAGAGGTAAATGACCCTTGCACCCAGCAGGCTACCGGTTCAGAAGACCTTGCGAAAAAAGATGCGCGCCCGCCCTTTCGGATAGTCTTCCAAAGTCCCAAACCGCTCATAACCGTTCTTTTCGTAAAACCCGGGAGCTTGGAAGCTGAATGTGTCCAGCCAGATACCGACGCAGGTCTTTTGTCGCGCGATCTGCTCTGCCTGCGCGAGAAGCCTTGTCAGAGGTGCCTGACCGCTCAACCCGGCGGATAGATGCCAAGGAAACGCTGCAGGAAATCCGTCAAAAGCATGGTCGGGATCAGTAGTATCAGCGTCAGCGCGCCGACGAAAAGCGGATGCGTGCCGCAGATCATCCGGAGGATACGTGCCAGCGAAAAGATGATCGCCATCATCAGCGCCAGCCACAGGATGGCCGCCAGTCCGCTGGAGCCCGGCACGTAGGCGAGCAGCGCAATCAGCAGGGAGTTGAGATAGGAGGTCGGCAAGCCGAGCCAATTGACCACCACGACGATGGGCGCGAATTTGTCGCCGAAACGAAAGATCATCAGCAGCACGCCGGCGAATATCAACGGTGCCAGCCAGCTTGCCGCCTCGACCAGCGCCAGGCGGAAGAAGAAGGCCATGCCGGTCGAGGTTTCCGGCGGCATGGCGGTGAGATAGGCCTGTTGCCACCAGAGCCATGAAATGCCGATGGACGGCAGGCTCCAGAGGATCGCCCAGAACGACCGCAACATGCCGCGGTCTGATATGTCGAGATATTGGAAGCCGCGCGCGTCCATGCGGATCAATAGCCACAGGCCCGCCAGGTAGTATTGGACTTCCCTAAAGGTCGGCATTCGCAAACCAGCGTTGAAGGAAGGTCTCATAGATCTCGGTGAGTGTTTCGAGATCCGATAGCGCGACCCGTTCATCGACCATGTGCATGGTCTGGCCGACGAGGCCGAATTCCACAACAGGGCAGTAGTCCTTGATGAAGCGGGCATCGGAAGTGCCGCCTGTGGTCGAAAGCGCCGGCCTTAGACCGGTAATGTTTTCGACGGCGGAAGAAAGCGAGGCGATCAGCGCATTGTTGCGCGTCAGGAACACATGGCTCGGACGCTCCGACCAGGTGATGTCGTATTTCGCCGGCGAGCGTCCGGGACGCAGCGTCTCGTCGGCCGCCGCGGCGTCCAGGCGTGCAAGGATCTCGGCCTTCAGCGTCTCGACCGTCCAGGTGTCGTTGAAGCGGATGTTGAAGGCGGCGGTCGCCTTGGCGGGTATGACATTGGTGGCGGCATTGCCGACATCGATCGTCGTCACTTCGAGGTTGGACGGCTGGAAATTGTCCGTGCCGGCATCGAAAGGCGGGTCGAGCAGCGCTTCCGTCAACTTGATGATGCTGCGCACGGGATTGTCGGCAAGGTGCGGATAGGCGGCATGGCCCTGAACGCCGTGGACGGTGATGAAGCCGGAGATCGAGCCGCGGCGGCCGATCTTGATCATATCGCCAAGCTGGTCGGGATTGGTCGGCTCGCCGACGAGCGACGCATCCCATGTCTCGCCGCGCTCCGCTGCCCATTGCAGCAGCTTGACCGTACCATTGATGGACGGACCTTCTTCGTCGCCGGTGATCAGGAAGGAGACGGAGCCGGCCGGCTTGCCATGCTTCGCGATATGACGCGCCACAGCGGCCACGAAGCAGGCAATGCCGCCCTTCATGTCCACCGCGCCGCGGCCGAAAAGCTCGCCATCGGCGATTTCGGCGGCAAAGGGCGGATGGCTCCACGAAGCAGCGTCGCCGACCGGCACGACATCCGTATGGCCGGCAAACATCAGATGCGGACCCTCCGTTCCGAGGCGGGCATAGAGATTCTCGATATCGGGCGTTCCCGGCTCGCTCGCCGTCATGCGCTCGACCTTGAAGCCGAGCGGCAGCAGCATATCGGTGAGCGCAGTCAGCGCACCGCCTTCGGCAGGCGTGACGGAGGCACAGCGAATGAGAGTTTGCAGGTTTGTGACGGGATCGGTAACGGTCATCGGAGGCAACTTATCCGGCGAGAAATGGCAAAGCGATGGCAAAGGATCGGCGATAGGCCGAAAATCTTTGCCGCGATTCCAGCAATCGCACAGGCATGCCCACCCGGCAAGCATGAGGGAAGCGCGATATGACGACCGCGCTTCCAAAAAATTGCGTAATCAGTCGCGCAGCAGCTCGTTGATGCCGGTCTTCGAGCGGGTCTTTTCATCGACGCGCTTCACGATCACGGCGCAGTAGAGGCTGGGAGCCGGCTGGCCGTTCGCCATGGTGTTGCCGCTCGGCAGTGCGCCGGCGACGACGACGGAGTAGGGCGGGACTTCGCCATATGTGATCTCGCCGGTAGCGCGATCGACAATCTTGGTCGATTTGCCAATGAAGACACCCATGCCGAGCACCGAGCCTTCACGAACGATGCAGCCTTCGACCACTTCCGAGCGCGCGCCGATAAAGCAATTATCTTCGATGATCGTCGGGCCGGCTTGCATCGGCTCCAGCACGCCGCCGATGCCGACGCCACCCGAGAGATGCACATGCTTGCCGATCTGTGCGCAGGAACCGACGGTCGCCCAGGTGTCGACCATGGTGCCTTCGCCGACATAGGCGCCGAGATTGACGAAGGAGGGCATCAGGATGGCATTCGGCGCGATATAGGCGGAGCGGCGGACGACTGCGTTCGGCACGGCGCGGAAGCCAGCTTCACGGAAGCGGTTCTCACCCCAGCCTTCGAACTTCGAGGGCACCTTGTCCCACCAGGTCGAACCACCTGGGCCGCCTTCGACGATCTGCATGTCGTTCAGACGGAAGGAAAGCAGCACGGCTTTCTTGAGCCACTGATTAACTGTCCAATTTCCGTCCGAGCCACGCTCGGCCACGCGGACCTTGCCGCTGTCGAGGAGATTGAGCGCCGTCTCGACGGCGTCGCGGATTTCGCCGCGTGTCGACGCGTTCACATTGTCGCGATTGTCGAAGGCAGCCTCGATGGAGTTCTCGAGGGAGGCGAGATCGTTAGCGCTCATGGGAATTCCTTAAAACGTCAGTGCCTATCGTAATTTCCGGAAATGGTCCGGAAGCGGTCGATTGGTCCTATAGCATGGACATCGAGAATGGAATGTCTTTTCCGCGCCGATTGAGCTTGGATTCGAGGCGTTGTAGGGCATATGCAAGAGCTTGGCCATTCCTCTCTGTGAGCGGGAGCGGCCCGTGATGATCGGTTTGAAAGGCATGAGTATATGAGCAAGGCGAAGAACGGCAGACTGAGGCGCAAGGATGGGGTATGGGACCCCCTGAAGTCGAGCTCGACCGACAAGAAGCGCGCCGAATCCGTGCCGAAGACGCCGCAATCCATGTCGCCGTCCTACCGGCTCGCCTATGACGACGAAGATTTCCTCTGCCGCGAGGAACTGCGACCGATCCGGCTGCAGCTCGAACTGTTGAAGACCGAGATGTATCTCACCGAACGCGGCATCAAATCGACGGTGGTCATGTTCGGCGGCGCACGTATTCCCGCGCCCGGCACCAGCGCCTGGGCAGCGCGCAACGACGTGCAGCGGGCCAATCTTGAGGCGGCATCGGTTTATTACGAGGAAGCCCGCAAATTTGCGAGGCTTTGCGCGCGCTATTCCGCCGGTTTCGATTTCCATGAATATGTGGTGGTCACAGGCGGCGGCCCCGGCGTCATGGAGGCCGGCAATCGCGGTGCTTCGGAAGAGGGCGCGCCTTCCATCGGTCTCAACATCGTGCTGCCGCACGAACAGGCGCCGAATGTCTATGTGACGCCGGAACTCAGCTTCAACTTCCATTATTTCGCAATCCGCAAGATGCATTTCATGGTGCGCGCCAAGGCGATTGCGGTGTTTCCGGGCGGTTTCGGCACGCTGGACGAGCTGTTCGAATGCCTGACGCTCATTCAGACCGGCCGCATGGAGCGCCTGCCGCTGATCCTCTTCGGTGAAAAATTCTGGCGCGACATCATCAACTTCGATGCGCTCGCCGAATTCGGCACGATCGCGCCTGACGACGTCAAGCTGATCAGCTTCGTCGACACGGCCGATGAGGCTTGGAAGATCGTCGCGGATTTCTACGAGCACGATAACGGACATTGAAACGAAAGGCCCGCCATCGCATCTGCGAGGCGGGCCTTTGTGGATGATGCCCAATTAAATATTCAGAGCAGCGGACGGTCGGGCATGTCGTCCAGCGAGATCACGCCGTCATGGTTGCGGTCCATGCGGTCGAAGAGCTTGTTGGCGGCGTCTTCTGCCTCCTGCTTGCTGATCTGACCGTTTTCATCCGTATCGATGCGTTGGAACAGCATGGTGGTGCGCATCATAGCGGCTTCGTGCATGAAGCGGCCGTGCGGGTGGTGATCACGATGCATGCCGCTATCCTGGTTGTCGCCGTTCTGGGCTTGATCGCTTTTGGTCTGATCGCTCTTGCCCTGATCGCCTCTGCCCTGATCGCTTTGAGCTTGATCGTCGCCGCTCTTGGCATGTTCAGCCTTCCACTGCTTGACGCGTTCCTTGCGATAGGCGCGCAGTTCGCCGGGGGTGATCTGGCCGTCCTTGTTGGTGTCGATCTCATCGAAGATCTTGTCGACACCGGCTTTCACCTCGTCCTTGGAAATTTTCATGTCGCCATTGGTGTCGAATTGCTTGAGCATGCGCACATAGGCAACTTCCGGCGAAAATCCCGGCCGATGCCAACGGCCGCCCATGCCGTCGTTGTCCCGCGGAGCGGCAAAACTTGCCTGAACGGCGGCGCCGACCAGAAGAGTTGCGGAAAGTCCTGCCAGAAGAAGTTTTTTCCCGTTCATCGTTTTTCCTTTCGAGCCGAGGAATGGTCAAACGATATGGCGGAGGGCAAAAAACGGCCAATTAAACATCGGTAAGGCGGATGAAACTTTCGTAACCCGATCCTAAAAAACCGTTAAACGAGTGTTTTGAGAAAAGCGGTGAGATCGTTGGTCACATAGTCGATATGATCGTCCGCGCCGCTCGTCTTCTCCCACCATTCGACCACGGTGCCTTCGAGATTCTGCGGTACGAGCAGCACGGTCTTCATGCCGAGCGCTTTCGGCACGGTGAGATTGCGGGGCAGGTCCTCGAACATGGCGGCGCGCTTCGTGTCCACCCGGTTGAGGCTCATGAACTTGTCATAGGTGCTACCGGCCGGCTTCGGCACGTAATCGGCAGCAACGATGTCGAAAATGTCGTCGAAGTTATCGAGGATGCCGAGCGCACCGGCGGTCGCCTGCGCATGCTTGACGCTACCGTTGGTGAAGATGAATTTACGCCCCGGCAGCGCCTTGATGGCGGCGGCGAGTTCCGGCTGGGGCATCAGCGCCGAGTAATCGATCGCATGCGCCTTCTCCAGGAAATCATTGGGGTCGATGCCATGATGGATCATCAGCCCCTGCAATGTCGTGCCATGGTCGCGATAATATTGCTTCTGCAGCTTTCGCGCCTCGTCTCGCTCCATCTGCAGGAGTGCCGAAACATAGGCCGTCATGTTCTTGTCGATCTGCGAGAAGAGATCGACATGGTGCGGATAGAGCGTGTTGTCGAGATCGAATACCCAGTCGCGGATATCCAAGAAATCGGCGGGTTTAGGCAGCGTTCTCGTTTGGGTCATGGCGGCCTTATGACACGCGCTGTTGCCTGAGGAAAAGGAAAATATGCGGCGTATATGAGAAATGCCGCAGACATTGCCCGCTATTCCAATGCAGGCTATGGTTTTACCGATTGATTTCTAAGCTTTTGCGCTATTTGCCGGAGGGGAGAGGAGTCTGTGCCTCTTCGGTTACGAAGGACATGATGCGCCCGGTCGGGCTTTTGAGGAGGGGGACAAGATGAGTCAGGTAGAAAAGGCAGCGGAGTTCGCCCGGCTGCATCGAAAGGGCGATCCGCTGATCCTCTTCAATATCTGGGATGCCGGCTCGGCCAAGGTGGTCACCGAGGCGGGAGCCAAGGCGCTGGCCACGGGGAGTTGGTCGGTCGCCGCCGCCAATGGATTCAGCGACGGCGAGGCGATACCGCTGTCGTTGCTCGCGGTCATCACCCGCCTGATTTCCGTGACGAGCCCGCTGCCGGTCTCCATCGATTTCGAAGGCGGCTATGCCATAGAGCCGGATGCCGTTGCCGCCAATGTGGAAAAGATCATGGATCACGGCGCAATCGGCATCAATTTCGAGGATCAGGTGGTCGGCGGCCGCGGCGTTCATCCGATAGAGATGCAGGCCGCCCGCATCCGCGCCATCCGGGAGATGGCCGATCGGCGGGAAATACCGCTGTTCATCAATGCCCGCACCGATCTTTTCCTGCAGGAAAGCGATACCGCCCATCATCAGATCCTGCTGGACGAGGCTTATAGGCGCGCCGAAGCTTTTGCCGAGGCCGGCGCCAGCGGCTTTTTCACGCCGGGGCTTGTGGACGCGGAGCTGATCGAAGCCGTCTGTGACCGCTCCCCTCTGCCCGTCAACATCATGGTGCGTCCGACAACGCCCGATAACATCACCATGGCGAGGCTCGGCGTCAGCCGTATCAGCTACGGCCCCGCGCCCTACCGGACGGTGATGGGAATGTTGAAGAGCGAGGCCGAGGCGCTTTATCAGCAGAGCTGATCACCGTGCCTGACGCGTTCGACCGATTTCGGTGGAATGCGCAATTGCCGACAATGCGGAATCCGCGCCCTTTCCTGACATGGAGAGGGCGTGTTTTTCTTAAGGGACGATCAGCGTGCCGGCGCCGTGTTCGGTGAAGATTTCGAGCAGCACGGAATGCGCGGTCTTGCCGTTGAGGATGACGACGCCCTGAACACCCGCCTTGATGGCGTCGATGCAGGTCTCGACCTTCGGGATCATGCCGCCGGAAATCGTGCCGTCGGCAATCAGCGCGTGGGCCTGCGCGACGGAGAGCTCCTTGATCAACTGTCCCTGCTTGTCGAGCACGCCCGGAACGTCCGTGAGGAAGAGCAGGCGGGTGGCGCTGAGCGCACCGGCGATGGCGCCGGCGAAGGTGTCGGCATTGATGTTATAGGTGGCGCCGTCACGGCCAGGCGCGACCGGCGCGATGACCGGGATCATTTCCGACTTTGCCAAGAGGTCGAGCAGCGTGCGATCGACTTCGACCACCTCGCCGACGAAGCCGAGATCGAGCACGCGCTCGATGTTGGAATCCGGATCCTTGATGGTCTTGTGCGCCTTCTCGGCGAAGACCATGTTGCCGTCCTTGCCGCAAAGGCCGATCGCCCATTCGCCGGTCTGGTTGATCAGCGCGACGATTTCCTTGTTGATCGAACCGGCGAGTACCATTTCGACGATCTCGACGGTCTTGGCGTCGGTCACACGCAGGCCGCCTTCGAATTTCGATTCGATGCCCATCTTCGTCAGCATGGAGCCGATCTGCGGGCCGCCGCCATGAACGACGATCGGGTTGACGCCCGATTGTTTGAGAAGCGCGATATCGGCCGCAAAAGCCTTGCCGAGCTCGGCATTGCCCATGGCATGGCCACCGTATTTCACCACGATGGTCTTGTTTTCATAGCGCTGCATGTAGGGCAGGGCCTGCGCCAGCAGGCTGGCCTGGAGTTCGCTTTGGGATTCGGACATGGGGCACCCCGTAGAATTGTTCGCGGCCTTTTATCTCAAGTTTTTGACAGAGGGAATAATGATGACGGGATTAGTTTTTCCTGCGTCATATCGCGCGTCCCGCGCGGTCTCATCCTTTGAATGAGCCTGTCGTCCTTTGAGTGAGCTTGTCGCCGGATAGTTTTCGCTTAAGTTAATATGAAGAAGCTGCGATCGGGGGCGGATGGCGAGCGAGGAGATAGAGGCGCTTATCGGGCGGGTCGCGATGCGCGACCAGAAAGCTTTTGCCGTGCTCTACAAAAAGACCAGTCCGAAACCCTATGCCGTCTGCCAGCCTATCCTCGGCAACAGGACGGATGCCGAGGAGAGTTTGCAGGAAATCTTCGTGAAAATCTGGCAGCGGGCCGAGCGTTTTGTCGCCTTGGAAGGGTCGGCGATGCCGTGGCTGACCACGATCGCGCGCAATCGATCAATCGATGTTGTCCGCGCCCGAAAACCTGTCGCAGATGAAATTGATACGGCCTATGATCTTGCCGATACCGAACCTGGCCCCGAAGAGCGGGCAATGGTGAAGGGAGAGGGAAGGCGGATTGACAGGTGCATGGAAGAGTTGGAAGCTGATCGAGCCCAGGCCGTTCGCAGCGCCTATGTGGATGGCTTGAGCTACCAGGAACTCGCCGAACAATATGCGGTGCCTTTGAATACAATGCGTACCTGGCTGCGCCGAAGCCTGATTAGACTGAGAGAGTGCATGGACAGATGAGTACGCCCGATCAAAGCAAGGGAGGCCGCTCCCGAGATGAAGTCCTGGCCGGAGAATATGTGCTCGGCGTACTGTCCTTGGAGGACCGACAGAAGGTAGAGCGGCGCATGCGCAGCGATCGGCAGTTCGCCGCCATCGTCAGCCGTTGGGAGCAGAATCTTTCGGGCTTCAACGACGATTACGATGTGATCGCACCGGCGACCTCGGTATTTCCCAAGATCGAGAGGCGCATTTTCGGAGAAGGCGCTTTTGGCGCCCATCTCTGGAATTCGCTGCTGCTCTGGCGGTCCGTCGCCTTCGGCTCGTTGTTTATCGCCGCCGGTGTCCTGGTTTTCACGGTGACCAACAATGTCTCGAAACCGACACCGGGCAGGCAGCTCACCGCATCGCTTGCAGGACAGAACAGCGCCATCAATTTGCTGGCTGATTATGATGCCGCAAGCGGGCGATTGAAGGTGACGCCGGTCGCCGCCGGCCAGCCTCAGGAAAAATCATTGGAACTCTGGCTGATCCGTGGCAGCGAGCCGGCCGAAGCGCTCGGCGTCTTGCCGCAGACCGGCGAGGGCGAGATCGTTCTGCCGCAGGAAGTCCACAGCAAGCTGACGGAAGGCGCGATCATCGCCGTCAGCGTCGAACCTTTCGGCGGTTCGCCGACGGGCAAGCCCACGGGCGATGTCATCGCCTCCGGCACGATCCATCTGCCCTGAAAACATCTTTTCGGAAAAAAGAACTGCTGCGGCCTCTTGCAGTCAGATGGCAATGCCGACGGTGAGACCGATCGCCTGACGCAGCTCCTGCAACCCCTCGCTCTTTTCCGAGGAGGTAGCGAGAATGCCGGGATAGGCGGCGGGGCGCTTGCGGATCTTTTCGGCCGTATCGGCAATCAGTTTCGGCAGACCAGCAGGCTTGATCTTGTCGGTCTTGGTCAGCACGATCTGGTAGGAAACGGCTGCCTTGTCGAGCAGCGACAGAACCTCGTCGTCGTTTTTCTTGATGCCGTGGCGGCTGTCGATCAGCACATAGACACGCTTCAGTGTCGACCTTCCGCGCAGATAGTCGAAAACCAGCTTCGTCCAGGCATCCACCTGTTCCTTCGGCGCTTCGGCATAGCCGTAGCCAGGCATATCCACCAAGGCCATCGGCGGCAGGTCGGTGCCTTCGCCGGAAAAGCCGTC
Organism: Rhizobium sp. CB3090; assembly: GCF_029714285.1. NCBI lineage: Bacteria > Pseudomonadati > Pseudomonadota > Alphaproteobacteria > Hyphomicrobiales > Rhizobiaceae > Rhizobium > Rhizobium sp. CB3090. The sequence goes on from NZ_CP121662.1 coordinate 72,063, forward strand.
GGGAACGAAATAGTTGAGTTCCTGTGTGCGGCCCGGCGTGTTCGAGGTGCGCGCCAAACCTTTCTGGCCGACCAGCGCATTGATCAGCGACGACTTGCCGACGTTCGAGCGTCCGGCAAAAGCCACTTCCAAAGGTCCCTCCGGCGGCAGGAACTTCATCGACGGCACACCGCGGATGAAGATCCACGGGCGCCCGAAAAGCGGCTTATCGTCTTTTGTCGTCTGTTCTGCCATAGGCTCGCGGTCTTCCGGTTCAATTGGCTGACTGGCTTCGGGGTTTTACCTGCGAAAGTCAAGTTTTGATCGCCAACGACTTCAAAAGTCGGCCGCGGCCTAAGGCGGTCTTCAGGACGGAATCAGCGATCTTTTTGCCACGTCGATGACGGTTTGGGTCAGTAGCGCAAGCCGGTCTGCGGCGAGGCGGCTGATCTGCCAGTAGAGGGTGACATCCAACGGCGTGTCCGGCACCAATTCGATCAACCGCCCGGCCCGAAGATGGTCTTGAACGAGATGAACCGGGTTCATTCCCCATCCCATCCCTCGCAAGCTTGCTTCCACGAAACCCTGTGTGGAGGGCAGCCAGTGTGTTGGCACGTTGCTGTCAATTCCTCCGAACACACGTTGGAGCCAATCGATTTGAAGGCGATCCTTCTGACTGAAGATCAATGAAGGTGCTGAGGCTATGGCATCCGGCGTCACGCCGTCCGGAAAGTACCGCCGAACAAAGTCGGGGCTCGCCGTTGCATGGTAGCGCATGGCGCCCAAGGAATACCGGCGGCATCCGGAAATCGGTTGCTCCATGCTGGTGACGGCAGCAATGACCCTTCCGCGCTGAAGCCATTCCGCCGTGTAATCCTGATCGTCAACCGAAACGTTGAGAAGATAGTCGGACGTTTTGGCGAAGCGAGCCGCTGCTTCCAGAAACCAGGTTCCAAGACTATCGGCATTCGTCGCGACCTGAAGCGTGACCCGCTGCTGAAGTTTTCCACGCTCGCCGAGAGAGGGGAGATGTTCGAGCAATTCGCTTTCCAGAATGCCGACGTTTTCCATGTGCCGGCAAAGCCAGTCGCCTTGTTCCGTGGCGATGCAGGGCGTTCCTCTGATGACAAGTGCGGTGCCGACCCGCTCTTCAAGTTGCTTGATCCGTTGAGAAACGGCCGAGGGCGTGACGTTCAGTACCGCTGCCGCTTTTTCGAAGCTGCCGGTTTGAACGACGGCGAAGAGAACGCGAAGAGCCGGATAGTCGATCATGAATAAGCTATGCTTAATTGGTGTTAGCAAGTTTAAGTACCCTAAATCGACGCTCCGGTCTATGGAGCCGAGAGGTTTCAGGCGGACGATTTGGGCATGGCCTTTTCGACATATTTTACCGGAATGACGATGGGGCTCAGTCTCATTGTCGCGATCGGCGCGCAGAATGCGTTCATTCTTCGCCAAGGTCTGCGCCACGAATATGTCTTCGCGGTCTGCCTTGCTTGCGCCCTGTCGGACGCCATTCTCATCGTCATAGGGGTCACAAGTTTAAAGCAGGTCGTCGAGGTGCTGCCGTGGCTCGATCCTGCCATGCGTTATGGCGGAACGGCATTCCTCGTCTGGTATGGGGCCAAAAGCCTGTTATCGGCGATACGATCCACGGGCGCTCTGTCGGTGACGAACAGCAGTTCGGCGAGCTTCCGCAGGACCATGGCCATGTGCCTCGCGCTGACCTGGCTCAATCCTCACGTCTATCTCGACACCATCGTGCTTCTCGGGACGGTCGCGACACGCTTTCCTGGGCATCAGGCGGCGTTTGCCGCAGGGGCTATGACGGGCTCGCTCCTGTTCTTCTTTTCACTGGGATACGGCGCGACCCGACTTAAACCTATCTTTTCACGGCCAGCCTCCTGGCGCATTCTCGAGGCCATCATCGCCTGCATCATGTGGCTGATCGCTTTCAAACTTCTCGGCGGAATGTGACCTCGCCGGGGTGAACAGGAATGCTATGCGGTGGGTATGAAAGCTCTTATTTCGTGGTGTTGGAAGGAAACTGGGTATGGCGCTTTTTCACGGTCTTTCGGCTTTTCCGATCACGCCAACCGACGAGCACGGCGTCATCGATACCGCTGCGCTGGCCAGGCTTTTGACACGCATCGCCGCAGCGAAGGCTGACTCGATCGGCCTGCTCGGGAGCACGGGCGGGTACATGTTTCTGTCTCGCGATCAACGACGTCGCGCCGTCGATGCGGCGATGTCGGCTGTCGGAGGAAAGATACCGGTCATCGTTGGTGTCGGGGCGATGCGTACGGATGAGGCTCAAGCCTTGGCACGCGATGCCATGCAGGCAGGAGCGGATGCGCTCCTCCTCGCACCGGTTTCATACACGCCGCTCACCGATGATGAGGTCTATGAACACTTCGCAGCCGTCGCCGACGCCGGTCAGCTTCCCTTGTGCATCTACAATAATCCCGGCACCACGAAGTTCACATTCAGCAACAAGCTGATCGCCAGGCTGGCAAAGGTCGCGAACATCGAGGCCGTGAAGATGCCATTGCCATCCGGCGGGGATCTCAGGTCAGAGCTTGAGAGCCTGAGATCGGAAACGCAATCCGGCTTCGCGATAGGCTATAGCGGCGATTGGGGCGCTGCCGACGCTCTGTTGGCAGGAGCAGACGCCTGGTACAGCGTCGTTGCCGGGCTTTTGCCCGCCGAAGCGCTCGCTTTGACGAGAGCGGCACAAAGCGGTGATATCGAGAAGGCGCGAACCATCAACGGAGCATTCGAGCCGCTGTGGTCGCTGTTCAAGGAATTCGGCAGCTTCCGCGTCATGTTCGCGATTGCAGACGCCCTCGATCTTGGCAGGTTCGAGCCGCCTCGTCCCGTTCTCAGGCTCACGGCGTCAGCACGGCAGCGCGTTACAGAGGCGTTGAATATGCTGGGTTCGGTGTCGGGCCTATAGTTCTAACAATCAACCCATCAGCCTCTTCGATGCCGGAATCTCGTTGATGCACTTACCGCCGAACAAAGAAAAGCCCCGCCGGAGCGGGGCTTGGAGGGTCATTTCGAGGGCGCCGGTTTTCGTTTGAAGAGGCCCTTGAGATTGTCGAAGAGTTCCACCTTCACACCATGGCGCTTCATGATGATCGACTGCTGGATGACCGACAGCGTGTTGTTCCAGGCCCAGTAGATCACGAGGCCCGCCGGGAAGCTGGAGAGCATGAACATGAACACCAGCGGCATCCAGTTGAAGATCATCGCCTGGGTCGGATCCGGCGGCGTCGGGTTCATGCGCATCTGCAGGAACATGGTGACGCCCATGATCAGCGGCCAGACGCCAAGATGCAGGATGGCCGGAGCGGCAAACGGCAACAGGCCGAACAGGTTGACGATCGAGGTCGGATCCGGAGCGGAAAGATCCTGGATCCAGCCGAAGAACGGGGCGTGGCGCATCTCGATGGTGATATAGATCACCTTGTAGAGCGAAAAGAAGATCGGAATCTGCAGCAGCACCGGCCAGCAGCCCGCGATCGGGTTGATCTTCTCTTCCTTGTAGAGCTGCATCGTCGCCTGCTGCAGGCCCATGCGATCGTCGCCGAACTTGGCCTTCAACTCTTCCATTTTCGGCTGCATGCGCTTCATGTTTGCCATCGAGGCATATTGCTTGCTGGCGAGCGGGAAGAACAACGCCTTGACGACGATGGTCGTGCAGAGGATGGCGACGCCGAAATTGCCGAAGAAATGGAAGAAGAAATCCATCAGCTTGAACATCGGCTTGGTGATGAAATAGAACCAGCCCCAGTCGATCAGGCGGTCGAAGCGCGGGATCGAATAGCTCGTCTCGTAGCGATCGATGACCGGCACTTCCTTGGCGCCGGCGAAGACCAGGCTCTTAAGCTCCTGCGACTGGCCGGGCGCGATGGTGACGGCGTCTTGCTTATAGTCGGCCTGGTAGCGCGGCTGGCCATCGGTAAAATGCGAGAAATGGGCGTCGTAGGCCGTCGACTGCGGCGGCACGATCGTCGCGGCCCAGTACTTGTCCGTGATGCCGAGCCAGCCGCCGGTTGCCTTCGCCGGATTGACGGCTTCCTTTTCGGCGGCGGTATATTTGGTCTCGATCAGGCCGTCGTCGCCGATGACGCCGATGAAGCCTTCATGCAGGACATAGGCCGTCGGCGTGGTCGGCTTGTTATAACGGGTCACCCGGCCATAGCTCGACAGCGACACGGGCGCCTGACCTGCATTGGCGATCTTGTCGGTGATCGTGAACATGTAATGATCGTCGACGGAAATGGTGCGGGTAAAGGTGATGCCCTTGTCGTTCGTGTAGGAGAGCGTCACCGGCGTCTTCTCGGTCAGCTTGTCGCCGCTCGCAAGGGTCCAGACGGTGGATGGGCCGGGAACCGCCCCGGTCGCATCGCTGCCGATATAACCGAGCTCAGTGAAATAGCCGTCCTTGGTGTCGGCCGGGCTGAAGAGCGTGATGATCGGGCTGCTCTTGTCGACCGTCTCGTGATAGGTCTTGAGCTGCAGATCGTCGAGGCGGGCGCCTTCCAGGTTGATGGAACCGGCAAGCGCGGGCGTGTCGATGACGACGCGCGAGGACGACGTTTTGGCAACCGATTGAGCGCGGTCGAGTGTCGTCGGTGCGGTCTGGCCGTTTGCCGGCAGCGAGCCGTTTACGGCGGTGCCTGCGGCAGTGGTCTGCGTCTGCGTTTGCGTCGTCTGAGCCTGCTGCGTCTGCTGCTGCAGCTTGGCGGCCTGTTCGGCCTGGCGCTGCGCTTCGAGGCGCGGGTTCATGTAGAAAAACTGCCAGGCGAGGACGATCAGCACAGACAGGGCAATTGCTATGAAGTAATTGCGGTTATTTTCCATCATACTTTCCTGGAGCGGTCCGTTTCCGGCCGCCGGTGTTTCGGCCTGGTTTCGATGCGGCTGACGAGCTCGCCCGTCAATTTCTCGAAAGATGCGGTCAGCACATCGCGCCGCGCGACAACCACATAGTCGTGTCCGGGCTGCATTGCAAATCCCGCATGAAGTCGCACGGCTTCTTTCAGCCTGCGCCGCATGCGGTTTCGTTCCACCGCGTTGCCATGTTTTTTGGTGACGGTAAAACCAACGCGAGGTTCGGCGTCGGGAAGCTTGCGGTCCAGCACTTCGATGAGGAAGAGGCTTCCCCTACGTTTTTCGCCTTCACGGACTGCAAGAAACTGCGGCCGGCTTTTCAGCCGCCCGACAGTCTTTTTGGGTCGTTCATTCGTCAATTCGCCCGCCATCTTATCGGGCATTCCGGCCCTTAGGCCGAAAGACGCTTGCGGCCGCGGTTACGGCGAGCGGCAAGAACCGCGCGGCCGCCCTTGGTAGCCATGCGCGCACGGAAACCGTGACGACGCTTGCGGACAAGCTTGGATGGTTGATAGGTACGCTTCATTTATTTAAACACCGCGGAGTGCGGCCCTTCTTGAGCTTTGCTTTAAAAGCAAGGAGCGTTGTTGATTATGGCGAACGGGCTTGGCCGGCAAATGCAGGCTCCATAGACCGGACGTGCGCGGGCTTATACGGATCAAGGCCCCGGAAGTCAATTATACCGGCGCAGATTCCTGGAACCCGGCTTTTCCTGCCAAAAATGCTTTGCGCAGCCGACGCGTCCCGGTGATGCAACCGCAGGCAGGCGGCTTACATACTAAGCCTCGCTTTTTATAATATTAGATACAGTCATTTTATAGTGTTAGATGCAGTCATTGCTGCAAACTCGCCAGATGATAGAAAGTGTTTCGGAAATTTATATTCGAAATATCCGCAAGATAACTTTAATGATTTTGGTCGATATCTAACAATGTGCAGGGAAACCCGGGCCTTTTGGGGGCCTCCGCATGTGGAGGGGCATGTCGTTGAAGATTCGTGGTAAAATCAATCTGCTTGTATCCGTGATGGCTGGTGCCGCGCTTTTGATCGGCGCAACAGCTCTTTACGCGGTCAATCAATATGACCGGCAGCTCCAGGCCTACGAGCTCGCATCGAGCCGTGCCTATATGGGCGAGCGCCTGAACCGCTATGTCACTGCGGTCGTGATGGAATCGCGCGGTATCTATGCGGCCAATTCCAGCAAGGACGCCAAGGGCTTCGCCGATGGATTGATGAAAGACCTTGACGAGATCGACAAGGTGCTTGCCGCCTGGTCGCCTTTGGTCCCCGAGGAGCAGAAAGCCGAATTCGCCAAATTGCAGGATGGCGCCCGGGAATTCCGTACATTCCGCACCGAGACCGTTCGGCTGGGCCTGACGGACAGTCCGGAAGCTGCCAACAAGCAGGGCAACAACGACGCTAATCGGGCCAATCGCAAGGCATTCCAGGCCGAGATCGATGCGGTCGTTCAGACCGATAAGGCGGCGCTTGCCGATGTCGATGCCGAAGTCACGGAATTCCGACAAACGGTCCTGTGGGCCGTGCTTGGCATGATGATGGCAGGAATCGGCGCCGGTGCCGGCCTCGGCATGTATATCGGCACTGCGCACCTGAGCCGGCCGATCCGCAAGGTGACCGAGACCATCAAGCAGGTGGCCGACGGAAATTTCGATATCGAGATCCCCTTTGCCGGACGCGCCGACGAAATCGGCGAGATGGCTGCCGCCGTCGATATTTTCAAGCAGAACGGCAATGCCGTGCGCCGCATGAATGCCGAGGAAACGGCAATGCGCGCCAAGAGCGACGATCTGCAATCCAGCATGTCGCTCGTCGTTTCCGCCGCTGCCGCCGGCGATTTCAGCCGCCGCATCGAAAAGGATTACGGCGACGTCAACCTCAATCGCTTTGCCGGCAACATCAACGAACTCCTGACGAGCGTCGACACCGGTGTCGGCGAGGTCCGTCGCGTCCTTGCAAGCCTTGCCGAAGGCGATCTGACCCAGACCATGCATGGCGAGTTCCACGGCGCCTTCGCCGAACTGCAGCAGAACGTCAACAGCACCTTTGCGACCCTTAAGAGCACCATGCGCGAAGTGCGCGAGACGACTGGCTCCATCAATACCAATACCAACGAACTGCGCGCCGCCAGCGATGACCTCTCGAAGCGCACCGAACAGCAGGCCGCCGCCCTGGAAGAGACCTCGGCGGCGCTCGACCAGATCACCGCCGTCGTGCAAAGCTCGACCGAGCGGGCGCAGGAGGCGAGTGTCATGGTGACGGAAGCCAAGGAGAACGCCGCTCATTCCGGCACTGTGGTTCGCAACGCTGTCGATGCCATGGGCCGCATCGAACAGGCATCCGGAGAGATCAGCCAGATCATCGGCGTCATCGACGAGATTGCCTTCCAGACCAATCTGCTGGCGTTGAATGCCGGCGTGGAGGCCGCCCGTGCCGGCGAGGCAGGCAAGGGCTTCGCCGTCGTCGCCCAGGAAGTGCGTGAACTGGCGCAGCGCTCCGCTACCGCTGCAAAGGACATCAAGGCGCTGATCAGCAAGTCCGGTGATGAGGTGCAGGTCGGCGTCAAGCTGGTGCAGGCAACCGGCGAGGCGCTGGCGGCGATCGAGGCGCGGGTTTTGAAGATCAACGATCATATCCATTCGATCGCGACAGCCGCCCGCGAACAGTCGACCGGTCTGACCGAGGTGAATAAGGCCGTTAACCAGATGGACGAGGTGACGCAGCGCAACGCCGCAATGGTCGAAGAAACCTCAGCCGCCACCCATCGCCTCTCGACCGAGGCCGATGGCCTCGTCCGCCTTGTCACCCGCTTCAAGGTCGATAGCGGCGCTGCCCCAGCACCTGTATCTGCACGCACCGAAACGCATCGTCCCGTTGCATCGCCGGCACGCCGCATGATGGGCAAGGTCGCGAGTGCCTTTACGGGCGGCGGTGCAGCGGCTCCGGCAGCGCAGGGTTGGGAAGAATTCTGATCCCGCCTGGGCTCAGACGGAAAGGCGCGCCGGCGCGCCTTTCCCGCCTTTGACATGAGCTGACAGCGGGGCTGTCACAGATGCGATTGGAAAAACTGTCACAATCTCTTATTATCTGCTTCGATATGTCGTCATCAGATCGCTTTGAAATAAAGCGGGACAGCCGAAATGGATAGTGAGCAGGACAGAAACGCCGGCGAAGGCGGCAAGGCCGAGGCTCGGAGTCGCTCTCGTTTCTACCGTCCCACCGGCATTTTCGGCGGCCTTTCCGGCAAGCTTCTGATGCTCACCGTCATTTTCATCCTGCTTGCCGAAGTGCTGATCTTCGTTCCCTCCGTTGCCAATATGCGTTTGCGCTGGCTGGAGGATAGGCTGAACACGGCTGCCGCCGCCGCCATCGTCATCGATGGTCTGCAGCCGGTCGAATTGCCCCGCGCGCTCCAGAAGGAGACGCTGATGGCAACCGGCACACGCGCCATCGTACTGCGCAAGGATGGAGCTTCGCGGCTGTTGGCGACCGCCGAGATGCCGTCTTCCGTCGATGAGCAATATGATTTGAGCGACGTCTCCCTGCCGACCGCGATGCGCGATGCCCTGGATACGCTGCTATTCGGCGGCAACCGCGTCATCCGCGTCTTCGGCCCCGTCGGCGGCGACGCCAGCACCGGCATCGAAGTGGTGTTGAAGGATACAAGGCTGCGCAACGCCATGCTCGCCTATTCCGGCAGCGTCCTTTTCGTTTCGATCCTGATTTCGCTGTTCACAGCGACCCTGATCTTCTTCGCCATCAATCGCATGATGATCCGCCCGATCCGCCGGCTGACCGACAGCATGCAGACCTTTTCGGATGATCCGGAAGACCCCGGCCGCGTTCTGGTGGCGGACGGGGGCCGCGATGAACTGGCGGTGGCCGGCCGCCATCTTGCTTCCATGCAGTCGCAGTTGCAAAAGACGTTGAAACAGCAGAAGAACCTCGCCGCTCTCGGTCTCGCCGTGTCGAAGATCAACCACGACATGCGCAACATCCTGTCGGCTGCGCAACTGATGTCCGACCGCCTGGTCGACGTCGACGACCCGATGGTCAAGCGCTTTGCACCAAAGCTCCTGCGCACCATCGACCGCGCCGTCGGCTATACGACCGAGGTGCTGTCCTTCGGCCAGACCTCCGAATCCGCCCCGCGCCGCCGCCGTGTGCACCTTCTCGAACTCATCGACGAGGTGCGCGATATCCTGGCGATCGATCCCGATAGCGGCATCGACTTCGTTGCGCAGATGAGTCCGGATCTGGAAGTCGACGCCGACAGCGAGCAACTGTTTCGAATCATCCACAATCTCTGCCGCAACGCCCACCAGGCCCTGGTCGCCTTCGCCGAGACTGCGCCCGACAGCATCCGCCGCATCACGGTATCGGCGCGCCGCATCGGCAGCGTCGTCAGCATCACCGTCGACGATACCGGTCCAGGCATGCCGCAAAAGGCGCGGGAAAATCTTTTCACCGCCTTTCGCGGCTCCGCCCGCTCCGGCGGCACTGGCCTGGGGCTGGCAATCGCCCGCGAACTGGTGCTCGCCCATGGCGGTACCATCGCGCTGGTAGAAAAACCCGTCGCCGGCACGCAGTTCCGCATCGAAATCCCCGACCGCCCCGTCTCGCTCGACGACTACCGCAGCCGCAGCCTCCACGAAAACTGAGTGTTTTCAGCCCCTTCGCGAGATCGCTTGCGAAAATCGCGATCTTTTTCACAAATCCACTTGCATTCCCCGAAAGGACCCTTTAGAGAACCGCCCACGCCAACGGTTTCTTCCGTTTCGGCCACGCACCCGTAGCTCAGCTGGATAGAGCACCAGACTACGAATCTGGGGGTCAGGAGTTCGAATCTCTTCGGGTGCGCCATTTTTCATCACTCCAAAGCAATGATGGTCACAACGAACCTACCCGGGTTCGCCGAACCAACGCGCGGCAGCCTGAATAGCTTCCTCAAGAATGGGGGCGGTGTCGGCAGCCCAAGCGACGAAGCCATCGGGGCGTACCAATACAGCGCTCAAGCCCAGCCGATCCTTGACGTCACTTGCGACATAAGCGATCCGCCCGCTCCAGCGGCGCGCAAGTCCATGAAGCGGTGCGCGAACGTCAAAGTCTAAAAGTAGGCCCCTTCCTGTCCTGAGAAGATCGCCAATCTTCGTACCGTCGACCAATTCGAAGTCGGGAACGCTGCGGCCCACGAGCGGTTGGCTGCTGCCAAGATCATAGCGGAGGGAAACGCCCCACGCACGTTCGGCGAAATAGGTCGCGCCATCGCGCGTTCCAATCAGCTCGCGGAGGATGGCTTCGAGCGCGCGCGAGCTCCGACTTGGCCGCATGATCGCGACCTGCGCGCGCGACCAGTCGAGTATCTGCGCTCCGACCGGATGTCGCTCGCTCGTATAGGTATCGAGCAGATCGACCGGCGCATCGCCGCGAAGGGTGGCGGCCAGCTTCCAGCCGAGATTCATTGCATCACCGAGCCCCAGATTGAGGCCCTGGCCGCCCAGCGGGGAGTGCACGTGTGCGGCGTCGCCGGCAAGCAGCACTCGCCCGTTGCGATAAGACACCGCTTGGTACGCGCGATCCGTCCAAGTCGTGGCGAGCCGGAGAGCCGCCAACGTAACGTCCGTGCCAGAGACGCTGCGTAACACTGCTTGTGTATGGTCGAGGGTGATTGGCTGGGTCCGGTGGAACGCGCCGCCGTCGAAGTCGACCATCGCGATCGTCCCAGGCCGCGCATAGGTGTACATGCCCGTGGAGGTGTAGCTGCGGCCCACGCGGAGGCTGTCCGGATCGGCCATCTCGACTTCGATCGAATAGCCAGTGAATTCGGGATCAGTGCCGACGAAATCGAAGCCGCCGGCCTTGCGCACCGCGCTGCGCCCGCCATCGCAACCGACGAGCCAGCGACAGCGAAAAGCCTCGCCGCCGGCACGGATGGTCACCTCGTCATCCGACTTGTCGAACGTCTCGACGCCGAGGCCGCGCCTGATCTCGGCCCCTGTGGCGGTTGCGCGAGCGGTCAGGACGGCTTCGAGGGTCTCCATGTCGACCGCCATGTTGACGCCGGCCGGACTTGGCAGGCGATACGGCCACTTGGAGCTATCGATTTTGTCGTGGAAGAATTGGATACCGGCGAAATGGCCGGCCGGGCGGCGCGGCTGCTGCAGCCAGTGCGCGGCGGCCGCGGTGCTGCCCGAGGCATCGTTTGCACGCTGCGCCGCGGCGATGTCGTCCAGCAATCCGCGACGGTAAAGGGCTTCGAGAGTGGGCGCGGAGAGGCCGCGCATTCCGAACGGAAATTGCTTCAAGGGTGAGCGCGGGTCTTCGGCTTGCTCCAGCACCAGCACCGAGAGATCGGCAAGGCGCAACTCGCAGGCGAGAAACAGGCCGACGGGACCAGCTCCAGCTATCAAGACGTCATAAAGAGCTAAGGGACGGTTGGGCATGAACGAACTCCTGTGTCGATAATGTTCGACCGGAGCGTTCCTCAGCTTTGAGAACCACACGGACGAACGATGGGGCGCTGGCGTAGCACCCGATGTTCGTCGTGGGGGTCTCATGCGCGAGGCCAAAGACCAGAGCTTTCGTTACCAAAAGGACTTGGGCTTACCAAACCAAGTCTGCCTTTTCCGACGTCGGGTAAATAGCGGTGTTGCGATTGATCTGCAAGGGTTCGGCGTTACCGCAGGCTGTGGCCGATCACATAAACCCCGGATTTCGGGGCAGATACTGCATCCAATCGCCATAGCCGGGCGATGCCATCAGCAGCATTGGAAAGGTGATTCGCATGCCTTGCTTGAGCGCAAGGCTGAGGACGCCGTCGCACGTGCCCGGCAGAAACGCCGATACGTTCTCGGCAGAACGCTCTGACGCCAGTCTCAGCGCGGTCGCAAAGGCATCCTTGAGAATGTCAGGCTCCATGACCGCGAGAGGCCCGATGTGGCCATTGGGGCCGACATAGCTGTAGCCGACGCAGTCGCTGCCGGCGTAAAGCAGCACCCCTGTCGTTGCCGGGTCATCGAGCAGGTAGCGGTGATGCTTTTCACGCGTGGCGCCTATGGCGCACAAGTCGATCTCGGCAAGCTTTCCCATGGTCGCGGCGTTGCCGTCGATCGCGATGGCGCGTAACGGCGGCTCGGGCAACGTCTGCATCACCATTTTGCGCGCGGCACTGAAAAGATAAATCGGCATCTTGGGAAAGAGGCCATGCCGCATGTAGAGGCCCTGGGAGACACGATTGAAGGTGAACGTAATAAGTGCCTTGTGAGCTGCACCTGATTTCCGGGCGTGCTCCATGGTTCGCGCCAATAGCTCATTCCCGATGCCCTGGCCTTGCCGGGCGGGATCGACGAACAACTGGGCGAGGAACCAGACATCCCCGCAAACCCAACTCCAGGCAAAGCCGAGAATCGCTCCGTCGTCCTCGGCAATCCATAGGCCGCCAGGGTCGTCCTTGAGCGAAAAGAGCTGAAAGCTGGGAGGGCTCGCTGTCGCCATCGGGCCGAAGCCATGCCGAACGGTAAGATCGTTGATGGCGGCAACCACCAGAGCATCGGTTGCAGCCAAATCGTCTGCTTGAGCGGGTCTGTAAACAAGCGACATTGGATAACTCCGGCAAAGGTTCCGAAACAGCGTGCGAGCTGCCGCCGCAATTATACCAATTCGGATGATCGTGGTCTCAGGTACCGCCATCCCGTGAGGCATCTCGCAATGCCGTGGGAGGTATCAGCCGGCCCCTCCGCCACTATTTCAGAAAGAGGCGCAACGGCGCTGTCATTTTCCTGAAGCCGGAACGCAGCATGTCGTGCTTGGTCTTCGGATGCTTGTCGGCAAACATTCCGAGGATCGATGTCTTCAGCTTGTCGCGCCATGCGGATTTTCCAGGCGCCGTCGGTTTCAGGCCGCAGCGCCGCAACAGATAGTTCATCTGGTAGACGGTCGCCTGCCGGTCGCAATCGCGCACGCAGAAATGAATGCCGAGAGCGATCGAATAGATATCGCCGTTCTTGAATGCATGCGGCGCTTTCGACGGGTGATGGACGCCGGTCCCCTGGTTCAAGGCGTAGACCGTCGCCTTGCTTTGTTTTTCGACGGTATATTTGGCGGCGTTGAGATCGCCGATGTAATATTTTTCGATTTCCTTGTCGGACAGGACGGAACGATCGTTTGCGTCCCATATGTTGGCGGTCCGGTTGCCGTGAATCTGGAACAGGAATGTTGCCTCATGGTCGATGTGATAGGGCGTTACGGCATTGGGCGAGGCGAGGAATATATAGGCATCTTCCCAGGTGACTTCGTCCCGCGAGCAGCCGGTATCGGCAAGGATTTCGGTCATGAGCTGATCGAGCAGTGCGCGATATTCGGGATCGCGCTGAACGCTGTAGAGCAGCACCCACGATCCTGATTCCGCCAGATTGGAGATCGCTTCGTTGACGCTCTCCACCTTGTCGTTCAGCGGCACGGCCCAGCCGGCATCTAGCGGTGCTCCACCCGCCTGCCAGCGCACGCTTCTCGTGCTTGTGTCCGCAAGCAGCGATTTCGCAAGTTCGGCGAGGCGCGGAAGCGAGAATAGCCGATGTCCAACCAAGTTGTGACTGAATTGAAACGACCTCTTATTGAAGTCGTCTCTGAAAGCATTCGGTCCCACCGCGATACTTTGCGTATCCAGGGAGGCTGGCTTGGTCACGGTGGCTGTAAGCATGATCGGAATCCCCCAGTTGATAGAGACGTTGGAAATCTCACGAAACTGTGATTGCCGTTCACATTTTTGTCATCTAATCCAATGGTGGAGAGACATCCTACGATTGGATCAACATACTCCCAAAAGGGGTGTAGCTGTACGCCGGCACAATCAATTCGATTTTGCTAAACAATATCAGGAAGATGGTCGGACAGGGTGGTTCCGTCGACGTGGCGAGCAGATCGGGTTGCTCTCTCCCGACGCCGCTGCCATCCGCTGGCGTGCTGGATCGTGCTGATGGAGAGGACAAGCTTCACCCGAGTTTGTCCTGAAGAAGCTTAGGTGCTCGTCTTCTCGGACGCAGACACACCCGAACTCTCCGCACTTGTGTCGGAAGCGACCGACGGCCAGGTGATGTAGTAATACTGCGAGCCGACCTGGCCGAAATAGGCCTCGTTGCCTGTGGTCTTGTCGACGAAACTGCCGTCGGAATTCTTGACGAAGGTTCCGTCGGAACCGCGTTCGAGGTGAGCCTTCAGGAAGTCGTTCCAATCGCTGGTGGGGATCGTGTCGCCGGTCTTGCTGGTCGTGCCCTGTTCGGTGTCGGCATCGACATCCCATGCCTGGATCGAAACGCCCTTGGTGGGATCGGAAACTGTCAATGTACCGTTGTCGAGCGCGTCGAGCATGGCCTGGGCCTGGCCTCCCTTGCCCTCGCTTTTGACCGCGTCCTGCAGGTTCTGTTTCAGGAGATCCATGAACGAGCTGCTGGTCATGTCCGGATCGGATTGCGATGTGCTGGAACTGTCGGTTTGATTTGCCGACAGGCCGTTCAGCATGCTGGTGAGCGATGCCTGCGACTGCGACGGCAGGCTCGAAAGATCGCTGCTGCTGCTATCGCCCAGCAGGGGCGCGCTGCTCGAATCCTGCGAAGCGTCTGGGCTCTGCAGCAACTGCAGTGCCATTTGCGATGAGAGCAATCGGGTCGTGGTCAATGCGGAGACCATAGGTCGTTCCTTCCCAATATGGCAGCCATCACGCCGGAAGCCGCCTTTGACGGTCGATCGACGCGCGCCTGCTGGGGCGGCGCATCGCAGATGCCGTCGACTGTAGGAAGATGGACTTACCCGGGGCTTGTGCGATGGTCTCAGCGCGGCGGCTGGGGACCTTCGCCGTGATGCATCTTCAGCGGTATTTCCGGCAGGAACAGCAGCGCGATCAGCGCCAGCCCCACGATGACGGTTCCGGTGGCGAAGGTCATGGCGATGGCGTGGCGGTAAAGTGCTATTGCCGCGGCATGCTCTTCCGGCGACGCAGCGGCAAGTTGCTTGAGGCCGCCTTCGGTCAGCGACGACAGGTCGAGGCTGCCGGACGAGCCCGTCGCCTGCCGCACGCGATAGGCCAGGATCGCCCCGGAACCGGTGACGCCGATCAGGCCGCCGAGCGAACGGAAGAAGGCGAGCGTTGCCGTGCCGACGCCGCGATGCGCAAGGGGCAGGGCATTCTGCACCGCGACCGTCATGGTTGGCATCACCAGCCCGAGCCCCAGGCCGAGCGCGAAGATCGGCGGCTCGATGATCGCGAACCCCTTGCTGATCGCTATAGCCCAGGCGAGCGTGGCAAAGGCGGCCGTCGCAAGGCCGAGGCCGCAAAGCTGAGCCGGCTTGTAGCGACCGGACCGCTGCAGCAGCACCCGGCCGTTGAACATGGATGAGATGACGAAGCCGATCATCAGCGGTCCCGTCAGGAAGCCGGAATGCGAGGGTGTGACGCCCATTACCATCTGAAAGAACAGCGGGAAGAACAGCGTCGCGCCAAGCATGCCCATGAAGGTCAGGGCCAGCACGAGGCAGGCGATGACGAACAGTCGGTTGCGGAAGAGATCGGGTGGCAATACCGGCTCGGGCTCATGCCTGATGTGGAGGACGAAGAAAATTCCGAGCACAAGCGCCGCGCCGGAAAGGCCGAGAATTTGCGGCGAGTTCCAGGCCCATTCATTGCCGCCGAGCGCGAGCGCCAGCAGGAAGCTGGTGGTGCAACCGGTCAGTAGCACGGCGCCGAGATAATCGATGCGGCGGCTGCGTACCTGATGTCGCCGCTTCAAGGCGCGGCCGATCATGATGAGTGCCACCGCGCCGATCGGCAGGTTGACGTAGAAGATCCAGTGCCAGGAGAGCAGATCGGTAATGACGCCGCCGAAGATCGGGCCGATGACGCTGCAGACGGCGAAGACGGCAGCGATCGAGCCTTGATTGCGGCCGCGCCTCGCCGGCGGCACCAGATCGCCGATGATGATTTGCGCGAGCGGCAGCAGCCCGCCGGCGCCGAGGCCCTGAATGGCGCGGAAGATGATGAGCTGCAGCAGCGTTTGCGCCATGCCGCTGAGCGCCGAGCCGAGAAGGAAAATCAGGATCGCCGCATAGATCATCGGCTTGCGGCCGTACTGATCGCTGAGCTTGCCGTAGAGCGGCATGGTGCTGGTCGAGGCCAGAACATAAGCGCTAACCACCCACGATAGATGCGTGACGCCCCCGAGATCGCTGACGATGCGCGGCAGGGCGGTTGCGACAATGCTCTGGTCGATGGCCCCGAGGCCGAGCACGATCATCAGGCCAAGGATGACGGCACGAATTTCGCGGCGGTCGGGCGCGTCGTCTTCGCTCGCCGCCGGCTGCAGAGCGGCCGGTCGAACTTGTGATGTCATTGTCCGATGTCTCCGAGCGGGCCGATGGCGGCGCGAATGGCCGCGCGTGCCTCGGGTGACAATTTGGCGAGTTCGAAGGCGAGCCAATCGGTCCGCCTCTGCTTTATGCCTTGAATCAGAGCCCGCCCCTTGTCCGTGGCGATCAGGCCGCTGCGTCGCCGGTCCTCCGGATCGGGAGCGGAGCGGGCAACGAGCCCCCCGCGTTCCATCGCCTTGATGTGCCCCGATATGGTCGGGCCACGCAGGTTCTCCAGCCGTGCCAGCTCCGCAACCCCCATGCCCGGCTGCTGGAGGATGGCGACGAGAAGAAGCGCCTGCAGCGGCGAGATGCCGGGCGCATCGTTTTCACGTCGCAATTGCCGATAAAGGCGATGCAGGGCGGGACGCAATGCCTCGGCGAGCGCTATCGCCTCTTCAAGTTCCTGACGATGTTCGGTTTCACCCATGGCGATCCAAAAAAGATAGATAGGCTTCCTATCTATCTTCATAAACCACGCTTCCCACTTGCACAAGCGGTCGAATCCTCCGGAACTTTTTTCAATCTGTGCGCGTTCCTCAAGCTCCCTGGGATTTGAGAGGAGATTGACCGTGAGCCGATTTTTGACGGCGGTGAGCGCCACTACCCTGAGTGCCCTGCTCGCCGTTTCATCCATCGATCCGGCCGCCGCCGGGCCGATACAGCCCATGACGCAGCCGCAGCTCTTGCAGACGACCGGCCAGGCCAATGGCGTGACCGAGGTGCAATATCGCTACCGCCATCGCCCATACTACCGCCCGTATTATCGCCATTATCGCCCCGGCCCCCGCCCTGGCTACTGGCGCGGTTATCATGGTTATCGCTATGCGCGCCCGGGCTATCGCCGCTACAGCGACGGCTGGTGGTATCCTGCAGCAGCCTTCGCGGCGGGTGCGATCATCGGTGGTGCCATCGCGCGCCCGGCCTATGGAAGCGCGCATGTCCGCTGGTGCGCCAACCGGTATCGGTCGTATCGCGTTTCCGACAACACCTACCAGCCGACCAACGGTCCGCGCCGGCAGTGCGTCGGGCCGTGATGTTGCTTTTTGCAAAGCTCTCTCCGCTTGAGGGCGGGGAGGGCGTCGATTAAGCCGTAACAGGCACCGGCATTCTCAGTCCGGTCACACCGGCGGTCCCTTCAATTCACAAAGCCATCCAGACCGTACATGAAGCCTCCTTCGGCCTCGGGAGGTGTCGCAGCGAGAAGCGTCGGCAAGGTGCGGCCGGCCTGCGAGGGAATGTCTTTCGCGGTCCAATTCAGCACGATGATCTTCAAGGGAATGGTTTCAATATTTGTATTCGGTTTATTATTGCATTAAATGCAAAAATACAACAATTTAAAAAATGCATTGCCCTGAGATCGCAATTGTGGTTTGCGTATCGGCAATATTGGCCGCGCTATTGCCTGCGGTGCCTTCGAATTGCCACGCTGCTCGGACCTTGATCGCGTCGTATTCGGTATTTCCGTTGAAGATTGGATCCGGGATGACGACAAAGACGACATGCGCTGAATTCGTGCAGTTCTTCCGCTCCTGGGTCAGCGATCCCATGCGTGTCGCAGCGATCGCGCCGTCCGGCGAGCGGTTGGCTCGTCTGATGACGCAGGAGATTGAGGCGCTCGACGGTCCGATCCTCGAACTCGGCCCCGGCACCGGTGTCTTCACGCGCGCGCTGAAGGAGCGCGGCGTTCCGGAAAGTGACTTGACGTTGATCGAGTTCGGCGAAGAATTTGCCGCTCGATTGCGCGGCCGCTTTCCCGAGGCGCGTGTGGTGCAAATGGATGCGGCGCAGCTCGCCCAATGCGGCCTGTTTGCCGATGCGCCTTTCGGCGCCGTCGTCAGCGGCCTGCCATTGCTCTCCATGTCTCCCGACAAGATCGCCGCGATCGTCGGCGGCGCCTTTGCGACAATGAGGTCCGGCGGCGCTTTCTATCAGTTCACCTACGGCCCGCGCTGCCCGGTGTCACGGTCGATTCTCAATCGTCTCGGCCTGAAAGCGGAGCGCATCGGCGGCACGATGCGCAACATTCCGCCGGCCGGCGTCTACCGGATATCGCGCAGAAAACCGTTGGAGATATCGATCGATCGCTCCAGATATCATGACAGGAAAGAGGATGCCGGGATCGCAGCCTACGCTGCCGAAACCGGCGCGGCCGATGTGAACCGGCGGGAAGCGGGCGCATAGCGGGGGCAGTTCATGGCGGATGCGAAAGAGATCGACGGCGAGGTGAAGGAAGGCCGGCGCGAACGCAAGCGCCGTCAGACGCGAGAGCGCATCGAATCGGTGGCACTCTCTCTGTTCCTCGAACGCGGCTTCGACGGGACGACGATCGAGGATATCACCGAGGCCGCCGATGTCTCCAAGCGTAGCTTCTTCGATTATTTCCCAAGTAAGGAAGAGGTAGTTTTCGCCTGGCAGGACAGTTTTTCCGACGAGCTGGCCGATGCCATCGCTGCGCAGCCCAAAGATGCGTCGATCGCCGAGGTCATTGAGGGTGCTCTGACGTCAGCACTGCTTGCGGCGTCGTCAGATCCGCAGCACCTCGCTATAGCCGTCTTGATCCGCGACACGCCGGCGCTTTGCGCCCGCAACCAGTTGAAATATGCCAAACTCGAAGAGAAGCTGACGGAAGCACTCTACGCCCGCTCCGGCAGCGGCGCCGAAGAGGAGCGGTTTCGCCTGCGTCTGTTGTCGGCAATTGTCGTCAGCACGCTGCGCATCGGTGGCGAGCGCTGGAATGAAGGCCGGGGGGAGCTGTCACTGCAGGATTTCGCCCGTCACGTGTTCGAAGAGCTCTGGGCCGCGCTCGCCGATATCGGAACGCTGTTGCGGCAACGCAATCCCAATCGCTGATTTCACGTCAAGGCGCCCGCCGTTTGCGGAGGTTCGACCTGCCGCCGATGGCGTAGGAAGTCGATCAACACCCGAAGCTTTGCCGGCACGCGACGGCGGTCGGCATAGTAGAGCGTCAGGCCGGCAAGCGCCGGGCTCCAGTCGGACAGGATACGCACCAGCCGCCCGTCGTCGAGAAACCGGTCGATATAGCCATTGATCATATAAGCGATGCCGATGCCGTCCAGTGCTGCCTGCGTCAGCGCAGCGGAATCGTTGAGGATCAGCCGGCCGTTGACGGCAAGTTCGATCTTCTCGCCGTTTTTTTCGAATTCCCAGCGCTCGACCTGCCCGTTGGAGGAATGGCGAAAGCCGATGCAATTGTGGTTGAGCAGATCGTGCGGATGTTTCGGCATGCCGTATCGGCCGAGATAGCTGGGCGCGGCAATGATATGGGCTGATATCGCCGGCCCGATCTTTACTGCCACCATGTCGCGCTGCACCAGATCACCGAAGCGGATGCCGGCGTCGAACCCTTGGCCGACGATATCGACCAAGGAACCCTCGATGCGCACCTCCAGCTCGATTTCCGGATAGGCATCGAGGAAATCGCGCAGGATCGGTTGGAGCGCAATCATATAGCCGGCGCGTGCCACATTGATGCGCAGCAGTCCGGCGGGCCTGTCTACCGACTCGCCAAGCTCTTGGGCGGCCGCCGTCAGATCGTGCACGGCGGGCACGACGCGTTCGAGATAGCGCAGACCCGCCTCAGTCAAGCTAACGCTTCGTGTGGTGCGATTGAAGAGCGCGAGCCGCATCCGGCCTTCCAGTTTGCTGATCGACTGGCTCACCGCCGAGGGTGATACGCCGAGCCGCACGGCTGCCGCTGAAAAGCTCTTTTCCTCCGCGACGATGACGAAGGTCACCAACCCGTCCAACACGTCCTGACGCATAAGCGCTCTCCGAACGATTTTAATTTTGTCTGAGATTAATCAGTTTTTCTAAAAGGGACATCTCCGATTGATGAGAGTATCGAAAATGTCGCTTTGACCTATCTTCTCCTCGTCCAACAAGGCGACACGTCTGCGATAAGATCGCCTGCGAACGCAGCGGCAAACAGCCCGGCGATCCGAAGAAGGTGGCACAAGTTATGCTGCAGCTCATTGCCTCGGAAAACCCGCCGACCCATCTTCTGTTAGGTCGCGACACCTTTAGTCTCGTTCGCGAAAAGCTCGGTCTGCTGAAGACCGAGTTCGACGCCTGGGAACAAGTCTCGGCTTCTACGGATTTCGAATAACCTCAACCAGACTATAGGGACGAAAACCATGTCAGATTTAAACGCAGCCAAGTCCGGTAAATTCAAGATCGGCGGGGACCTTACCGTCAATCGCCTCGGTTTCGGCGCCATGCGCATCACTGGCTCGGGCATCTGGGGCGAGCCTGCGGATCACGCCGAATCCGTCCGTACGCTCAAGCGCCTGCCGGAGCTTGGTATCAACTTCATCGATACGGCCGATTCCTATGGCCCCGATGTTTCCGAACGTCTGATCAAGGAGGCACTGCACCCCTATTATGATGACAAGCTTGTTGTCGCCACCAAGGGAGGTTTGACCCGCACCGGTCCCGACGTCTGGGTTCCTCTGGGCCGCCCGGAATATCTGATCCAGCAGGCGCATAAGAGCCTGCGCAATCTCGGCGTAGAACAGATCGATCTCTGGCAGCTTCATCGCATCGATCCCAAGGTGCCGGCCGCCGAACAATTCGGTGCCGTCAAATCGTTGCTCGATGCCAAGATCATCCGCCACGCAGGCCTCAGTGAAGTCTCGATCGCCGACATCGAGGCCGCCTCGAAGCATTTCAAGGTGGCGACGGTCCAGAACCGCTACAACCTTGTCGACCGCACCAGTGAGGACGTGCTCGATTATTGCGCCAAGCACAATATCGGCTTCATCCCCTGGTATCCGCTCGCTGCCGGCGACCTCGCCAAGGATGGTTCGTTACTGGACATCATCGCCAAGAAGCATGGCGCTGCTCCGAGCCAGATCGCGCTCGCCTGGGTCCTGAAACGCAGCCCCGTCATGCTGCCGATCCCCGGCACCAGTAAGGTCAAGCATCTGGAAGAAAACACGGCGGCGGTGAACATCACGCTGTCCGATGAGGAGTTCTCAGCGCTGGATGCTGAGGGCAAGAGGGCGTTTGCGGCTGCTTGACGAGCGTCTTGGACAAATAAAGACTGAATGGGCGGTCGCTGATGAAGCGGCCGCTTTTTTATGGTTTGCGCGTCCTTCCGATAACCGCGACAAACGCCTTGAACTCAGCCTGTCGGTTCGCCAGAGCGTGCTGTGAAAGGCTAGATCACGACGATGTGAATCTTCTGCCTTGGCATTTTGCGGCTGGAAAATAGGCGCAAAAATGCTTTGACTGAGCGTGCTATGCGGCTTTTCCGGTATATCCGGATAAAAGCCTTGCGTTGAGCGCATTGCTGCATTGCGAAAGCCGATCTGTTAATGCCTGCGCGGCGGTTATATCTACTCCCTCGAAGGCAGCGCACTCCTCCTCCCAGCGCTCCTTCATAGATTGGCAACACTCCTCCTCCTCCCAGTTGCCAATCCGGATCAAGAGCCCGATGCATCCTCCTCCCGCATCGGGCTCTTTTTATTTCTCCAGTTCCCAAGATTCCCGTCGACAGTTTCCTCCAACCCACCGTTGCGCGTTTGCCTCGCTCCGATGAATTAGCACTACATCACGTTGCGAAGACGACGAACGTTGCTTGCGCTGTGACCCTCCATAGGTATGTTGGCGGCGACATTGGAACTGCGATGAAGAGGGGCGCGATGCAGCGCATGGCAGATGCTGGCCGATGGGGGAAGGCCCTCTTCCAGGCTATCGCCGTTATCGCGGCGCTGTCGCTGACCGCCTGTGGCGGCCGTCCGATCGGCGTCATGCAGCCCGTCGCCGAAAATGTTCCTGGTACCTCCAACGTCGATCTGCTCGTCGCCACCACCCGCCTGCCGGATAAAGATCCGGCCGTTCTGTTCTCGGGAGAGCGCGGCCCCGGTTTGAAGGTGGATGCCGTTAGCGTCTCGATCCCACCGGAGGCCAATCGCAAGGTCGGCCAAGTGCAGTGGCCGAGCCGGCTGCCCGGCGATCCCATGAAGAATTTCGTCACCACCTCCGTCCGCCCGCTGATCGAAGTGGCCGACATTCAGGCCTGGCTGCGCACGCATCTGTCGAAGAACAAGCGCGTGCTGATTTTCGTGCACGGCTTCAACAATCGCTATGAGGATTCAGTCTATCGCTTCGCGCAGATCGTCCATGATTCCCATGCCGATGTTACGCCGGTCGTTTTCACCTGGCCGTCGCGCGCCAGCATCTTCGACTATGCCTATGACAAGGAAAGCGCCAACTATTCCCGTGATGCGCTGGAGGAAATGCTGCGCCGCGCCGCCTCCAATCCTTCCGTTGGCGATATCACCGTCATGGCTCACTCCATGGGCACCTGGCTCGCCGTCGAGGCCTTGAGGCAGATGGCAATCCGCGACGGCCGTGTTGCACCGAAGATCAAGAACGTCATCCTTGCGTCTCCCGATCTCGACGTCGATGTCTTCGGCCAGCAATTTGCAGCGCTCGGCAAGGACAAGCCGCATTTCACCCTGTTCGTCTCGCGAGACGACCGGGCGCTATCGCTGTCGCGCCGCATCTCCGGCAATGTCGACCGCCTTGGCCAGATCGATCCGAGCGCCGAGCCCTATCGCAGCGAGCTGGAAAAGCAGGGCATCACCGTGCTCGATCTGACCAAGCTCAAGACCGGCGACCGGCTGAACCACGGCAAATTCGCCGAGAGCCCGGAAGTGGTCAAGCTGATTGGCGACCGGCTGATCGAGGGACAGACCATCACCGATTCCGATGTCGGTATCGGTGACGCCGTCGGTGCGGTCGCCATTGGCGCGGCCCAGACGGTCGGCAGTGCAGCCAGTGTCGCCGTCAGTGCGCCGATCGCTATCTTCGATCCGCGCACCCGCCAGAACTATGGCGAGCAGGTCCGTCGCCTCGGCGTATCCGCCAGCAATACCGTCGGTTCCGTTGGCGACAGCGTCCAGACGACAGGCAGCAACGTCGGCGCGGCCATCGGTCAATAATTAATTTCGCTCTGCCGCAGCGAAGGATTTGCCTAGCATTTTGCTCTTCCGCAAAAACCTCATAGCCACATCTCTTGATCTGATATATCACAGCATCAAATCGAGCTGGCGCTCTGCGGGTGGACTTCAGGAATGAACGAAAATAAGCGGACGGTCATCGTTGTCGGCGCCGGCATTGTTGGTGTGGCAATCGCCTTCGAATTGCAGCGGCGTGGCCGGCAGGTGACGCTCGTGGACAAAGGCGAGCCGGGTAAGGGCGCCTCCTTCGGCAATATGGCAAGCATCGCGCTCGATTTCGCCGCCAGTTCCGGCCCGTCCACCTGGCGCAAGATTCCCGGCTGGCTGCTGGACCCGGAAGGTCCGGTTTGGCTGAGACCCTCCTATGCGCCGAAAATGCTGCCCTGGTTCCTGCGCTTCCTCGCCGCCGGCCGGCCCTCCCGATTGAGGGAGATCGAAGATGCCGGAATGGGCCTGTCCCGCCACGCACTCGGCGATTTCAGATCGATGCTCGACGCCATCGGTGCGCCGGATCTGATGACGAAAGAGGGCTGTCTTGCCATCTACGAGACTGAGACGGAGTTTACCGGCGATCGCAGCCATATCGAGTTGATGCGGCGCTATGGCTTCGAGCATAAGGTTCTTTCCGGAGCGGAAATCCGCGACTACGAGCCGGCGTTGTCCCCGAAAATTGCGAAGGCGGTGCTGCTGCCGGACAACAAGTCGATCCGCGACCCCTATCAACTCGTGCTCAGGCTGATGGACGCCGCCAAGGCTCTCGGCGCCACCTTCACCTCCGGCACGGTCCGAACCCTCGAGCGCCACGCAAACGGCGACATGGCCGTGCTTCTCGAAGGCGGAAGGCGACTGGAGGCCAATGATGTCGTGCTCGCCGCCGGCGTCCGGACGCGCTTTATAGCCTCTGCGCTCGGGGAGCCGATTCCTCTCGAGACCGAGCGCGGTTATCACACGCAGATCATGAAACCCGGCATCGCCATGCGCTATTCGATCATCTGGCCGCATCGCGCCTTCATGGTGACCCCGACGGCCGGCGGCATTCGCGTTGGTGGGAATGTCGAATTGGCAGGCCTCGATGCGCCCCCGGATTTTCGTCGCCCGCGCATCCTCGTCCGTCACGCTCAGCGGGCGCTGCCCGGCCTGAAGGTGGAGAACGCCAAGGACTGGATGGGCCATCGCCCGGCGCTGCCCGACACGATCCCGATCATCTCGCCCTCTTCACGCATTCCCGGCGTCTGGTACGCCACCGGCCATGGCCATCTGGGGCTGACGTTTTCGGCGACGACAGCAAGGTTGATGGCGGATATGATGACCGGTGCCACGCCCGAGGTCGATATGAGCCTGTTCCGCATCAATCGCTACTAGGAGGAAACGGATGTCCGAAACCGAAAAGCCTGCTCTCCGACGGCACCCGCTACATTACCGGCCAGAATATACGCGTTGATGGCGGCATCACTCGTCACGTCTGATTGGAGTTATCGACATGAGATGGAAGCGCACGATTCAGTTGCTGGATGTCCATTGCGAAGGCGAAATCGGCAAGGTCGCGATCGGCGGCGTGCCGAAAATCCCCGGCAATACGATCGCCGAGCAACTGCAATGGCTGAACACCGATCCGAAGGGGCAGGAGCTGCGCCGCCTCCTGGTGCTTGAGCCGCGCGGTGCGCCGATCGGTTCCGTCAACCTGCTGCTGCCGGCCAAGCATCCCGAAGCCGATGCCGGCTTCGTTGTCCTGCAGCCGGATCAAGCGCATGCGAGCTCCGGCTCCAATTCCATTTGCGTGACGACGGCGCTGCTCGAATGCGGCATTGTCGAGATGAAGGAGCCGGAAACGGTCGTCACGCTCGACACGGCCGCCGGCCTCGTGCGGGCGACCGCCACCTGCCGCGACGGCCGTTGCGAGAAGGTCCGGCTCACCATGGTTCCGTCCTTCGTGCATGAACTGGATGTGCAGATCGACACGCCGCATTGGGGCAAGATCAAGCTCGATCTCTGCTATGGCGGCATATTCTACGCGCTGGTCGATGTCGGCCAGATCAATCTGACGATCGAAAAGGGCAACGCCGCATCGCTCGTGCAGGCCGGCATGATCCTGAAGGAGCTGATCAATCGTGCGATCCCCGTAGTGCATCCGGAAATTCCGGCGATCTCCGGTGTCGCCTATGTGATGTTCCGGGATATCGACCCCGACGGCGCGATCCGCACTTGCACGACCATGTGGCCCGGCCGCGCCGACCGCTCGCCCTGCGGCACTGGCAATTCCGCCAACCTCGCCACCCTGCATGCCCGCGGCAAGGCCAAGGTCGGCGATGTCTTCAAATCCCGCTCGATCATCGGCTCGGAATTCGAGGTCGGTTTGCAGGCGGTGACGGAAGTTGCCGGCAAACCGGCCATCATCCCCACCATCACCGGCCGCGGCTTCACCTTCGGCTTAAGCCAGGTAGCGCTCGATCCCTTCGATCCGATGGCGGAAGGTTTTGCCATGACGGACGTCTGGGGACCTTCGGCGGGGGATATTTGAGGGGTAAGATACTGGTGATCCGAAGCGGTGCGCTTTGGATCACCTCACGCGGCCACATCGCCCACAAGCGCGCCCACTGGAATATGCCAGGCACGGCTAATCTTCTTGATCTGATCGAGGTTGATTTCCCGGCGGCCGTTCAGGAGGTCGGCAACCCTGGCCTTTGAGCCGATGATTTCGACGAGATCCGCGCGGGTGTAGTTGTTTGTCATCATTACGGATTTGATCACATCGACCGGCGAGGCGCGTGGGATTGGATAGTGCTTTGCCTCGTATTCCTCGATAAACAGCACGAGCGCATCGAAATGTGCGGCTTCAGGCGTATCGGCTTCGGGTTCATTTTCGAAATATGGCCGCACCGCCTTCAGCGCGGCTTCATATTCCTCTTCAGTCTGCAAGGTGCGCAGGGCACCGAGATCCATCATAGCGGCCTCCCTTACAGTTTTGCTACATCTATAGCGTCATATTCAGCGTGTGTTCCCACGAACAGGATGAACACGCGCTTTGTGCGAAATCCGACAAGACCAACGATCCGATACTTATTGCCGCCCACATCGAAAACGATCTTGCCATTCGCTACATAGTCGGCGGAATTGAATGTCGCCTTCAACTCGGAAAAATTGTTCCAGTCGGCATCCGATGTCGTCGTATGCCAATCCGCCATTGCCGCCTCCGCGGTCGCTTGCTGCCCTTTCGGCAGCCGAGCGCAAAATTTGATCAGGGCGGACTTGGCAATGACTCGCATTGTTCATCTATAGAACGTTCCCAAAATGGAAACAAGGGAAGTTTCAATTTTGGGAATCATGACTATTTAAGGAATTTAGTGGGGATAGATCACACCTTTGCGCAGAATGATATTTCCGTAAAGCCGCGGCTCGCTGGTTTGCACCAGCGCATGCGCTTGCTTCACCCGCTCGTAGAATTCCGTCGGCAGCAGCGGCACGACCTTGATGTCGGGGACATGCCGCGCGCAAACGTCGACCATTTCCGCATGCACTGGATCGAGGGCATCGCGGTTCTGCTTAACCGTGGCGCGGAAAATAGCCTGCGGCACGAAGTCGTCGATCGGTAATACGCTGAGCACCGCATCGAGCACCCGGACGACGCCGTGGCCATCGAGGCGGATGAGGCGGCGGGCATGTTCGAGACCCGGATAATTGCCGTCGACGAGGGCGATTTCATCGCCATGTCCCATGGCGCGCAGCGTCGCCAAGAGGTCGGGGCTCAACAGCGGGTCAATGCCCTTCAGCATGGTCTATCTCCTTGAAAAGTATGTTTTGGTCGATGAGGTAGCGCGCGAAGATCGGCAGGCTGGCGCCGCCGATGGCACGGGCCTGCGGACCTACCGCACCTTCGATGATCTCGGGCAGGACGACGCCTTGCAGGTCGAGATCCGAGGCCGCTTTGATGGTGGCGCGCACGACTCGTTCGCGCACCCAGTCGGGAAAGCCGCCGTCGATGATGGCGGCGCTGAAATCGATGATGGAGGCGGCGGCGACGATCGCCTGCGCCAGCGCCTTGGCCGTATCCTGGATCCAGGTTTCCAACGGCTCGCCGAAATCGATCCAGTTGTCTGCCGAATACCAGAGCGGCCGTGGGTCGAAGCCACGATCCCGCAGCAGGTTTTCGAGCACGAAGATCGAAGCGATGTCGAGCAACTGCCGGGTTTCACCATTGCGTCCGCGCACGGGCAGGGGGCCGAGTGCGCCTGCTGTGCCGGTCCGCCCTACGAAGATCGAGGAGTTCAGGACGATGCCGCCGCCGAGGAAGGAGCCGATGAACAGATAGACGAAGTCCGGATAGCGCGGACCGACGCCGAAAACGAGCTCGGCCCCGCAGGCACTGGTGGCGTCGTTCTGCAGATAGACGAGGTAGGGCACGCGGGCGGCGACCTCCGCCTGCAGATCAAAACCGCGCCAGGCTTCCATCGCTCCATCGGGCGCGCCGACTTCTTCCGCCCAGTTCCAGAGTTCGAAAGGGGCGGCGATTCCGACCCCGGCAAGCCGCCGCCGCTCTTCGCTGCTCAGGCGTGCTTCAAGTTCCTGAATACCGGATGTGACGAAGGACATGATGTCCTGCGGCAGCGGGTAGGGATAGATTTGATGGAGCTGCATGCGAATGCGCCCCACGAAATCCATCAGCACCAGATCGGCGCTTCGCCGGCCGATCTTGACGCCAAAGGAGAGCACCGCATCCGGATTGAGCCGCATTGGAATGGAAGGCTGCCCCACGCGCCCGCGCACGGGCTCGCCACGCGACAGCAGCCCTTCTTTCTCCAGCGCACGCATGATGACGGAGACCGTCTGCGCCGACAGCCCGCTGCGCCTTGCAATCTCTGCCTTCGACAGCGCGCCGTGACGGCGCACGAGCGACAGAACCAGCCGTTCATTATGCGCGCGCACGCGCACCTGATTCGCACCGCCGCTGGGGTCGAGAATCATGGGTGATGATGGCGTATCTGCCGGGTCGTGTAAGGGAGACATTGGCCCGCTCCTTCCATCATGGCCATGCCGCATTGTCAGCAACATGCCACATCCGATTAATAATTCAATCCGATTTATTTATTGACAGGAGGAAATCTTTAGGATCAGATATGCGCGTTGGAGGACGTGAGCATGGCCTTGGAGGCGGCCGATCCGGAAGAAATCCAAGCATACATGACACGTCTTAGATCCGGTCTCACTGCGAGCCGAGACCGCCGGAAGGTTCCGGTCTATTCAAATTTTTGGGAGGATTGAATGAAGAAATCTGTTGTTTCCGCAGCACTCGCCGCTCTGGCGATCGGTGTCGTCTTTGCCGCGCCGGCCAATGCTGCCAACGTTTCCGCCTGCCTGATCACCAAAACGGACACGAACCCCTTCTTCGTCAAGATGAAGGAAGGTGCTACCGCAAAGGCCAAGGAACTCGGTGTGACGCTGAAGTCCTATGCCGGCAAGATCGACGGCGACAGCGAAAGCCAGGTGGCTGCGGTCGAAAGCTGCATCGCCGAAGGCGCCAAGGGCATTCTGATCGCCGCTTCTGATACCAAGGGCATCGTTCCGACGATCAAGAAGGCGCGTGACGCGGGCCTCCTGGTCATCGCGCTCGACACGCCGCTGGATCCGGCTGATGCCGCCGATGCGACGTTCGCCACCGACAATCTTCTCGCCGGCAAGCTGATCGGGGAGTGGGCCAACAAGACGCTTGGCGACAAGGCCAAGACTGCCAAAATCGGCTTCCTCGATCTGACGCCGTCGCAGCCGACCGTCGACGTCCTGCGTGACCAGGGCTTCATGATTGGCTTCGGCATCGACCCGAAGGATCCGAACAAGATCGGCGACGAGACCGATCCGCGCATCGTCGGTCATGACGTCACCAACGGTAACGAGGAAGGTGGCCGCAAGGCCATGGAAAACCTTCTGCAGAAGGACTCCAGCATCAACGTCATCCACACGATCAACGAGCCGGCTGCTATCGGTGCCTATCAGGCGTTGAAGGCTGTCGGGCTGGAAAAGCAGGTCCTGATCGTCTCGGTTGACGGCGGTTGCCCCGGCGTCAAGTCGGTCAAGGACGGCGTGATCGGCGCGACCTCGCAGCAATATCCGTTGATGATGGCTGCGCTCGGCGTCGAGGCGATCAAGAAGTTCGCCGACACCGGTGAAAAGCCGAAGCCGACCGAAGGCAAGTCCTTCTTCGACACCGGTGTTTCGCTGGTGACGGACAAGCCGGTTTCCGGCCTGAAGTCGATCGATACCAAGGAAGGCACGGCGAAGTGCTGGGGTTGATCCCCATCCTGGGTTTGGCATGATCCTATCCGAAGACCGTTTCACTTATTGCTGATGCGGTTCTTCGGGTCGGGATTGCGCCGTCGTGATACAAATGCCGGCCGGATTTGAGCCCCGGCCGGCTTCAACCCCGGCGGTTCCGCGTAGTTCGGCGCGGTTGCGGAGGAAAACAATGACCGGAGCACAGGAATTCGAGCGTGTTCTCGATGGCAGCGACAAGAACGTCGCCTCGTTCGAACACCAGGATGTCACTCTTCTCAAACGCACACAGCATTTCTTGCATTCGACTCCGGCCGCGGTGCCGTTGATCGTCTTGGTGGTGGCAATCATCATCTTCGGCATTGCCATTGGCGGCCGTTTCTTTTCCGCCTATACGCTGACCCTCGTTCTGCAGCAGATCGCCATCGTCGGCATTCTCGGTGCGGCGCAGACGCTGGTCATTCTGACCGCCGGCATCGATCTTTCGATCGGCGTGATCATGGTCATTTCCGCCGTCATCATGGGCAATTGCGCCATAACCTACGGCATGCCGACGCCCATCGCCGTTCTTGCCGGAATGGTCGCGGGCGGCGCCTTCGGATTGCTCAATGGTTTCCTCGTCGCCAACATGAAGCTGCCGCCGTTCATCGTGACGCTCGGCACCTGGAACATCGTCATGGCGACGAATTTCATCTATTCCGCCAACGAGACCATTCGCGATACCGATGTCGACGAACAAGCGCCGCTCTTGCACTTCTTCGCGATCAGCTTCCGGCTTGGCGGAGCAGTGCTGACGCTCGGCGTCATCGCCATGGTGCTGCTGGTGGTCGGCCTTTGGTACGTTCTCAACCACACGGCTTGGGGCCGGCATGTCTATGCTGTCGGCGATGATCCGGAAGCGGCGAAATTGTCTGGTATCCAGACCAAAAAGGTGCTGCTCGCCGTGTACGGTGTTTCGGGTCTGATCGCGGCCTTTGCCGCATGGGTCTCGATCGGCCGCAACGGGTCGATCTCGCCATCCTCGGCCGTGACGGATTTCAATCTTCAGGCGATCACCGCGACCGTGATCGGCGGTATCTCGCTCTTTGGTGGCCGCGGCTCGATCCTCGGCACGCTGTTCGGCGCAATGATCGTCGGCGTGGTGTCCATGGGCCTCAACATGCTCGGAGCCGACCCGCAGTGGAAGGTTCTTCTGACAGGCGTGCTGATCATCGGCGCCGTCGCGATCGATCAATGGATCAGAAAGGTGTCGGCATGACCACGACTGGCGAACCCCTTCTCACAGCCCGCGGCCTCGTCAAGCGTTACGGACGTGTGACCGCCCTCGACAACGCCGATTTCGACCTCTATCCCGGCGAAATCCTCGCCGTCATCGGCGACAACGGCGCCGGAAAATCCTCGCTGATCAAGGCGATTTCCGGCGCGACCACGCCCGACGAAGGCGAGATCAAGCTGGAGGGGAAACCCGTCCACTTCCGATCGCCGATGGAAGCGCGCGAGGCTGGCATTGAGACGGTCTATCAGAACCTGGCATTGTCGCCGGCGCTCTCGATCGCTGACAATATGTTCCTTGGCCGCGAGATCCGGAAGCCCGGTATCCTCGGCTCCTTGTTCCGCATGCTGGATCGGCCGGCGATGGAAAAGCGCGCCCGCGACAAACTCAGCGAACTCGGCCTGATGACGATCCAGAACATCAACCAGGCGGTGGAAACGCTCTCGGGCGGTCAGCGCCAGGGCGTGGCGGTGGCACGTGCCGCCGCCTTCGGTTCCAAGGTCGTCATCATGGACGAGCCGACGGCCGCCCTTGGCGTCAAGGAAAGCCGTAAGGTGCTGGAGCTTATCCTGGACGTCCGCGCCCGCGGCTTGCCGATCGTGTTGATCTCGCACAACATGCCGCATGTCTTCGAGGTGGCGGATCGCATCCATATCCATCGCCTCGGGCGTCGTCTGACCGTGATCAACCCCAAGGAATATTCGATGTCGGATGCCGTTGCCTTCATGACCGGCGCCAAGACGCCGCCGGCGGAGACAGTCGCTGCATGAGTTCGGTGCTGGACGGAATCGCCGACGAGATCATCGGGCGCGCCGGTGGCGCAAAACGGTTTCTTGTCGCGATTGCCGGCCCGCCCGGCGCCGGCAAATCGACGCTGGCGGACAATATGGCCAAGGCGCTCATAGCCAAGGGCGAGAGCGCCGAGGTCCTGCCGATGGACGGCTTCCATATGGACAATGCCGTCCTGATCGAAAAGGGTCTGCTGAAGCGCAAGGGGGTTCCCGAAAGCTTCGATGTCCGTGCCTTTCTCGATATCGTCAAGGCGGTGCGCGCGGCCGATCAGGAGGTGCTGGTGCCGGTCTTCGACCGCTCGCGCGAGATCGCCATCGCGTCGGCCCGCATCGTCTCCCCCGATCACCGTTTCATCATCATCGAGGGCAACTACCTGCTCTTCAATCAGGGCAAGTGGGCGGAGCTGGAAGGCATGTTCGACTATTCGATCATGCTGGCGCCGCCGATCGAGATCTTGGAAGAGCGGCTCTGGGAGCGTTGGCGGGGCTATGACCTCGACGAGGACGCGGCCAGCGCCAAGGTCTATGGCAACGACCTGCCGAACGGCCGATTGATCCTCGACAACCGCCGCCCGGCCGATTTCACCATCGATATCGTGCAGGGCTGAGCTCAAACTGGCATTTACACGTCGCCATCGATTGTTTTGCGGTGGCGTATGGTGCTATTCGAAGCGCGACAAACCGAGACCATCTAGAGGTTCGCGCTCATGCAAAAGCTCACTATCCGCCGCCCTGACGATTGGCATCTGCATCTGCGTGACGGTGCTGTGTTGGCAGGCGTGATCGGCGACACCTCCAGGCATTTCGCCCGTGCCATCATCATGCCGAACCTGGTTCCGCCGGTCGTCACCACTGCGGATGCGGCCGCTTATCGGGAGCGCATTCTGAAGGCATTGCCGGCAGGTGATCGCTTCCAGCCGCTGATGACGCTTTATCTCACCGAGCACACCGATCCCGACGATGTCGAGGAGGGAAAAAAAAGCGGCCTCATCACCGCCGTCAAACTCTATCCGGCTGGTGCGACGACCAATTCCCATGGTGGTGTGCGGAATATGGATAGGGCGATGCCGGTGCTGGAACGCATGGCCAAGATCGGCCTACCGCTCTGCGTGCATGGCGAGGTGACGGCGCCGGATGTGGATATTTTCGACCGCGAGGCCGTCTTCATCGAAACCGTGCTTGATCCGCTGCGTCAGCGCCTGCCGGAACTGAAAGTCACCATGGAGCATGTGACGACATCGGATGGCATCGACTACATCAAGTCGGCGAAGGCCAATCTCGCCGGCTCGATCACCACGCATCACCTGATCATCAACCGCAACGCCATCCTCGTCGGCGGCATCCGGCCGCATTATTACTGCCTGCCGGTCGCCAAGCGCGAAAGCCACCGCCTGGCGCTCCGCGCGGCCGCCACGAGCGGCGACGCCAGGTTCTTCCTCGGCACCGATTCCGCCCCGCATGTCGATCCGCTGAAGGAATGCGCCTGCGGCTGCGCCGGTATCTATACATCAGTCAACACCATGAGCTGCCTGGCGCATGTTTTCGAACAGGAAGGCGCACTCGACAAACTCGAGGCCTTCGCTTCGCTGAACGGCCCCGCCTGGTATGGGCTTGCGGCGAATGAGGATCGCATCACGCTGATCCGCCGCGCGGAATCGGTGGCCTTTCCCGACAAGATCGAAACCGGGGCTGGCCCTATTACCGTGTTCGATCCGATGTTCCCCTTGCACTGGGATGTCGAGAGCAATCACTAATATTTTTGTTCAGAAACTCTTTTCGTAATACCAAAGGCATATTTCATTGAAA
This sequence comes from Rhizobium sp. CB3090, assembly GCF_029714285.1. NCBI lineage: Bacteria > Pseudomonadati > Pseudomonadota > Alphaproteobacteria > Hyphomicrobiales > Rhizobiaceae > Rhizobium > Rhizobium sp. CB3090. The sequence goes on from NZ_CP121662.1 coordinate 105,476, forward strand.
TACATGATCTTTATCGGATCGCGTAACCAATTTGATACCCCTTGAAGGATAGCGTTATGCCGATCCCCCAACGGTGCGGAACGAAACCGTCGAAGGAAGAGCATGGAGCTTGATTATAATTCTCTTCTGCTGGCCCTTGGCGTTTCCGCGTCCTGTCTTGCCGTGACGCTGGTTGGAAGCTGGTTTTCCCGCCGGCCGGAAACATTCCTGCTGACTTGTTCCGCTGGCCTCGTACCGATCGTTGCCGGGATTTTCACCTATGGCGCTTATGTCGACAAGCCGCGACTGACACTCGCCATTCTCACCTTCGTGCTGTTTTTCATCGGATTTTCGATCATCTGGGCAGCGGGATATCAGTTCCGCATGCGCCGGTTTTCCAAGGCCCGCGCTTTGCTGGGAAGCTTGACCGGCATTGCCGCTTCCGTGCCGGCCATGCTCGCCGGTTACGATGGCCTCGCCTTCATGGGCGACAATATCGTTGTCGCAGTGCTCCTTCTACTAACGGCACGCGAATATTGGTTGAGCCGTCAGGAGGCGCCGGCGCCGCTTTACGGCATCACCGCGCTTTACATGTTGACCGCTATTTCCTTTGCGCTGTGTGCCGGGGTTCTGATCTGGGATGGCAAACTCGTCCTTGGCCATGCGCCGGACAATTGGGCCGAAGATGTCAGCCTTGCGATCTGCATTGCCGGCATGACCGGTATCGGCGCCCTGTCGCTGGCCCTGCATCAATGGCGTCTGGCGGCGCATCATCGTCTGCAGGCCATCACCGATCCTCTGACCGGACTGCTCAATCGCCGCGCTCTGTTCGATCGCTATGGCCACCGCTCTTTCGGCCCGTCCATGGCCGTGATCGTCTTCGACATCGATCGCTTCAAGTCCGTCAACGACCAGTATGGCCATGCCGCCGGCGACATAGCGCTCAAGCTTTTTGCCAAGGAATTGTCGGAGGGACTGCGGGCATCCGACACGGTCGCTCGTCTCGGCGGCGAGGAATTCGCGCTGGTCCTCGACAACGCCTTGCCGGGGCGCGCAGAGCAGATCGCCGAGCGGGTCCGCGATGCCTTTGCTGCCCGCGAGATCACCGCGGACGGCAAATCGTTTACCTGCACAGTCAGCGCCGGCGTCGCGATCGGCACCGCCGAAGGCATCGGTTTCGACAGCGTGCTCAGCACCGCCGACAAGGCGCTGTATGCTGCCAAGCGCAATGGCCGCAACCGCGTCGAGGTTGCGGTCTATCTGCACGCCGTCTCGCCGGATGTTTCCCGCACGGCGTCTTGATGATCAATCAAAACAGAGCCCGTACGAAGGCGCAGGCGGCGAGCAGCGATGCCACCGTGCGCACATGGTTCCACCTCGTCCAATCGCTGAGATAGGCGTTCCATAGCTGAGCTGCCTCCGCCGTGCGGCCATCGACTTTATCGAGAGTGTCGTTCAAAGGGACATTGAATATCATGGTCGAAAGAAGGCTGGCGACGAGGTAGAGCGTCGCGCCCCCCAGCATCAGTACGCTGGTGCCGCCCCGCCAATAGAGGATTGCCATCACGGCGATGAACATCGAGAGCGCAGCCGTCAGCAGGAACAGTACGATAAAGGGGGAGCGCACGATCGTCGTGTTGATCGATTGCATCGCGGCGACGCCCTGATCGACGGTAAGACGGGCGAAGGCCTGCATGATGAACGTCGAGAAGGCAAAATAGACGCCGGCGAGAAGGCCACTGCCGAGTGCGGCGGCGATAAGAGCGATATTCGTGATCGGATAGGTCATTATTGGGCACTCCAGATACCGGTTGCGGCGGTTTCACGGGCATGGTCGGAAAAATCCGTGGGTGGTCTGCTGAGAACCTGTTGGGCGACAGGGCGGCCGGCTTTTTCCCAATCCGCCGATGATGGCGATCCTCGAGATCTGCATGTCGCCTTCTCATTCAAAATGTGATAAATTCTCTCATTTGCGAAATGTGATAAACTCTCTTATATCGGCTGTCAAGAATGACGGGCGGGTGATGGCATGACGCAGGAACCGATTGTGAAACGCAGGCGCAGCAAGGAAGAGGCGGGGACACCACGCCGAATCCCGAGCCAGCAGCGCGGCCGAGAGCGTGTCGAGCGTATATTGTCGGTTGCGATGGAGCTGATCGAAAAGAACGGCAGCGACGCGTTGCGCATGGGTGATATCGTCGAAAAGGCCGGAGTCTCCTTCGGTTCGCTCTATCAATATTTCCCCGACAAGACCGCCATTATCCGCGTGCTGGCCGAACGCTTCAACGAACAAGGGCGGCAATGTGTGGAGAGCGAGCTGGCGCGCGTGCAAAGCGCCGCCGATCTTCAGGGTGCGCTAGGCAGCATCATCGACGGTTACTACGCGATGTTCCGCGATGAGCCGGTCATGCGGGATATCTGGCATGCGACACAGGCGGACAAGCTTCTGCAGGAGATCGATGCCCAGGATATGGAATGGCACTCCCAGGCTTTTCTGGCCGTCCTTCATCGTCTCTGGCCGGCGCGCGATCCCGAGGAGCTGGCTCGGATCGCGCGACTAACCATGCAATTGGTCGCCGCCGCCGTTCGCTATGCGATTTCGATCGAGAAAGAGGAAGGCGACAGGGCAATCGCTCTGTTCAAGGCAATGCTGCCTGCCGATATCGGCGCTGTTTCGGAAACGCCGTCGCAATCGATGTAATAGTCTCGGGAAGAGGTGCGCACAGGACCGATCCGTCTGGAAACCTCGGCCACTTGCTGCTATTGCCGCAGGAATGTCTTAAATAGCGAAGGAGGCCCGCATGACCACCCAGATGACATTTTCCGATCGCGCCGTCATGGCCGAACTGGTGGCGAAGATGCTTTGGGAGATCAAGGCGGTGCATTTCAGCGCCGAGAAGCCTTACAAGTTGGCCTCCGGCATGGCGAGCCCAGTCTATATCGATTGCCGCAAGCTGATTTCCTACCCGCGCATCCGTTCGACTGTGATGGATTTCGCCGCCAGCGTCGTCATGCGCGATGCCGGTTTCGAGCAGTTCGATTGTGTTGCCGGCGGGGAAACGGCCGGCATTCCCTTTGCCGCTTTCCTGGCCGAACGCCTCGACCTGCCGATGATCTATGTCCGCAAGCAGCCGAAGGGCCATGGCCGCAATGCGCAGATCGAGGGTCATATGCCGGAAGGTGCCCGCGTACTGGTCATCGAGGATCTAACGACGGCGGGCGGCAGCATGTTCACCTTCATCGACGCCATCCGCGCCGCCGGCGGCATCGTCGACCACGGTATGGCGCTGTTTTATTACGGCATTTTCCTGGAAGCCGAGGAGCGGTTCGCCAACGCGAAGGTTCGGCTCCACCATATCGCCACCTGGCGAGACGCGCTTGCCGTCGCCAAGGCGCAAAAGCTGTTCGACGACAGAACGCTCGATGAAGTTGAAGCATTTCTCAACGCGCCGCTTACCTGGTCCGGCCGGAATGGCGGCGTATCGGAACTGGCAACAAAGTGACGCTTTGCTTTTGTCGCAAATTTATCTAATCGATTTATGGATTAGACTGACAGACATGCTCTCGAGGAGGCCGGAATGATATTGTGCTGTGGCGAAGCTTTGATCGACATGCTGCCGCGGGATACGACGCTGGGTGAAAAGGCCTTTGCGCCCTATGCCGGCGGCGCGATCTTCAACACCGCGATTGCGCTTGGCCGTCTCGGCGTTCCGACCGGTTTCTTCACCGGCATTGCCGACGATATGATGGGCGATATCCTGCGCGAGACGCTCGCGGCGGCCAAGGTGGATTACAGCTATTGCGCCATTGCGCCGCGACCGAGCACGATCGCTTTCGTCAAGCTCGTCAACGGCCAGGCAACCTACGCCTTCTACGACGAAGGCTCCGCCGGCCGCATGATCACCGAGGCCGATCTCCCCACTTTGGGGGACGATTGCGAAGCCCTGCATTTCGGTGCCATCAGCCTGATCCCGAACCCCTGCGGTGCGACCTACGAAGCGCTGATGAAGCGCGAACATCAAAGCCGGGTGATCTCGCTCGATCCGAACATTCGCCCCGGTTTCATCAAGGACAAGCCGGCGCATATGGGCCGCATCAGCCGCATGGCCGCCATGTCCGACATCCTGAAATTCTCGGATGAAGATATGGAATGGTTCGGTATCGCCGGTAACCATGATGAACTCGCGGCCCACTGGCTGAACCAGGGCGCCAAACTGGTCGTCGTCACCAAGGGCGCCGAGGGCGCGACGGGTTATACGAAGTCGCTGAAGGTCACGGTCCCGAGCGAACGCGTTACCGTGGTCGATACGGTTGGAGCGGGCGACACGTTCGACGCCGGCATCCTGGCATCGCTGAAGATGAACAATCTGCTGACCAAGGCGCAGGTTGCTTCTCTGGATGAGAAGGGCCTCCGCGACGCGCTGGCCTTGGGCGCCAAGGCCGCGGCCGTTACGGTGTCCCGCGCAGGCGCCAATCCGCCCTGGGCGCATGAGATTGGGCTGTAAGGCCTTTTCGTCTTTCATTCGCTGAAGACCACCCCTCCCCAACCCTCCCCACAAGGGGGAGGGGGTTAACATGTTGCGACCTCTCGGCAGAGAGCATCGCTCCCACGCCTGCTGAAGCTTGGTGCTTCTGCCTCGGAATATTTGGATCGGTCTGCGGAGATGCGGCGTCCAAGCCCCTTCCCCTCGTGGGGAGGGGTTGGGGAGGGGCTTTCTGAAAGCTACTTCGCCCGGCTCGCCAGCGCGGCCACCAGACCCTGCGTCGATGAATCGTGGCCGGCAGCACTTTCCTTGCCTTCGATGACCGGCAGCAGGCCGGTTGCCAGTTCCTTGCCGAGCTCCACGCCCCACTGGTCGAAGGAGTTGATGCGGAAGAGCACGCCTTCGACGAAGACCCTATGTTCATAGAGCGCGATCAGGCGGCCGAGTGCGTAGGGCGTCAGCTTGTCGTAGACGAAGGTGATCGACGGGCGGTTGCCGGTGAAGACGCGGTGTGGCGCGATGAAATCGGCCTTTTTGTCGTCCATGCCCTTGGCGGTGAGCTGGGCCTTGGCTTCCGCGAAGGTGCGGCCCTTCATCAGAGCTTCCGACTGGGCCACGCAGTTGGCCATCAGCAGCTGGTGTTGGTGACGCAGGTCCGGTTCGAAGGCATTGGCCGCGATCATGAATTCGGCCGGGATAATGCTCGTGCCCTGGTGGATCAATTGGTAGAAGGCGTGTTGGCCGTTGGTGCCGGGCTCGCCCCAGACGACCGGGCCGGAATTACCCTCGACCGGCGTGCCGTTTATGGTGACGCCCTTGCCGTTCGATTCCATGTCTAGCTGCTGCAGGTAGGCCGGAAAGCGCGACAGGCGCTGGTCATAGGGCAGGATGGCGCGGGTCGTGTAGCCCAGTACGTTGCGATGATAGAAGCCGATAAGGCCGAGCAGCATCGGCAGGTTTTCCTTGAACGGCGCCTTGCGGAAATGGTTGTCCATGGCATGGGCACCGTCGAGGAATTTGCCGAAATTCTCAGGTCCGACAGCAATCATCAGCGGCAGACCGATGGCCGACCAGATCGAGTAGCGGCCGCCAACCCAATCCCAGAAGCCGAAGACGCGTTCGCTGTCGATGCCGAAGGCGGCGACCTTATCGAGTGCCGTTGAAACGGCGGCGAAGTGATGCTGAACAGCAGCTTCACCAAGAGCCTTGGCGATGAAGTTGCGCGCCGTCTGGGCGTTCGTCATCGTCTCGATGGTGGTGAAGGTCTTGGATGCGATGATGAAGAGCGTCGTTTCCGGCGAAACGAGCTTCAGGGTGTCGGCGATATGGGCGCCGTCGATGTTGGAAACGAAATGCGCACGCGGGCCATCATGGAAGGGGGCGAGCGCCAGCGTGGCCATGACAGGGCCGAGGTCGGAGCCGCCGATGCCGATATTGACGACGTCGGTGATGGCCTTGCCGGTCGCGCCCTTCAGCGTGCCCGAGCGGATGCCGTCGGCAAATTTGCCCATGGCCGCCAGTACGCCGTTGACATCGGGCATTACATCCTTGCCATCGACGAGGACAGGCGTGTTGGAGCGATTGCGCAGCGCGGTATGCAGGACGGCGCGATTTTCGGTGAAGTTGATGGCAACGCCCGAGAACATCTCGTCGCGCTTGGCCGCGATGCCGCCTTCGGTTGCGAGTTTTTCGAGAAGCGCAAAGATCTCGTCGTTCACCGCAGTCTTGGAATAGTCCATCAGCAGGTCGTCAACCGAGGCGCTGAAGCGGGAGAAACGTTGGGAGTCGGCGGCGAAGGCGGCGCGGATATCGGTGGCCTTGGTGGCCGCTGCAGTGCTCTTCAGTTGTTCGACGAGGGCGTTCATGGGGGGCTCCTTGCGGTTCACGTCGCTAGCCATCTGGCGAGGGCGGGGCACTCTGAGTTGGTCGCGGAAACTATTCGCTTTGTAAGGGGTAAATCAAGTTCGCGCATGGGTAAAAGCGAAAAAAGCCGCCCGCGGACAAAGGCGGGCGGCTTTCCGAATGGCAGAGAACAATGCCATTGAATTATGTCAATTACGCAATTCCTTGCGCAGGATTTTGCCGACGTTCGATTTCGGCAGTTCATTGCGGAATTCGATGAAGCGCGGCCGTTTGTAATTGGTGAGATTTGCGATGCAGTGCGCCTTGACCTCCGCCTCGGTCAGCGCCTGGTCCTTCTTGACGATGAATAACTTGACCGCTTCGCCCGAATGTTCGTCCGGCACGCCGATGGCTGCGGCTTCGAGAATGCCGGGATGCATGGCGGCGACTTCCTCGATCTCGTTCGGATAGACGTTGAAGCCCGAGACCAGGATCATGTCCTTCTTGCGGTCGACGATCTTGGTGTAGCCGCGCTCGTCCATAAAGCCCATGTCGCCACTGCGGAAGAAGCCGTCCGCTGTCATCACGCGCGCGGTTTCGGCAGGTTGTTTCCAATAGCCTGCCATGACCTGCGGTCCGCGGATGCAGATTTCGCCGACTTCGCCGAGCGGCAGCGATTTGCCGTTCTCATCGCGAATGTCGAACTCGGTGCCTGTGATCGGCAGGCCGATCGTGCCGGAGAATTGCGAACTGTCGAAGCGGTTGGCGCTTGCGACGGGCGAGGTCTCGGAAAGGCCATAGCCTTCGGTGATCCAGGCTCCCGTCATCTTCTGCCAGCGCTCGGCGACCGGCCGCTGCACCGCCATGCCGCCGGCGAGGACGGCGGTATGGGACAGATCGAGCTTGCTGAATTCGGGATTGTTCATCAGCGCATTGAATAGCGTGTTCAGGCCGGGGAACATGTCGAATTTGTACTTTCCCAGCTCCTTGATGAAGGCCGGTATGTCGCGCGGGTTGGCAATCAGGACGTTATGGCCGCCGAGCGACATGCCCATCAGCGAATTCACCGTCAGCGCGAAGATGTGATAGAGCGGCAATGCGCAGACGAAGGTCAGCTGCTCGGGACGCGGCTTGTTGATATAGGCGGCTTGCAGCCAGAGCAGCAGTTGCTGCTGGTTGGCGAGCAGATTGGAGTGGGTGAGGATCGCACCCTTGGCAATGCCGGTCGTGCCGCCGGTATATTGCAGGAAGGCAATGTCCTTGCCGGTGAGTTCGGATGGTCTCAACGGCAGGCGCGCGCCTTCGGAGATCACGCCTTTGAAGCGGCGATGGCCGGCAATGGACCATGACGGTACGAGCTTCTTCACCTTGCGGACGATGAAGTTGACGATGTGACCCTTGATGCCAAGCATGTCGCCAAGTGCGGTGACCACGACATGGCGCACATCCGTATGCGTCAGAACCTGCTCCACCGTATGGGCGAAGTTTTCAAGAACGAAGATCGCCTTGGCACCGCAATCGCGAAGCTGATGCTCCAGCTCGCGCGGCGTATAGAGCGGGTTGACGTTGACGACCACGAGGCCGGCGCGAAGGATGCCGTACACGGTCACGGGGTTCTGCAGCACGTTCGGCATCATGACGGCGACGCGATCGCCCTTCTTAAGGCCGAGGCTCTGCAGCCAGGCGGCGATTTTGCGCGTTTGCGTATCGAGATCGCGATAGGTGATGGATTTGCCCATGCTGGTGAAGGCGAGCTTGTCGGCATAGCGCGCGCAGCTTTCCTCCAAAAGTTCGACGAGTGATGCGTGCTCCAGCGGCGGCAACTCGGCCGGTACGATGTCCGGATAGGATGCAAGCCATATTTTGTTGACCTGCGGTCTATCCGAAGGAGCAGAGACTGAATTCATGCGCACTTCCTCCTTTACGCATCTTCACGCCCCACCTTTGGCGAGCCGCGGCTTTGTAGCGTGGCACTGCTTTGCCGAAAAGTCTCCCGCTTTTCACAGTGCTGCCGCTTTTGCCCTCACCTAAAGACTTGGAGCGACAATGAAAGTTATACTGACTTTGACGTAAACGTCAATAATCTTCGAGCGTTAACCATTTTTTAATAACTTTGAAAAAAGTGCTGGAACTTTCGCCGAGACAGCGCGTTAATAGGGCCGTGGGCGAAGACCCCACAGGAGCATCGTACTGCCCCTAAACGCTCAAGGCGGATCGGACGCTCCAAAAGTTTATGTGAAGCGTATCCAAGAGGAGGTGCGCACATGCATAAAGAGAGTGCCGATACGATGAGCCGTGATCTTTATATCAAGGACATGTCGATGCTGGTCGCTTGCGATCGGGTCGAGGGATCGAAGGTCTTTGGGTCCGACGGCAAACAGATCGGTCACATAGAGCGCTTGATGATGGAAAAAAGCGATGGACGTATCGCTTTCATTATCCTGAGCTTCGGCGGCTTTTTCGGCATCGGCCAGGATCACTACCGGCTGCCGTGGGAGAAGCTGCGCTATGACGCCCGCATTGACGGCTACCGTATCAATATGACCAAGAACGATGTCGAAAAGGCCTGCCGTTTCGCCAGCAAGGACGATGCCCTCGTCCATAAGGACCGTGACCATAAGAGCCATGACTACTTCGGCGTGCCGCCCTACTGGATGTAGGCATGCAAATAGTCAGGCCAAATCGGCCCCGTTCGCGGGGCCTTGCTTTGCGTAGCCTTTATTGAAATCGCCCGTTCTTTTGCATCACCTCGATCCTGTAACCATCGGGATCGGTGACGAAGAAGAAGAGCGCGAAAAGTTTTCCATCGCGATTGAGTTCAACGATCTTGCCGGGGTTCAGGCCGAGTTGCGTGAAGCGCGCATGCTCGTCCCGAAGTTCGTCGACCGAAACAGCGAGATGGCCGTAGCCTTCCCCGAGCGCATAGGGCTGGGCGCGGCCCTGATTGACGGTCAATTCCAGTTCGAAACCGGTCTCGGCATTGCGGAGATAGATCAGCGTAAAGGTTGGGAAGGCGACGCGGTCGACGACCGCAAGCCTGAAAGCCTTGTCGTAGAAATCGACCGAGCGCGCTTCATCGAGGACCCGGATCATCGAATGGATCATTTTCGCCATGCGCACCTCTTCGTCCTTAAATGCAGCGATTTTTGAGCAGGATCATGCTTCGGAAGTTGCCGGAGCGAAATCAATCCGATTGCAAGCCGATTTTACGAGTGACGGCAGTTTCGATCAGCTCCATGCCGTCGTAGATCAGCACCGCCATCAGGCCGACGATCAGGCCGCCCTGCAAGATGAAAGCCGTGTTGTCATTGATCAGACCGGCGATGATGACTTCGCCGAGCCCTTTCGCCGCGACAGTCGAGCCGATGGTTGCGGTGCCGATATTGATGACGGTGGCGATCTTCAAGCCTTCGATGATCAGCGGCAGAGCGAGCGGCAGTTCGACCCGAAACAGCCGCTGCCAGCCATTCATGCCCATACCGTCGGCGGCGTCCAGCACGGAGGCAGGCACTTGCTGCAGGCCGGCGACGGTATTTTCGAAAATCGGCAGTAATGCGTAGAGGAAAAGCGCGATCAGCGTCGGCACCGCGCCGAAACCGGTGGTTGAGATGGCGAGCGCGAGCACGGCGACCGGGGGAAAGGTCTGGCCGGCGTTGGCGATCGCCCGCGACAGCGGCAGGAAATCGGCGCCGCTCTGGCGGGTGACAAAGATGCCGCCAAGCACGGCAAGAATGCCGCTGGCGGCGATCGAGATGAGGATCAGCTCCATATGGCTGATCGCGAGACCGACCAGGCTATTCTGCGTATAGATCGGCGATGCCCCGAATTTGGTGAGCGGCACCAGGATCGGCATTAGCCATTCCGGCCGGAACAGCAGCACCAGCAGCAATGCCAGCGCCAGGAACCGGAAGATATTGGCGGTCAGAAACTTCATGCTTTGCGGCCCAGCCCGATCAAATGCCGCATGGAGATCGAGCCGACCGGCACCTTGCTGTCGTCTTCCACGGCAGCCTCGTCGGCACCCTGCCAGATCATCTCGGCGAGCGCATCGCGAAGATTGAGCGTCTGCGGCAGGCTATGGCCGAGGCCCGGTCGCGGCGGCTGCATGCTCTCCTTCAGCGGCAGCAGCGACATCAGCTTCAGCGCGCGGTCGGACGTACCGGTCAATTGCTGCACGAAAGGATCGGCCGGCTCGGTCAGGATTTTCCCTGGTTCCGAACATTGCAGCAGCTTGCCTTCGCTCATGACCGCGATCTTGTCACCGAGATGGAAGGCTTCGTCCATGTCGTGGGTGACGAGGACGATGGTCGTTCCGAACTGCTTCTGGATTGCCAGAAGATCGTCCTGCGCCTTGCCGCGGATGACCGGATCGAGCGCGCCGAAGGGTTCGTCCATAAGCAGTAGTTCCGGTTCCGCCGCAAGCGCACGAGCGACGCCGACGCGCTGTTGCTGGCCGCCGGAAAGCTGGCTCGGATATTTCCCCGCGAAGGTGCCGGGATCGAGATGGAATAGATTGAGCAGTTCCTCGACGCGCCGATTAGTGCGAGCCTGGTCCCAGCCGAGCAGTTGCGGCACGGTGGCGATGTTCTGCGCCACAGTGCGATGCGGAAACAGGCCATGGCCCTGAATGGCATAGCCAATGCGACGGCGCAGCTCGGTCGCCGGCACGCTCATGACATCCTTGCCGCCGACCGAAATCTGCCCCGCCGAGATCGGCACCAGCCGGTTGATCATGCGCACCAGCGTCGACTTGCCGGACCCCGAGGTGCCGACGACGACGGTGATCGTGCCCTTTTCCATGCTCATGCTGACATTATCGACCACGGTGGCATTGCCGTAGCGCTTGGTCACGCCCTTCAGCTCGATCATGGTGGTCATGCGTGTTGTCCCCGGATGCTGTCGATGACCGCATCGAGGATGACGGCCGATGAGAATGCGAGAAAGACCGTCGGTACGGCGCCGAGCAGCACGAGGTCATTGGCCGTCTGGCCGATGCCTTGGAAAATGAAGAGACCGAAACCGCCGCCGCCGATCAGCGCCGCGACCGTGACGAGGCCAATCGCCTGCACCAGTACGATGCGGATGCCGGTCAGGATGACAGGGAAGGCGAGTGGCAGGTCGATGCCAGTCAGGATCTGCCGCCGCGTCAGGCCCATGCCGGCGGCGGCATCGCGCACGGAAGGGTCGACACCGGCAAGCCCGACGACGGTGTTGGCGACAATCGGCAGCAGCGAATAGATCACCAGCGCCACCAGCGCCGGCGCAGTGCCGATGCCTTGAACGCCGATCGCGGCGGCGAACGGGACATGGGTGGCGATATAGCCGAGCGGCAGCATCAGAATGCCGAACAGAGCCAGGCTCGGAATGGTCTGCACCAGGCTCAGGCTGCGCAGTACGACCGCACGAAGCCTCGGCTGCCAATAGCAAAGGATGCCGAGCGGCAGTGCTAGCAGGATAGCGATGGCGACCGAACCGAGCGATAGGAATATATGGCTAAACGTCTCGGTCCAGAACTTGTCGGCGTTGTTGGCGTATTCCTTCATGATCGACAGATTGTCGAGCAGGCCGGACCTGAGAATGATGCCGAGGATCGCGGCATAGAGCGCCAGCGAGGCAACGCGAAGCCATGGCGTGAGTTGCAGCTTCACCAGCGCATCGGAGATCACTAGGCCGATGACGGCGAGTAGCACCCAGAAGGAGCCGCCCGGCGTAATGCGGGCGACCGTACTGCCGGCAGGCGTGGCTGCGGTGGAGACGAAGCCGAGCGTGACGATCAGAAGAGCGATGGCGAGCGTGGCGATCCCGAGGCGGGCGAGTGGGTTGCGCAGGAAAAGAGCGGCGAGGGCGGTGGCGATAAGGAGGGTAAGAAGGGCCAGCGCGACGGGCTGGGCGAGGAGCTGCGCCAGCAATTGCGGCTTGCCGGCGGCAATACGATTTGCCTTGACGATGATGAACGGCATCGTCACCGCAGCGAGGCAGCCACCGGCCACCAGCACCACTCCGAGACGGTCCACCCTTCGGACCGCAAGCCCATCTTCCATCAAGCAAGCTCCATCAGCGAGTAATCCCAAAACCGGAAAAGCGGTCTTGGATAGGATCATGCCTCATCAAAAATCATGCGGCCCCACTGTATCAAAGCGGAGCCGCGGGGGTGATAGGTAAAGTCTTACTTCAGGAAGCCGTTTTCCTTGAGGTAGGATTCGGCAACCGACTTGGCCGGTTCGCCGTCCACCTGGATGCGGCCGTTCAGCTTGCGGAGCACGTCGGCGGTCAGGCCCTTGAAGATCGGGGCCAGAACCGTTTCGATCTTCGGATTGGCCTTCAGTACGGCTTCGCGGATGATCGGCGTCGGCGCATAGACCGGCTGCACATTCTTGTCGTCTTCCAGAACCGTCAGTTCGGCCGCTTCGATGGCGCCGTCGGTGCCATAGACCATGGCGGTGTTGACGCCGTTGGTCTGGTCGGCGGCAGCCTTGATGGTCGCTGCGGTGTCGCCGCCGGACAAGACGACTTCCTGATCGGGCTTGATCTGGAAGCCATAGGTCGTCTGGAAGGCCGGCAGTGCCGCCGGTGAGTTCACGAACTCGGAAGAAGCCGCAAGCTTGACCGGGCCGCCGCCGGCGACCCATTTGCCGAAATCGGACATGGTCTTGAGCTTGGCCGGACCGGCGACGTCGTTGCGAACGGCAATCGCCCAGGTGTTGTTTGCCGGCGACGGCGTCAGCCAGACGATCTTGTTGGCGTCATAATCGAGCTTCTTCGCCAGATCATACCCTTGCTGCAGGTTCTTCCAGGCCGGATCGTCGGATTTGTTGAAGAAGAAGCCGGCATTGCCGGTGTATTCGGGGTAGATGTCGATTTCGCCGGCCGTGATCGCCTTACGCACAACGGGCGTCGTGCCGAGCGCGATACGGTCCTTGGCCTTGATGCCGTTGGCATTGAGCGCGGCAAAGATGATATTGCCGAGCAACGTTCCTTCCGTGTCGATCTTCGAGGAGACCACGACGTCGGCAGCGCTGGCGCCACTGGCGACAAAAGCCGTCAGCGCGGCGGCAAGTGCGAACTTCTTGAACATGATGTTTCCCTTCCCGTTGAACCGTTTGTCTGGCGTATCCGTTCGGTTCAAATCCGGTCCCCGGATATGCCACATGTGATTGCGGGCCGAAGAAACCCGCATGCGAAGTCCTGTCTGCGTCTGGGAGATAGTGCTCGCCATCGAAAAATCGATGACACGCCAGTCCGCCACCTGCAGTCGCAGCGCGATTATGACGAGGGTACCCGGCATAAGCGCGAAAATGGATTTCTTTTTTCGGGGGTAAGTGCGTTTGTTTTTGTTCCCCTCACCCGTTTCGCTGCCGTTCCGATCTCCTGAAGGCAGAGTCAGTTAGGTAACGATCGAACGATAGTCTTGGCTTTTTTCGTTTGGGATATCTTTTTTCGAGAACACATCATATCGTGCTCGCATATTGGTTCGGCTGCTTGCGGGGAGGCATGCGGCAGGCTCGGAAAGGATGGCCGGCTTGTATCTCGGGGCACTATTCATCGCCGATACGGTGTTCTCGGTCGGTTCCGTCAGGGAAACGGCCCGCAGGCTGTCCTTTTCCGCCTCGACTGTATCGAGCGCGCTGCGGCGGTTGGAGACGGAGCTGGCGATGAAGCTCGTCGAGCGAGCGTCGGGCGAGCTTGCCACCCTGCTCGCCAGCTCGAAGGTGCAGAAGGGCCTGCAGCCGATCCTGTCCGCCATGCGGCAGCTCTCGGCGCTGACGAAGGAGCCTCCTGCAACGCAAGACTATCCCCAATGGGCAGCCCGCCTGCCGTTGAAGATCGCCACCATCGAACGTTTCCTGGAAGTTGCCGATCAGGGCAGCATCAATCGCGCCGCCCGCCGTCTGCGTCTCGGTCAGCCGCAGCTTTCGCTGCAGATCGCCAATCTGGAAGAATTGTTCGGCTGCCGCCTGTTCGAACGGCAGGCGCAGGGTTCAGTGCTGACCGACGCCGGCCGCGAGGTCTATACCATTTTCGCCGGTATCGCCGAGGCGTGGGATGAAATGAAGGCGACGGCGGACGAGCGATTTCAGCGGGCGGCGCGTGCCGTGCGCATCGGGTCGATCATCCCGACCGGCTCGGAAAGCTGGGTGGCCCGCTCGCTTGCGAGCCTCGTGGCGCGCTGGAACATCAGCGGCAACCGCAACACACTGTCCCTGATGCTGATGACCGCCGACGATCTGCGCGAGGCGCTGAGGTCCGGCCGCATCGACGTCGCCATCGTCGATTCCGTCTTCGGCCTCGATGCGTTCGAGCATATGGAGCTGGTGGCGACCGACATGGTGGCGATCGCGCCGCCCGACAGCACGGAGCAGACCTTGACGGCCCTGGTCGAAAACCATCCGATCTGCGTGCCGAGCCCGCGCACCGGCATCGGCAATGCGGCCACGGCTTTCGGCTACGACAGCGGCGACCGCCGTCGGTTTCGCGGTCGCGACATCACCTCGGCCGACTCGCTGCCCGTCATCGTCGACCTCGTCGCCAATCATGGCTATGTTTCGTTTCTCGGCCGCGTCAGCGCCGCACCGATCGCGGACAAGGTCCGGATCGTCGATCCGGATCAGATTTTGCCGCTTTCCTATCACCTCGCTCATAATGGCCGCCGCGCTTCGGTCGACGCTTGTCGGCTGATCCGCGAGGCGGTGCGGGAGCTGGTGGGCGAAACGGAAACAATCCCGGCTTACGGCAACAAGCAGCATGTCTCGCAAAGCTCATAGCCTGGGCTACGCGGAACCATGCCTTCCCCTTGAGCGTTAACTTTCATGCCCCGCCTTGTGTGGGGATGATGTCCCGGGCTGGCGGGCCTTGTGGGACGCGTTCAAGGAGAAGAGAAATGAGGATCATTGCAACGGCGTTAGTAGCGCTGGGCATCCTCGCTTTGCCAGTGACCAATGCTGATGCTCACCGCCGCTACTACTACCACCACCATCATCACTACGGCCCAAGCGTGATGATTTCGCCAGGCTTCTTCGGCCTCTATGTCGGTCCAAGCTATGGCTATCATCGCTATTACTATCGTGACCGCTATTGGGGTGGTCCGTATTATGGGCCGTACCGTTATTGGCATCGCCCCTATTGGCGCGATCGCTATTACGATCCGTGGTACTGAGCAGGCGAACCGCCAACCCAGGCAGGCGGGGTAAGACAAAGCGGCGCCGGAAGGGCGCCGTTGGGAAATGACTGTGCGCCTCAGACGGGGCTCAGCACATGGACCGCATGTGTGGCCATCAGATGCTTCACCTTCTCCCCGTAGGCCGCCATATGCGGCGAAGCGGCATGTGCCTTGAGCGCCGCCATGGTTTCCCATTTTTCGACCACCACGAATGTATCGGGACCGAACGCCGGATTGGCGCCTTCGACATCGACGACGGCAGTATACTCAATGCAGCCATCCTCGGCATGCACAGCCGGAACATTCGCCTGGAAAGCTTCGAGCACGGCGGCACGCTTGCCGGGCAGGGCGGTAAGGATGGCGAGAACATGGATCATGATGTTTCCTTCGAATGGACAGGATGAGGCGGATTTCGCGGGGGTGCGCGCCCGTTTCCTACGAATATCACAAATAGACCGGGATCGAATGCTTGACTTCATACTGGTGCGGTCGCAATTTCTATCTTGGCGTGAACTACTGCGCATCGATCTATTACGGCGCGAAGGATGGTTGCGCCTGAAAATCATTTGAGAGGAAAAATGGGGCTTTCTACGCAAGAGCAGATATTGATCGAACAACGCGTGACCAACGAAGCAAAATCGGTCGGCGCAGCCTACCTGCTTTGGTTCTTTCTCGGCACTCTGGGCGCTCACCGGTTTTATCTCGGCAGAACCGGCAGCGGGGCGGCACAGTTGATACTGTTGGTACTCGGCTGGCTTACGGCATATATCGTCATCGGCGCCGTCCTTCTGATTGCGCTCGGTATCTGGTGGATCATCGATGCCTTCCTCATCCCCGCGATGATTGCCGAGCAGAAGGAAGAGGTCCGGCGGCGTCTGACCGATCAGGCGCTCTGGATGAATCAGCCGGCGGAGCAGGTGAAACGCACCGTGATTTCAGCACATCAGGAAAACTCATAGTCGTGCAAGAAGACGCTTCGGTGGCGACAAGATGGCCGCGCAGTCGCATGGCAGCAGCGGGACTCATTCGGCGACCCGCCCCCGTTCCAAGGAATGTCTGTGAGGATACGCAATCAAAGTGATTACATGACAATCGACAAACATTAGTGCTTCCCTATGTTCATAAAAAAAGCAGGAGGAAGCCAATGTCAGCCGAATGGCCAATGTTCATATTGCAGTCGATCGTGGTTTTTGGCTTGGTTGGAGCCCTGTTCATCAGGGCCTAGCTGCTCAAACGGTCCACCGCCTCACCGGCGTTTCGAAAACAAGCAGCCCGACCGAACCGGCGGCCGAGCTGCTATACGATCCGATCAGGGGTCAAATCCAATCAGATCATAAATTCATATGTTAAACTTACTATAAGTCAACTACCAATTTGGGCGCGCTTTTCGCTTGGAGAAAAAGGCGTTAACGCCGAAGCAGGTCAGCGAAGCCGTACGCCCGCCGTCAGGCTTAATCAATCGTGCCCACGCCCACGATATGTCGTTGGAACGCCAGCCGCTTCATGGCATTGGGCGAGAGTTTCCAGCCATGCCGCAAGTCCATCCGGCACTTTGGCATTCCCCACCTCCATCGCCTCCACCCAGGACAAATCGCATTGCAGCGCGCTCGCCAAATTGATCGGCGTCCAACGGATATGCAGAAGGCATTCGGAAAAGCGTTCTGGGGTCATGAATATTCTCCGCGATAGCGTTCAAGGTGTCAGAAGGTGGTGCGAAGTCAGAGAAGCTTGCCCATGCCGATATATGACGCTTGATTGAACTGGTCGCAACACGAGGCGTCAGCACAGAAAAAGCTCAAGAACTTTTAGCGGTATGACTATCTTATTTTTGCGGGAGAAAAATGGTGCCGCTTACGTGACTCGAACACGTGACCCCATCATTACGAATGATGTGCTCTACCGACTGAGCTAAAGCGGCATTCCGGGGGTTCGGTATGGCCCCGCGATTTGCATGGCGCTGATACAGTCAATGCGACGAGATTTCAAGCGCTCAAATCGTTGAATGGTAAAAAAGCGAAGTGCTTGTGAAAAAGCAGGCTCGCTTCGAGCGTTCTCAGAGTGCCAAGCGGGCTCGTGCCCGCCGGTATTCAGCCTCCAGCCGATCGATGAGCGAGGCTACCGGTTCGACGGCCTTGACGGCGCCGATTCCCTGGCCGGAGCCCCAGATATCCTTCCAGGCCTTGGCACCCGTCGTTGCCGTTTCGAAATCCATCTTTGAAGGATCGGCTTCGGGCAGGTTGTCCGGGTCCATGCCGGCGGCGCGGATCGAGGGTTTCAGGTAGTTGCCGTGTACACCGGTAAAGAAATTGGAATAAACGATATCGGCCGCCACGCCGTCGACGATCGCCCGCTTGTAGGCTTCCGCCGCGCGCGCCTCCTCGGTGGCGATGAAGGGGGAGCCGATATAGGCCATGTCCGCGCCCATCGCCTGGGCGGCCAGGATCGCGCCGCCATTGGCAATCGCGCCGGCAAGCAGCAACGGCCCATCGAACCATTCACGGATTTCCTGAACGAGCGCGAAGGGCGAGAGCTGGCCGGCATGGCCGCCGGCGCCCGCAGCCACCGCAATCAGCCCGTCCGCCCCCTTGCGAATCGCCGAATTGGCATGACGGTTGTTAATGATATCGTGCAGCACGATGCCGCCATAGGAATGCACGGCGGCATTGACCTCCGGCACGGCACCGAGCGAGGAGATGACGATCGGCACCTTGTATTTGACGCAGAGCATCAGATCATGTTCCAGCCGCTTGTTCGATGCATGGACGATCTGATTGACGGCGAAGGGAGCCGATGGGCGCTCGGGATGCGCAGCGTCGTGCGCGGCAAGATCCTCCGTGATCATCGCCAGCCATTCATCCAACTGGCTCTCGGGCCGGGCATTCAGCGCCGGAAACGCACCGACGACACCGGCCTTGCATTGGGCCAGCGTCAACGCCGGATGCGAGATGATGAAGAGGGGCGAGGCCACGACCGGCAGCCGCAGGCGCTCAGTCAGGACAGAAGGAAGGGCCATGAACATCATCCGTTTGACGTTTACGAAAACGTCAAACGGATAGCAGATGTGCGCCGGGAGGGGAAGATGGGGGAGGAAGGCAGTGGGCAATAGGCAATAGGCAATAGGCAATAGTGATTGACGACGTCCGCGACCGGCGCTTTGTCTCCTCCTGCCTCGCCTCCTGCCTCCTGCCTCCTGCCTCAACCGCCACCCCATTTGTGTCGTCTTTGCCATTTATCCCCGCCGGAGTGTTCGCGGGTCATTTGGAGAGACTTGCACA
Organism: Rhizobium sp. CB3090; assembly: GCF_029714285.1. Classification (NCBI taxonomy): domain Bacteria; kingdom Pseudomonadati; phylum Pseudomonadota; class Alphaproteobacteria; order Hyphomicrobiales; family Rhizobiaceae; genus Rhizobium; species Rhizobium sp. CB3090. The sequence goes on from NZ_CP121662.1 coordinate 124,213, forward strand.
TTGCCGGTCAGGGCGTTACCGAGTTTGGTTAGCGAATGGTAAAGAAAATGGTCGTCTTGCCGGTAGAGTATGCGGGCGCATCGCGAGTGAGAGTAAAGGACCTGATGTGAGCGGATTAGAAACGGCTATCAGAAGCGCGTTGGAGCGATCCGAACGCGCCAATCCGGAAATCCGGGCTCGTATCTATCAATCGGCGCGACAGGCGCTCGAAGCCGGGCTTCGCAAGCAGGACATTACCGATATCGGCATTATTTCGGCTCAGCGCCAACGCCTTGAAGCGACCATCCGGGCGATCGAGGGCGAAGAGCGCGCTCGCCCGCCGGAGGTGTCAGTGACCCCCGAGGTGGAAGCGCCTCATGTGCCTTCCGTGGAGTCGCAACAGCAGGCCCCGCAACCGATGCAGCAGCGTCAGGAGCCTGTCATGAGCGTTCGCGGCGAGACGCGCGACCGTCCCGTTGCCGCTCAAGCCTCCGCTCCCGTCGAACCCGCCGCACCGGAAAGCGATTTTGGCGACATGCGCGCCGGCCCGGCAGATCATCTCGGCGCCGATAGCGATGAACGTCAGGCTGTCGCCGCGCCGACCGCAACCCGGTCGATGAATTTCAAGCCCGAGCGCGCCGCCGTTCGCCGCAAGCCGCGCAAGTTCTTCTCGCGCCTGCTGGTCTTCTGCATCCTGCTCGCCTTCCTCGGTGTCGGTGCCTGGTGGATCAAGACCTCGGGCGTGTTCATGACAGCGGCGCAGCGCGACACCAGCGTTCCCAATCCGCCGGCGCATGTCGATTCCCAGGATTTCAACGGTAACAATACTGCTGACGATACATCTGATGACGAGGACAACAGCGGGCCGCCCGCCAATCCGGGACTGGCGACGATCGACCCGCAGAATAACTTCTCGGCGGAGTGGATCGAGATTTTCAAACCAACCGACTTGGCCAAGGTCGTAAGTGGCTCGCAGGCCAAGACCGAGAGCGTCTCGGAAAACGAAGGTCCGGCGGTGCGCCTGACCTCTCAGGCCAGCGGTCCCGACGGCAACGCGGCGGTCGAAGTGCCGGCAAACGTGCTGCAGCAATTGGCCGGCAAATCGTCGACCATCGCGCTGACACTGCAGTCCACCTCCGATGCACCGACGCAGATCACCGTGGAATGCGATTTCGGCTCGCTCGGCAGTTGCGGACGTCATCGCTTCAACGTCACCCGCCAGAAGACGGATGCGCTGTTCCAGGTTCGTTATGATCGTTCCTTGGCGCCGAACGGGCCCGGCCATCTGATCATCAACAGTGATGTCGATGGCAAGGCGCGCGGCATCAATATCTACGCAATTCGCGTCCTGCCGGGACAATAAAGGTACGGTTGCATCCTGCCTATTTGAGGACGTGCAACCCCGTGCCGAGGATCTTGTCGTCGATCTCGCCGATCGCCTTCTCGTCCTTGCCGTCATAGTCGAGCGTCAGCAGAATGTGACGGATGAGGTTGAGGCGGGCGCGGCGCTTGTCGTTGGCGTGGATCACCGTCCATGGCGCGTAGTCCATATGCGTCTCCTTCAGCATACGGTCGCGCTTTTCGCTGTAGTCCGTCCATTTGCTCAGTGCCGCGATGTCCATGGAGGAAAGTTTCCACACGGCGCGCGGATCGTGGCGGCGATCGTGGAAGCGTTTGAGTTGCATTTCGCGGCCAATATCGAGATAGAATTTGAAGAAGAAAATGCCGTCCTGGACGATAAGCTTTTCCATGTGCGGGGTCTGCTTCAGGAATAGCTCGTATTGCTCCTGCGTGCAGAAGCCCATGACCGGCTCGACGCCGGCGCGGTTATACCAGGAACGGTCGAACAGCACGAATTCGCCCGCTGTCGGGAATTGGGCGACATAACGCTGGAAATACCATTGCCCGGCTTCGCGATCGGTCGGCTTTGTCAGCGCCACAGCACGCGCTAGGCGGGGGTTCATGTGGGCCGACGTTGCGGCGATCGAACCACCCTTGCCGGCGGCGTCGCGCCCTTCGAAGAGCGCCATGACCCGCTTGCCGGTCGCCTGCAGCCAGAACTGTACCTTGATGAGTTCGATCTGCAGCTTTTCCAGCTCTTCCAGATATTCCTCTTCCTTCAGCTTCTTCTTGTAAGGATAGCCTGCGGAAGCAAGCGCCTCGTCTTCGATCCAGTCCGGCAGCACAGGGTCATCGACATCGAAAATACGCGTCTTGCCATGGATATCCAATTCCACCGCCCGGCTTTTCACGTCCTCTGCCATGTCCTCCGCTCCTCCGAAATTTACGCCGTCTTAACGATATCTGCCTGTGCGGCAAAAAAGCCTCACGGGCAAGTTGGGTCATTTACCCTTTATTTTCAAGCCCTTTGCCGGCTCCGTCTTTCGCCGGCTACATTTATTGCTGTAAGCCGCCGGCTTCTGTGGATAGAGCCGAAAACTTCTGTCATGAATCCCCGCTAAGAGGCGGAGTCTTGGATTCCGCTATGACAAGCGAAGGGACGGGTGCACTTGGAAGACGAATGGTCATTCCTCAGGAGACTGGCTGCGCGGCTGCGGCAGGAGATCGTCATCCTGATTCTTGCGACGTTGATCGCCATTTTGGCGCTCGTCGAAGGTATCAATACTGCCATCGTCTTGTGGGTCTCGCTTGTCGTTATGATCGTCGCTCTGATCCGCCGGCCGCTTACCGCGCAGGTCGCACCGCCGCCGCCCGACGAGCCGGCGCCGGTCGATCCGGAAGCCTTGCTTCGCACGGTATTTTCCGGCCTCGCCGCGCTCGACATGCCGGTGCTGATCATCGACCGCGAGGCCTCCGTCCTTATGCAGAATGCCGCCGCTGAGAAGGCGTTCGGTGCCTTTCCGCTCAATGCTCATATCTCCGCCAAGCTGCGCTCCCCCGGTGTGCTCGACATGGTGCGCGAGACGATTACCACCAACACGCCGAACCAGATCGAACATTCCGAGCGTCTGCCGTCAGAGCGCGTCTATATCGTCCGCATCGCGCCGATCGAGCTGCCGGAGCCCGACATCGAGCCCGGCACCTTCTTCGTGCTGTCTTTCCGCGATATCTCCGAGCTCCGCCATATCGACCGCATGCGCTCCGATTTCGTCGCCAATGCCAGCCATGAGCTGCGCACGCCGCTCGCCTCGCTGCGCGGTTTCATTGAAACCATCCAGGGGCCGGCGAAGGCGGATCCGAAGGCGCAGCAGCGTTTCCTCGGCATCATGTTCGACCAGACGACGCGGATGAGCCGGCTTGTCGACGATCTCCTGTCGCTGTCGCGGCTGGAGCTGAAGTCGCACATCGCGCCAGATCAGAAGGTCGATCTCGTGCCGTTGCTCGGCCATGTCCGCGATGCGCTGCTGCCGCTTGCCGACGATCTCGACGTCACCATCAATCTGCATTTGCCTCCTGGCAAGGTGGAGGTGCTGGGCGATCGCGACGAACTGGTGCAGGTCTTCGAAAACCTGATCGAGAATGCCTGCAAATACGGTCAGGAAGGCAAGGTGGTCGAGGTTTCCCTGTTGAACGACTCGAGCCAGGCCGTCGAGGTCATCATTTCCGATAGGGGCCCGGGCATTCCGGCGGAACATGTGCCGCGCCTGACCGAGCGCTTCTATCGCGTCAATGTCGAGGACAGCCGCTCGAAAAAAGGCACCGGCCTCGGGCTTGCCATCGTCAAGCACATTCTCACCCGTCACCGCGCGCGGCTGATCGTCAAGTCGGAAGTCGGAAAGGGAACGGACTTTACCGTCCGCTTCTGAACGCCTCTGTGAATCGCCAGTTTTCGGCGCAACTTAATCCATAAATTTCAAGTGGTTGAACTGTCATAATTGTTTCACTCGCCTGACATAAAAGGGCGGTGCTTTGACCGCTAAAAAAGAGATGCCGAACAGGCGGATGTTCCGTTCGCCGTCGCGCTCTTCAAAGCCTGTCAGGGAGGGTTCACCATGAACACGTTGAAACTGTCTGTCATTGCGTTGGTCGCATCCGCCGCTCTCACTGGGGTCGCGACGGCCCGCGATCAAATTCAGATTTCCGGTTCCTCCACCGTGTTCCCTTATGCCAAGATTGTTGCCGAGACGTTCGGAGAAACCTTCACCGGGTTCAAAACGCCGGTCGTCGAATCCGGCGGCTCCGGTGCCGGTCTGAAGGAATTCTGCAAGGGCGTCGGCACCGATTCCATCGACATCGCCAATTCTTCTCGCCCCATCAAGGATAGCGAAGTCCAGGCCTGCAAGGCTGCCGGCGTTGCCGATATAGAGCAGATCAAGATCGGTTATGACGGCATCGTCTTCGCTTTCGACAAAAGCAATCCCGACATGAAATTCGTGCCCGCCGATCTCTATAAGGCGCTGGCCGCCGAGGTTGTGGTGAACGGCAAGCTGGTCCCCAATCCCTATAAGAAATGGTCCGAGATCAATCCGTCCCTGCCTGGCTTTGAGATCGCTGCCTATATTCCGGGCGAAAAGCATGGCACGCGCGAGGTCTTCGAAGAGAAGGTGCTCGCTGCCGGCTGCAAGGAGGCCGGTGCGCTTGATGTCATCAAGGCGACTGTTTCCGATCCCGATCAGCAGACCAAGAAATGCATTGCGGTGCGCAAGGACGGCGCGGCGGTTGATATCGACGGCGATTATCCTGAAACGCTGGCCCGCATCGACGCCAACAAGCACGGCGTCGGCGTCTTCGGTCTCTACTTCTATCAGAACAATGCCGACAAGCTGAAGGTCGCGACCGTGAGCGGCATCGTACCGTCGGGCGAGACCATCGCCAACGGCACCTATCCGGTGTCGCGGCCGCTGTTCTTCTACGTCAAGAAGGCGCATCTCGGCGTCATTCCCGGCCTGAAGGAATATGTCGATTTCTTCACGAGCGATCAGATGATCGGACCGGATGGCCCCCTGGCCGAGTACGGCCTGGTGCCGGCGCCCGATGCCGAGCGCGACCAGATCCGCAAGGATATCGCGGACGGCAAGATCATGTGATTGCGTAAGGACTGCCCGTCGGGGAATAGGAATGAGTTTGTCACTGTTGCTGTTGTGCCTGTCGATCATCGGCGCCCTTGCCTTCGTGCTGGGGCGGACGAGAGCGGCTGCGCTGTCGGGCAACAGGTTCTCGGCCATGCATTCGCGGCTCGGCTATCACGGCGCCTATGCCGCCATCTGGGCCGTGTTGCCGGCATTGGCGCTGATCTGCGCCTGGCTGGTAATCAGCCCCGAGGTTATCGATCGTTTCGTGGTCGGATCCTTTCCGGAGGAGGTGAAATCCCTCCCGGCGGCGGAACTCAAACTCAGCTACGGCATGGTGCGCAGCCTAGCCCATGGCATGCGCCAGCTTGACGACCAGGAACTTGCCGCCGTCGCCAACGGCTCCGCCGATCTTCAATTGGCCCTGGCGCAAAAAGGCATCCCGCTCGCCGCCCGGCCGACCGGCTACATGATCGACGCCGCCAATCGATATAACGGCATGCGGCATGCGAGCCATGTCGTCATGTCCGTCGTAGCGATCATTCTTTCGTTGCTCTGCACTGCCCATGGCCTGCACGCCATCGCTCCCCGCTTTCGCGCCCGCAACCAGGTAGAACAGGTCATCCTCGGCGGTCTGATCATTGCCTCCTCCATCGCCGTTCTGACGACGGTCGGCATCGCTGCTTCGATGCTGTCGGAGGCCGCCCGCTTCTTCAACATGGTTCCTGCCGCCGAATTCTTCTTCGGCACTGTCTGGGATCCACGCTTTGCCGGCGCCGGTGCGCAGACATCGGGTACCTTCGGCCTCATCCCGTTGCTGGCCGGTACGCTCTATATCGGCTTCGTCGCCATGCTGGTCGCGGTTCCCGTCGGATTGTTTGCCGCGATCTATATGGCCGAATATGCCTCCGCCCGCGTGCGCTCCGTCGCAAAGCCGATGCTCGAGGTGCTGGCGGGCATTCCGACCATCGTCTACGGCTTTTTCGCCCTGGTGACCGTCGGGCCGTTCCTGCGCGATATTTCCGCCGACATCAACGGCTTGCTGACGGGCAGCTACACGAGCTTCATCGAGGCGCAGAGCGTCTTGACCGCCGGCTTCGTCATGGGTGTCATGCTCATCCCTTACGTCTCCTCGCTTTCCGACGACATCATCATGGCCGTGCCGCGCTCGTTGCGCGACGGTTCGCTCGGCCTCGGCGCCACGCGGTCGGAGACGGTCAAGCGCGTCCTGCTGCCGGCCGCTTTGCCGGGCATCGTCGGCGCGCTGTTGATGACTGCGTCGCGGGCGGTCGGCGAGACCATGATCGTCGTATTGGCTGCCGGGGTTGCCGCCCGCATGCAGCTCGACCCCTTCGAGCCGATGACGACGGTCACCGTAAAGATCGTCAATCAGTTGACCGGCGACCTCGAATTCACCTCCCCGCAGACATTGGTCGCTTTCGCGCTTGGCATCACGCTCTTCGGCCTGACCCTCTGCCTGAACGTCTATGCACTCTACATCGTCCGCCGATTTAGGGAGCAATACGAATGAGCGAAGTCGTATCTTCCTCCCCGTCGCCTATTCCGCGCGGGCTCACGCCAGGGGCGCCGCTGCGGCGCGATATTGGCATCAGGCGTCGCTACGCCGCCGAACGCCGGTTCCGCGCCTATGGGCTTGCCGCCGTCATCTTCGGCCTGGTCTTCCTCATCGTCCTGGTCTCCACTGTTGTGCGCCACGGCTATACCGCCTTCGTGCAGACCTCGATCACCCTGCCGATCGAGTTCACCGAGAAGGTCATCGATCCCTCAGGCAAACGCGGAAGCGATCCGAAAGTGCTGATATCAGCCAATTATCCCGTTCTCATCCGTGACGCTCTGGTGAAGGCGCTGGGCATCGATCCCTCCAATCGGACGCTCATGCGCGAGGCGACGGAAATGGTCTCGGACGGCACGCGGATTGCGTTGCGCGACAAGGTCCTGGCCGACCCTTCTGTCATCGGGAAGACGGCAAAGGTCACTTTCCTCGCCAGTGCCAATATCGACTCCGCCAATAAGGGTGAGATCGACCTGACGGCAGACGAAAAGGATCGCAAGGTCTCCGACCGGCAACTTGCCTGGATGAAACAGCTCGCTGCGACCGGCGCCCTGCACGAGGCGTTCAATACCGGCCTGTTCCTGTCGGGCAATTCCAGCCGTCCGGAGGCCGCGGGTCTCGGCGTCGCACTGATCGGCTCGTTCTATCTCATGCTGACCGTATTGGTCCTGGCGCTGCCCATCGGCGTTGCCGCCTCGATCTATCTCGAGGAATTCGCGCCGAAGAACCGGCTGACGGATCTGATTGAGGTCAATATCAACAATCTCGCCGCGGTGCCGTCGATCGTTTACGGCCTGCTCGGCCTCTCGGTCTTCATCAACTTCATGGGCTTGCCGCGTTCCGCCTCGTTGGTTGGCGGACTGGTGCTGAGCCTGATGACGCTGCCGATGATCATCATCGCCACGCGCTCGGCCTTGCGTGCCGTGCCGCCGTCGATCCGCAGTGCTGCCCTCGGTCTCGGCGCCTCGCGCATGCAGGTGGTGTTCCATCATGTCCTGCCGCTCGCCATGCCCGGCATCCTGACGGGCACGATCCTCGGTCTGGCGCACGCGCTCGGTGAAACCGCGCCGCTACTCTTGATCGGCATGGTCGCCTTCGTCGCCAATTATCCGGCGGGACCGCTCGATCCTTCGACGGCCCTGCCGGTGCAAATCTACATGTGGGCGAGTGAAGCAGAGCGCGCCTTTGTCGAAAGAACCTCCGGAGCCATTATCGTCCTGCTCTTCTTCCTCGTTGCGATGAACATCGGCGCCATCCTGCTGCGCCGTCGCTTTGAGCGGCGCTGGTGACAGGAGACGATGGAATGAACATGATGACGGAAGTCGCGAGCGAAAAAGCACTGGCCAGGAAGATGACGACGATCCCCTACAAGATGATCGGTCAGGCCGTCTCGGTCTATTATGGCGACAAGCGCGCGCTGTTCGACGTGGACCTGAACATTCGTGCCAACACGGTCACCGCGCTGATCGGTCCTTCCGGCTGCGGCAAGTCCACCTTCCTGCGTTGCCTCAATCGTATGAACGATACGATCGACACCTGCCGCGTCACCGGCAAGATCACGCTCGACGATCAGGATGTCTATGATAACGCCATTGACGTCGTTGAGCTGCGCGCTCGCGTCGGCATGGTGTTCCAGAAGCCCAATCCGTTTCCGAAGTCGATATACGAGAACGTCGCCTATGGGCCGCGTATCCATGGGCTGCATCGATCCAAGACCGACCTCGACCATATCGTCGAAACCAGCCTGCAGAAGGCCGGGCTGTGGGGCGAGGTAAAGGACCGGCTCTTCGAGGCAGGCACCAGCCTCTCCGGCGGCCAGCAGCAACGCCTTTGCATCGCGCGCGCCGTCGCCGTCAGTCCGGAGGTCATTCTCATGGACGAGCCGTGCTCGGCGCTTGATCCGATCGCCACCGCCAAAGTCGAGGAACTCATTCATGAGCTGCGAGAGAACTTCACGATCGTCATCGTGACGCATTCCATGCAGCAGGCAGCCCGCGTTTCGCAACGTACCGCAATGTTTCATCACGGCCATCTGGTCGAGGAGAACGATACCGATAAGATGTTCACCAATCCCGATGATTACCGCACGCAGGATTACATCATGGGCCGTTTTGGCTGATGATGCTCCCCGCGCGGCTCCCTTCACACCTTTCACCTAGAGGATAGAAAAATGGTCTCTACACACATTCTCTCTGCTTACGACGAAGACCTGAAGTTCCTGACGCGCCGCATTTCCGAAATGGGCGGCCTGGCGGAGCAGATGGTCAGCGACAGCGTCCGCGCGCTGGTAAACGGCGATGCTGCCCTGGCGCAGAAGGTCATCTCCGATGACGTCATTCTCGACCACGCCGAGCGCGAAGTCGGCGACAAGGCGATCGTCACCATCGCCCGCCGCCAGCCGATGGCTGCCGACCTTCGTGAAATCATGGGCTCCATCCGCATCGCCGCGGATCTGGAGCGCGTCGGCGATCTCGGGAAGAACACTGCCAAGCGCGTCATCGCCGTGCAGGGCACCGGCGTTCCGCGTCGTCTCGCCCGCGGCATCGAGCATCTCTCCGAACTGGCGCTCGTCCAGCTCAAGGAAGTGCTCGACGTCTACACGACCCGTTCGCCTGATAAGGCTGTGTCGATCCGCGAGCGCGATGAGGAAATCGACGCCATGTACACCTCGCTCTTCCGCGAGATGCTGACTTACATGATGGAAGATCCGCGCAACATCACCACCTGCACGCATCTTCTCTTCTGCGCCAAGAACATCGAGCGTATCGGCGACCATGCCACCAACATCGCCGAGACGATCTATTACATGGCAACCGGCGCCCAGCCCGAAGGCGAGCGCCCGAAGGACGATACCGCCAATACCGTCGGTGCGGTGACGGAATAAAGTAGACGCCAAGAGAAGGAGACCACAGGCGCATGGTTCCGAGAGTAGCTGTTGTAGAAGACGAGGAAGCGCTAAGCGTTTTGCTGCGCTATAATCTCGAGGCCGAGGGCTTCGAGGTCGACACCATCCTGAGAGGCGACGAAGCCGAGCTGCGCCTCCAGGAGCGCATCCCCGATCTTCTGATCCTCGATTGGATGCTCCCTGGCGTGTCCGGCATCGAGCTCTGCCGTCGGCTGCGTATGCGGCCGGAGACAGAGCGCCTGCCGATCATCATGCTCACCGCTCGCGGCGAGGAAAGCGAGCGCGTACGCGGTCTTTCCACCGGCGCGGACGACTATGTCGTCAAGCCGTTCTCGACGCCGGAGCTGATGGCCCGCGTCAAGGCGATGCTGCGCCGAGCCCGCCCGGAGGTTCTGTCCACGGTGCTGCGCTGTGGCGATATCGAACTGGACCGCGAAACACATCGCGTCCACCGCAAGAGCCGTGAAGTGCGCCTGGGGCCGACGGAATTCCGCCTGCTGGAATTCCTGATGTCATCGCCCGGCCGCGTCTTCTCGCGCTCTCAGTTGCTCGACGGCGTATGGGGACACGATATCTATGTCGACGAACGCACCGTCGATGTGCATGTCGGCCGCCTGCGCAAAGCGCTGAATTTCTCCAATATGCAAGACGTCATCCGCACCGTTCGCGGCGCGGGTTATTCCATGGAGGCCTGATCGGGCAACCGACTGGCCGCCAATATAGCGGCGGAAACAGAAAACGGGCCTTTCGGCCCGTTCAGACTGCTGACAAACCCCTGGCGATGCTGGGGATTTTGTGATTCATTGGGATATGTTGAAGAAACCCGCTGCCGAACAGACGGCGATCGAGATGGTGACGCTCGATAGCCTGGTGCCGAAGGATCACCTGCTTCGCAAGATCGATCAGGTGATCGATTTTTCCTTCATCCATGATCGTGTTGCCGGACTTTACTGCGCCGACAACGGCCGGCCGGCGCTCGATCCGACCTTGATGTTCAAGGCGCTGTTTATCGGCTATCTGTTCGGCATCCGCTCGGAGCGTCAGTTGGTGCGCGAGATCGAGGTCAACGTCGCCTATCGCTGGTTCCTGCGGCTGAGGCTGACGGACGGAGTGTTCGACGCCTCGACCTTGTCGCAGAACCGCCGCCGGCGCTTCAACGATCCCTGCGTAGCCCAGGATATCTTCGATCATATCGTCGAACAGGCGATCGCCCACAAGCTGGTCGACGGCACGGTGCTTTATACCGACTCGACGCATCTGAAGGCCAATGCCAACAAGGGCAAATACGATCTTGCCATGATCGAAAAGTCGCGTGCCGACTATTGGGCCGATCTCGACCGGGCCATTGAGGCCGAGCGTGTCGTGCACGGCCAGAAGCCGTTGAAGGAGAAGGAGCGCGAGCCGCAGGTCAAGGAGACCAAGGTCAGCCGCACCGATCCGGAGGCGGGCTATATGGTGCGCGACGGCAAGCCCAAGGGCTTCTTCTATCTCGACCACCGCACGGTGGACGGCAAGCTTGCCATCATCACCGACACCCATGTCACACCGGCCAACGTGCATGACTCGATCGTCTATCTCGATCGGCTGGACCGGCAGCGCCGCCGCTTCGGCTTCGACGTCGGTGCCGTCGGACTGGATGCCGGCTATGCCACGGCCGGTATCGCCAAGGGGCTGGAAGACCGGCAGATCCTCGGCGTCACCGGCTATCGCAATCCGACGCCGCCCAAGGCCGGCATGATGCGCAAGTCGAAGTTCGTCCATGACATGCAAGCCGATGGTTATCGCTGCCCCGAGGGTCAGCTCTTGACCTATGCCACCACCGACCGCAACGGCTACAAGCACTACACATCCGATCCGGCCATCTGCCAAACCTGTCCGCTGCTGGCCTCCTGCACATCCAACGCCAAAGCGGTCCGCTCCATCACCCGCCATGTCTGGCAAGATGCTCGTGAACGCACCGATGCCCACCGTCTCACCCCCTGGGGAAGGGCTATCTACAAGCGCCGCAAGGAGACGGTCGAACGCTCCTTTGCCGATGCCAAGCAACTGCACGGGCACCGCTATGCCCGCTTCCGAAGTCTCACCCGCGTCGCCTGCCAGTGCCTGCTGGCGGCAGCAGCGCAGAACATCAAGAAGATCGCCATGGCGCTCACCAAAGCACCCAAACCGAGCCTGGCGTGAGGGCCAGAGGCCGCCAACTTCCCCTCGCCGCACAGCCCAACTTAAAACAACCCATGGTCATAAAACAAAACCCGCCGAAAATATCGACGGGTTTGTCAGCAGTCTGAACGGGCCTTTCGGCCCGTTTTTCATATGGTTGGCACCGGTTCAGTGTGCCGCCCGGCGCCGGTCATGCACCGGCTGGTAAGCCAGGCGCTGATGATAGGTGCAATAGGGCGAAGAGTCCGGGCTGTCGTTGCCGCAGAAGTGAAAATCATCCTTCAGCGGGTCGCCGACCGGCCACTTGCAGGTGCGTTCGGTGAGCTCCGTCAGGCCGAGGCGGCGCGAGATCGGAACGACCACATTGGCGGCCGGGCGATATTCGATCTCGTGGACCGTATCGATCTCGACCTCTTCCTTGAGCATCGTCGCACCCTGCTGGCGGGTAACCGTGCGGGTTGCAACGCGCGAGGCGTAGTTCGGCGCCCGCGGGGCCGAGGTATTGCGTTTCGGGGCTCGAGCTGCAGTTGCCACGCCACCGGCTTTCGCTCGGCCCGGCAGGCTCAAGCGATGCACTTTGCCGATGACGGCATTACGACTGACACCACCGAGCTGTGCCGCGATCTGGCTGGCGCTCAAACCTTCGGACCACAGCTTTTTCAGCTTCTCGACGCGTTCGTCTGTCCAATTCATGCCCTGTCTCCGCTGTCGCGTTTCCGATGGCAGAATCCCTCACCATTGCCTCGCATTGGATCGAGGCGTGAAACGCTTTAAAATTGTGGTGACTAGTTCCGCCGCATGCAGTCTAGTAATTGGTTTTTAACCTAGTGTGAGGCTGACTCCGTGACAAGAGTCGCGGGAATCTTGAGGAATCGATTTCGAGGTTTTCCCCAACTTGCTATACGTGAGTGGCATTTATGCAATATCAGTTGTGGAAGACATGCCCTCCATCCAGAGGCGCTCTGCCGCACCTGCTAAATCGCCAGTTTTGTTGACATCGCGGTGCAAAACATCAATAGTGCCCACGCCGCCGCAAGGCGGCATTTTTGATTTTCCAGGGCCCGTTTCACGTGAAGGGAACGATTGGCCCTAAAGGTTGTGATCGAGGAGAATGCGCCATGGCTGAAACCGCGCCGCTTTATGACACCTATATGCGTGCTCCGCTGCGGTTCGAGCGAGGCGAGGGCGTATGGCTGATCACCGAGACCGGCGAGCGCTATCTCGATTTCGCCGCGGGTGTCGCGGTGAATTCGCTTGGCCATGCCCATCCCCATCTGGTTGCAGAGCTGAAATCGCAGGCCGACAAGGTCTGGCACCTGTCCAATCTCTATGAGGTGCCGGGCCAGGAGAAATTGTCGAAGCGCCTGACGGATGCCACTTTCGCCGACAAGGTGTTCTTCACAAACTCCGGAGCCGAGGCACTGGAATGCGCCATCAAGACGGCGCGTCGCTACCAGTTCTCCAAGGGGCATCCCGAGAAATATCATATCATCACCTTCGAAGGCGCCTTCCATGGCCGCACGATCGCGACGATCGCTGCCGGCGGCCAGGATAAATATCTCGAAGGTTTCGGCCCGAAGGCCCCCGGCTTCGACCAAGTGCCGTTCGGCGATCTCGATGCGGTGCGCGCCGCCATCACCGATGCGACGGCCGCGATCCTGATCGAGCCGGTGCAGGGCGAGGGCGGTATCCGCCCGGCGACCAACGAGTTCCTGCGCGGCCTGCGTCAGATCTGTGACGAGCATGGCCTGCTTCTGGTCCTCGACGAGGTTCAGAGCGGCGTCGGCCGCACCGGCAAGCTCTTCGCCCATGAATGGGCCGGCATTACGCCGGATATCATGGCTGTCGCCAAGGGTATTGGCGGCGGCTTTCCGCTCGGTGCCTGCCTTGCGACCGCGGATGCGGCCTCCGGCATGAAGGCGGGCACACATGGCTCGACCTATGGTGGCAATCCGCTCGCCATGGCGGTCGGCAACGCTGTGCTCGATGTCGTGCTGGCAGACGGTTTCCTGCAGCATGTGCGCGATGTGGCCTTGGTCTTCCGCCAGGGTCTGGCCTCGCTCAAGGATCGTTTTCCGGATATTATCGAAGACGTCCGCGGCGAGGGGCTGCTGCTCGGGATGAAGGCCGCCATTCCCCAGGCTGAACTGCTGCAGGCGATCCGCGCCGAGCATCTGCTGGGCGTGCCGGCGGGAGACAATGTCATCCGTCTGCTGCCGCCGCTGGTGGTCACGGCCGAAGAGGCGCGCGAAGGCCTTGCCCGTATCGAACGCGCTGCAGAATCTCTGCGCGCCGCCCGCGTCAAGAAGTCGGCTTGAGTTCAACGCCTGCTAATCGGGGCGTTTTGCCCCATTAGCGGGCGTTATCATTTCTGGAGTACAGGTAGGAACATGGCTTCACCAAAACACTTTCTCGATCTCTCGGCCGTCGCGGGTGCCGATCTGCGCAGCATCATCGACGATGCCATCGTGCGAAAGCAGGCGCTGAAGGCCGGTGCGGCAGACAAGCCGCTGGCCGGCAAGATGCTGGCGATGATCTTCGAGAAGCCGTCCACCCGCACCCGCGTCTCCTTCGACGTCGGCATGCGCCAGCTCGGCGGTGAGACGCTGTTCCTGTCGGGTACGGAAATGCAGCTCGGCCGCGCCGAGACGATCGGCGATACGGCCAAGGTGCTGTCGCGCTATGTCGACGCGATCATGATCCGCACGACCGATCATTCGCGGCTGCTGGAACTTGCCGAACACGCGACCGTGCCGGTCATCAACGCGCTGACCGACGATACCCATCCCTGCCAGATCATGGCTGACATCATGACCTTCGAGGAGCATCGCGGGCCGATCAAGGGCAAGACCATCGCCTGGACCGGCGACGGCAACAACGTGCTGCATTCGCTGGTCGAAGGGGCTGCCCGTTTCGGCTATCGAATGAACATGGCCGTGCCCCTTGGTTCTGAGCCAAAGGATCACTATCTGAACTGGGCCCGCAACGAGGGCGCCGAAATCATGCTCTCGCATGATGCCGACCGTGCGGTCGCTGGCGCCGATTGTGTGGTAACCGATACCTGGGTATCCATGAATCAGGAACACCGGGCCCGTGGTCACAACGTCTTCCAGCCCTATCAGGTCAACGCGGCTTTGATGGCACAGGCCGGCAAGGATGCGTTGTTCATGCATTGCTTGCCCGCCCATCGCGGGGAGGAAGTGACGGACGAGGTGATCGACGGTCCGCAATCCGTTGTTTTCGATGAGGCGGAAAACCGCCTTCATGCGCAAAAATCGATTCTTGCTTGGTGCCTGGGCGCGATCTGAAGATATGGAGCAATTCCAGGAAAAGTGTGCAGCGGTTTTCCGTCCGGAATTGCGAAAAAACAAAAAGATAGAGCGGTTCTAATATTCCGTGAGAAGCTGAACCGCTCCCGAACCGCGTTTGATGTCGCGGGCGCAGTAGGAGTAGAGCAATGGCGGAAAGTGCAGCCTCGCTGGGTCAATTCGATTTTGCCGGCGACGATCATGTCGTTCCCTTCCAGGTAGAGGGTCTTGATGTCCGCGGTCGCGCCGTGCAGCTCGGGCCGCTGTTGGACGCAATTCTCGCCCGGCACAACTATCCGGCTCCTGTCGCCCGGCTGCTGGCCGAGGCCGTGGTGCTGACCGTATTGCTCGGCACCTCGCTGAAGTTTGAGGGCAAGTTCACCGTACAGACCAAGAGCGACGGCCCGGTCGACCTTCTGGTCGCCGATTTCTCGACGCCGGAGAACGTCCGCGCCTATGCTCGCTTCGATGACGAGGCGCTGGCCGATGCCGTTGCTGCCGGCAAGACCGAACCGGAACAGTTGCTCGGCAAGGGCGTCCTCGCCTTCACCATCGATCAGGGTCGCTTCAGCCAGCCCTATCAGGGGATCGTGGCGCTCGACGGTGCGTCGCTCGAAGAGATCGCCGGCACCTATTTCCGCCAGTCGGAGCAGATCCCGACGCGTGTCCGCCTCGGCGCTGCCGAATTGTTCGACCGCGATGAGGCCGGCAAGCCGCGCCATCGCTGGCGGGCCGGCGGTCTTGTCGCACAGTTCCTGCCGGAAGCGCCGGAACGCATGCGCCAGCCGGACCTCCATGGCGGCGACGGCGACACTAGCCTGCGCGAACACGTCGAGGACGACGCCTGGGCGGAAGCCCGCACCCTGGTCGAGACCATCGATGCCGACGAGTTGACCGATCCGCAGGTCGGAACCGAGCGCCTATTGTATCGCCTCTTTCATGAGCGCGGTGTGCGCGTCTATGAGCCCAAGGCGGTCTTCGACCGCTGCACCTGTTCGCGCGACAAGCTGAAGGGCGTGTTGCGGGGTTTCTCCGCCGAAGAGATCGAAGCGAGCCAGGACAATGGCGAGATCGCCGTCACCTGCGAATTCTGTTCGACGACCTATCGCTTCGAGGTGTCCGAGGTGACGGCCGCCTGAGCGATATCAGGAAAGGGGCTGAATAGTTTTCCGTGCGCAATTGCGAAGAACAAGAACATGGAGCGGCGTTGCTTTTTCACGAAAAGCTGAACCGCTCCAACCAGCTTCAGTTCAGCGTTCGTAGCAGGTTGGGCGTATCCAGCGAAAAGGCGGGGATTTTGACGTGAAACAGCTTCCCGTCATCCGTCTCCATCTGGTAGTGGCCGAACATCATGCCCGAGGGTGTGTCGAGCGGACAGCCTGAGGAATATTCATAGGTATCGCCGGGCCGCAGCCTCGGCTGCTCGCCCACGACGCCGGGTCCGGTCACCTCGTCCACCATGCCGTTCTGATCGGTGATGTGCCAATAGCGCGTCACCAGCCGCACGGAGACGGTCGAGTGGTTGGAAATCACGATGCGATAACCCCAGACGTAACGATCGTCATCCGGATCGGATTGCTCCTCCAGATAAAAGGGTTCGACAACAACTTCGATGTCGTGTGTTAGAGCGCGATACATGCCTGACACCTTGGTCACTACTCCGAAACGTCGCGCGCCCAAACGAACGCACAAAGGACGCTCCAGCATTTTAAATCTAGGGCACCTTATCCGCTTTCTATGATCCCACGGAAAGCGGGATACTTAGGGGTATCCTATAAAGCGACCTGTTCCGTCAAGGAATGGATTGGTGGAAACGCCTTTGACGGATTAAACCCTTCGGATTTCCAGATGTTAGGACTAACTCTAAAGGTTAATCGTCCGCGGTCGAAAGTATAGCCGCAAAGTCTGTTTTCAAGATGTGTAAGCCCGCCCGAACAATATTCGGGCGGGTTTGGGTAGAAAAGTCAGGCAGAGACCTGCGCCAGTGCGCGGGCGAAATCCTCGATCAGATCCTCGCCGTCCTCGATCCCCGCGGAAAAGCGCACCGTTCCCGGCGAAATGCCGAGTTCGGCACGGGCTTCGTCGGTGAGGTTCTTGTGGGTGGTGGTGGCCGGATGGGTGATCAGGCTCTTGGAGTCGCCGAGATTGTTGGAAATCTTGACGATCTCCAGCGCATTCTGCAGCTTGAAAGCCGCTTCCTTGCCGCCCTTCAGCTCAAATGCCACCAGCGTCGAGCCGCCGGTCATCTGCTTGGCGACGATATCGGCCTGCGGATGGTCCTTCCGGCCGGGATAGATCACGCGAGCGACCTTGTTGGTCTGCTCGGCGAGGAAATCGGCAATCTTTGCCGCATTTGCCGTCTGTTGCGTGACGCGCAGCGGCAGCGTCTCGATGCCCTTCAGCAGTGTCCAGGCGGTGAACGGCGACATGGCCGGGCCAGTATGGCGGAAATAGTCCTGCAAGTTCTCGTCGATCCACTGCTTGTCGGAGAGGATGACGCCGCCGAGCGAACGGCCCTGGCCGTCGATGTGCTTGGTGGCGGAATAGACGACGATGTGTGCGCCGAGTTCCAAAGGCTTCTGGAAGAGCGGCGTCGCAAAGACGTTGTCGACCACGACCTTGGCGCCGATCTGATTGGCGAGCTTGGCGACGGCAGCGATATCGACCACTTCCAGCGTCGGATTGGTCGGGCTTTCGAGGAAGAAGACCTTGGTATTCGGCTGGATCGCCTTTTCCCAATTTTCGGTGAAGCGGCCGTCGACCAGGGTGCATTGAATGCCGTATTTCGGCGCCAGCGTCTCAACGACCCAGCGGCAGGAGCCGAAGAGCGCGCGGGCTGCAACGATATGATCGCCGGCCTTCAACTGGCAGAGGATGGCGGCCGAAACGGCGGCCATGCCGGAAGCGGTGGCGCGGGCTTCTTCGGCGCCTTCCAGAGCGCACATGCGCTTTTCGAACATGTCGTTGGTGGGGCTGCCGTAGCGGGCGTAGATGAAGCCGTCGGTCTCGCCCTTGAAACGGGCTTCCGCGGCTTCCGACGTGTCGTAGACGAAGCCTTGCGTCAGATAGATTGCTTCGGAGGTCTCGCCGAATTGCGAACGGAGCGTTCCGCCGTGAACGAGCTGGGTTGCGGGGCGCCAAGTCTTGCTCATGCCATCACCACTTTCAAAACAAAAAAACCGGCCGCGAAAAGCAGACCGGTTTAACCCCGGTCCTTTTAGCCACTTGTTTAACGTGGCTGCAAGCCGACCGGCCAAATCACCACGGGATAAGTTGCAATACTGCCGTTGACCGCTTGCGTCAATTCCCCGAGTTTGGTTTTGTCTGCGGCAAATTACTGCCCGCGCCTTCGTCAGGATGCGCAAAGGTCACAGTAACATTTTGAACGGCGCGTAACCCGGTAAGTCTGTTCTCGACTAGCCGGGTCATGCGCTGGGAAAGAGGCATGATGGCTCGCACTACTGGAATTTTGGCCGATCGCGCCATTGCGGCGCTCTTCGAAGCGGGAAGGCTGACGAGCGAAAAAGAACTGGATGTCGATCAGATCCAGCCGGCGAGCCTCGACTTGAGGCTCAGTGCGCATGCTTTCCGCGTCCGCGCCAGCTTCATGCCCGGCCCATCGCATCTCGTCGCCGACAAGCTCGACCGGCTGAAGCTGCATGTCGTCGATCTCTCGGAAGGCGCGGTGCTGGAAACCGGCTGCGTCTACATCGTGCCGCTGATGGAGCGGCTCGACCTGCCGGCCGATATGTCCGCCTCCGCCAATCCGAAGAGCTCGACCGGCCGTCTGGATATCTTCACCCGCGTCATCACGGACCGGGCGCAGGAATTCGATAAGATCCCGGCCGGCTATTCCGGTCCGCTCTATCTTGAAATCAGCCCGCGCACCTTTCCGATCGTCGTGCGCCGCGGCTCGCGCCTGTCGCAAATCCGTTTCCGCGTCGGACAGGCCACACTCTCCGAGCCGGAACTGCTGGCGCTGCACGAGAGCGAGACGCTGGTCGCCAGCAAGAAGCCGAACGTTACCGGCGGCGGCATAGCGCTGTCGATCGATCTCGCCGGCGATAAGGAAGGCCTGATCGGCTATCGCGGTAAGCACCACACGGCGGTCGTCGACGTCGACAAGAAGGCCCAGCACGATATCTTCGATTTCTGGGAGCCGCTCTACAGCCGCGGCCGCACCGAACTGATCCTCGATCCGGACGAATTCTACATTCTGGTCTCGCGCGAAGCCGTTCATGTGCCGCCACACTATGCCGCCGAAATGACGCCCTTCGATCCGCTGGTCGGCGAATTCCGGGTGCACTACGCCGGCTTTTTCGATCCCGGCTTCGGCCACGCGCCAGCCGGCGGCCGCGGCAGCCGCGCCGTGCTGGAAGTGCGCAGCCACGAAGTCCCGTTCATCCTCGAAGACGGCCAGATCGTCGGCCGCCTGGTCTACGAGCACATGCTGGAACAGCCCTCAAGCCTCTACGGCTCCGGCCTCGGCTCCAACTATCAGGCGCAGGGGCTGAAGCTTTCGAAGCATTTCCGGCTGTGATCGTCTATTTGGCGGCCTTGACAGAGACCGCCAACTGTTGGACACCTCTGAATGTCAGGCGGGTGTAGCTCAATGGTAGAGCAGCAGCTTCCCAAGCTGAATACGAGGGTTCGATTCCCTTCACCCGCTCCAGGTTTCTTTTCAGCGTTGTAGATCTCTAGGATACGCCGAAGGTGATTGATCACATAACCATTGAAGTGAGCGATCTACAGAAAAGCAGGTCATTCTACGAGAAAGCCTTCGAACCTCTGGGATATCGCCTTTCCTTCGGAAAAGAGGGCGTATTCTGGGCATTCGACGTGGGGGATGGCAGCCTGTTCGAGATCCAGCACACGGGCAGCAAACCGCCTTTGACGCATCTGCATGTCGCCTTCCGCGTTCAGAGCAGGGCTGAGGTCGACTCGTTCTATCACGCCGCTCTTCAGGCCGGTGCCAAGGAAAACGGTGTGCCCGGTCCACGACCGGAATATTCTGCGAACTACTATGCCTGCTTCGTCCTTGATCCCGATGGCTACAACATCGAAGCGATGATCAACAAGCCTGCGACATGAGAGTAGACAGTCGAGGACGCGCCGGCGTTCTCGCATGTCCTCGTAAGCCTCTTTCAGAGCGTCGCTGAAGGCAGCGATTGGGCGAGCCGGGCGGCGGGCGATGCAGGATCGTGGCACGTCTGGCCGGACTTGCGAAGGATCAGACGCGTCCCGTGGTTCGCCGTTATCACCTCTATCCATCCCCATTCAGGTTAATGCCAGACATTCGTGGCAGAAGCTCATTCCTTAACCGGAACGGATGCCGATGCTCAATGTTGGGCTGCTTTACAGATTGAGGGCGATCTTCACGCGCGGCGTGTTGAAGATTTCCCGCCGCACGAAGGTACCGCCCAGCGCGACGATCATCTGGAGGGATGGCAGCGTCCGCATTGGGCCAAAGGCCTTTCTGCGGAAGGGGATCGTCATCGATGCGCAACGCGGCAGCATCGATATGGGTCGAAGCGTCTCCCTCAACGACTATACCATTCTGCTCGGACGCGGCGGCATCACGATCGGCAATGATGTGCGGATCGCCGCCCATGCCATGGTGGTTTCGTTCGACCATAATTTCGATGATCTCACACAGCCCATTCGCATGCAGGGCGTTACCAAGAAGCCGGTTGTCATCGAAGACGATGTCTGGATCGGCGCCGGGGCGAAAATCTTGGGCGGTTCCCACATATCCAAAGGGTGCGTCATCGGTGCCAATGCCGTCGTCAAGGGGAAGACCGAACCCTATGGCATCTACGTCGGCGCTCCCGCGCGGCTGGTCAGGCGGCGGGGCGAAACGGTCAGCGTCGGACACGCGAATGTCGAACGGCTTTCTCTCTCCAAAAGAAAAACGGACTGACGGGCTCGCTTAGAGCCGGATGATTTTAGGTCGAAACGACCTAAAATCTGAATCCGCTCTAGAATCAAAGAAGTAGAGCATGATGTCGTCCGAAAACCGCTCACACTTTTCGGCATCATGCTCTAGAGCGGTTCAGCTTTTCACGGAATCTTAGAACCGCTCTATCTTTTTGTTTTTTCGCAATTCCGGACGGAAAACCGCTGCACACTTTTCCTGGAATTGCTCTAAACAAACAGGCGGAACGCGATGAAGCGTCCCGCCCTTCCGTGTCGAATTATCGCGCCGAGCGGTGCTGGCGGTCTCAGAACTCCGTCCAGTCCGCGTCCTTCGCAGGAGTCGCGACGGTCTGGTTGCTGCCGCCGAAGGCGCTCATTAGCTTTTGACCGAGCGCGCGGGCGGGCGAGGGAGCCGGGCGTGCCTTCGTCCTTTCGACGGCACGGACCGGAGCAACCGTGGGCCGCGGGGCGGGGCGGGCGGAGACGCGCGGCGCCTGGCTCGACGGAGCTGCAGAAGCAACGTAACTGCCTTCTGTTCCCGTCAGGCGGAATTGGCTGAGCAGAGCCGTCAGCGCGGCGGCTTCCGTTGCCAGGTTATAGCTGGCGGCGGTGCTTTCCTCGACCATGGCGGCGTTCTGTTGCGTGCCGTGATCCATGGCGTTGACGGCGGTATTGATCTCCTGCAGGCCGGCCGATTGTTCGCGGGACGCTTCGGCGATGGCATGCACATGCCGGTTGATGTCCTGCACTTCCGAGACGATGGCGTCGAGCGCCTTGCCGGTCTCGTCGACCAAATTGACGCCGGTCTGCACATGCGTGCTGGACGCGGTGATCAGCGATTTGATCTCCTTGGCGGCATTGGCCGAGCGCTGCGCCAGTTCGCGCACTTCCTGGGCGACGACCGCAAAGCCCTTGCCGGCCTCACCGGCACGAGCGGCTTCGACACCGGCGTTCAAGGCGAGAAGGTTGGTCTGGAAAGCGATGTCGTCGATCACGCCGATGATGTTGCCGATCTCGGAGGAGGATTTCTCGATCTGCTGCATGGCGCTGACGGCGCTGCGGACGATCTCGCCGGACCGTTCGGCGCCGGCGCGGGTGTGGGCAACGAGCTGGCTTGCCTCTTCCGCCCGCTTGGCGGCGTCCTTGACCGTGGTGGTGATCTGCTCCAGGGCCGCGGCCGTTTCTTCGACGGCGGCCGCCTGTTGTTCGGTGCGCTTGGAAAGCTCGTCGGCTGAGCCGCGGATCTCATTGGCGCCGGCATTGATGGCGCGCGCATTGGCGCCGACCGCCTGCATTGCCTCGTTCAGTCTGATCAGCGAATTGTTGAAATCCTGCCGTAGCTGGTCGAGATGGGCGACGAACTGCGTGTTGATGTGGGTGACGAGATCGCCGTCCGCCAGACGCTTGAGGCCGTCGCCGAGCGCCTGGACTGCCTGCTGCAGATGCGCATCTTCCGCCACTCTTTGCGCTTCATGTTCGGCGCGCTCGCTCTCGCTGAGATTACGGTCGGCCTCGGCTTGCGCCTCCAGTCGGGCCTGTTCGATGGCGTTGTCGCGGAAAACGGAAACTGCCGAAGCCATTTGGCCGATTTCGTCGCGGCGGTCGAGACCTTCGATGTCGCTTGTGGTGTCGCCGCTGGCAAGCGTCACCATGCGCAGATGCAGGCGCGTCAATGGCGTCGCAATGCCGGTCTGCGCGACATAGACGCCAAGGGCCATGGCCAGAAGAGTCAGTGTACTGAGAATAACGAGCGTGTAGTCGATCGCTGTGCTGACGTCGGCGGACAAGGCATCGGCGCCGCCATTCATCCGGTCGGTCAAGGCGTTGTTATTGGCCTGCATTTTGGCGTCGAGCGCGGTCAACTTGCCGACAACCGCGATCATGCTCGCCGCTGCGCCTTTCGCGTCGCCGTTTTTGCGCTGATCGATCACCTTGTTCGTCAGCGCTTCCAGCTCATCTATGCCCGCGAGGATCTCATCCATCTGCGCCTTTTGCGCAGGAACCCGGCTTTCGGCCTGCTTCAACCGATCCTTGGCGTCTGCGAAACGGCTCTTGCCCGCTGCAATCGTCTTGAAGGCGTCGCTGTCGGGATCGAAATTCAACATTATGCTTGCCTGCAGCACCGAGGTCAGAACAGATGCGCTGGAACGCGTGCCCTGGGTCGCCGCAACGGCCTCGTTGTCGAGGAAGGCGCTGTAGGCCTGGTCTGCGTTGCGGAATTCGCTCACGATGTAGAGTGTGCCGGCGAAGCAGATGATCCCGAGAAACAGGATCACGGCGAGCATCTTGGTTTTGATTTTCAGGTTCCTGAACATGACGATCCGCCCGAAGCATATCGCGCCGCACCTGCGGTAGAGCGCCATGATCCGCTTTCCCTGGAGAAGTGATGGATGTCGCGCTTGCTGCCTGGTGTACGCAAGTGAAGCCGAATTTTTATGAGATACCTTGGCAGGCAAGGTTTGGACGACCTGCGTCATGCGATCAGCTTTCGGGGCCGACGTCGTCTATGCCAAATAGAATCGACAGAGCTTAATCGACCGCTAACGCCGATATGTTTCACACCCGATTCTGCCGGGTATCCACGCATTTTCCAGGTATTGCATTCTCCCTCCGGCACGACTCTGTTACACCAGTCTCGAAATCGGAAACCACGAACCGACCGGAGGCTGGATCATCGTCATGCGTGTTTGCCCTTCGTTGTTGGGACACTTGGCAAGGTGTATGGCATGCGCAGCGCTGATCTCTACATCTTGCGCCATGCCTCTGGCTGCCCAGGAGGCGCCCCCGTCGGGCCTGCCGATCCTGTTCGATTCGCGCGAGCGGCTGCCGAAGCCGGACTTGTCTTCGCTGGTCAGGCTGCGCTTCCTGACATCCGTCGACTTCCCGCCCTTCAATTTCGCCGATCAGAACGGCAAGCTCGCCGGTTTTCACGTCGATCTTGCCCGCGCGATCTGCGACGAGCTCGGCATAGCGGACAAATGTCAGATCCAGGCGCTGCCATTCGATGAATTGCAGGGGGCGCTTGCCGCTTCGCAGGGTGATGCGGTGATCGCCGGCGTCGCGGTGACATCCGAGCTGCGCAAGAGTTTTGCTTTTTCGCGTCCCTTCCTGATGTTGCCCGCCCGCTTCGTCCGCAATCTCAAGGCATCGATCGACGGCACGACGGCCGCTGCGCTTACCGGTCATCCGGTGGGTGTGGTCAAGGGCACGGCGCATGAGGCGATGCTGGCCGCCTTTTTCCCCGCCATCAAGCAGGTGCCCTTCGACGACAAGGATGCGCTGCTGGCGGCGGTGAAAGAGGGAAAGGTCGACGCTGCCTTTGCCGATGGGCTGCAACTGTCCTTCTGGGTATCGTCGTCATCGGCCGAAAAATGCTGCGCATTGTTCGACGGCCCCTATCTCTCCCAGCAATTCCTTGGCGAGGGCATGACCATCATGCTGCGCCAGCAGGATGCCGATCTGACGGCCGCGATCAATCATGCGCTGGCAACGTTGTCACGCGACGGCCGGCTGCAGGAAATCTATCTGCGCTATTTTCCCTACGGACTCTATTGATGAAACGTCTCAGCCCTTGCGATAGCGGGCAATAGCGCTGCGCTCGATGGCAGCACAGGTGAGCTTGTCCAGACCGAGACGGTCGCGCAGCAGGCTGAGCAGGCGCAGCTCCTCGGCTTTGACTGAGAAGTCGGCGGAAGCGACTTCGACGGCAAGCGCGTAGGCGGTGTCGTAGAGCCGCACCGGCAAGGTGTCGCGCACGGTTTCCAGCACGATATCGAGCCCTTCGCTGCCGGCGAGAAGCTTGGCGCAATCGCGCGAAACGGAGATCAGCCTCTCGTCGTCGAAACCGTCGAAAACCGGCAGTGCGTGGATCAGCTCGCCGATCCGTCCCAATTCCTTGTCGTTCATGGTCCGATCGACGGCGGATGCCATCACCATGACGTAGATCAGGGCCTCATGGGCGGAAAGCGGCTTGTTCATGACAGTGCAAAATCCTTTAATTTGGCAGCAGACTAGAAAGTCGCGGCTCTCATGACAAGAGCGCTTGTCGCAAGCGTGACGTCAGATTGGATTGAGCGGATTTTCCTTGGCTGGCGGCGGGCCCAGCGTCGATTTTCCGCGCGCTCGCGGATCGTCGCCGTAGATGCCGCGTTTCTGCTGCTTTGCCTGTTCGGCAAGAGCAACCAGCGGCGATCCGGGCTCGGGCTCGGCCCAGCCGAAACGCACCAGCCATTCGCTGAGATCGACACGAACATATCGGCAGGCGCCGGTCACCGTACCTTGCCAGGTCGGGCTCGGCAGATCGCAGTCGATGGTCCGGCCGCGCAGATACATGCGGAAGGCTGTACGCGCCGCCGCCCCGCAGGGCCAGCTCTTGCCGTTCGGCCCGGTGCACATCCGGTCGACATCGGTCGGAATGATGCCGGGAAGTTGCACGCTCTTGCCGGCGATGGTCAGTATGCCGGCGCGGTCCGAAAACGGTCGCACCAGTTCCACCGGCTTTGTCTGCTCGCTCGGCTTTTGATCGTTGCCAGACGACGCCTGCTGCGATGGCGGTTCGGCAGGTGCTGTCCGGCGCGCTGCGGCCGCCTGCTCCCTGTCCGCCTCATCGGCCGGCATTTGGTTCGCCGGTGTCTGGGACGCATTGGTTCGGTTTGATGGCGCCGACTCTGTCGGCGTTGCCTGCGCCACTTGCGTCTCGCCCGGATTTGCCGGTGTCGCCTTCGGCTGTGCCAACTCGGCGGACGTCTTGCTTTCGGGCAATATGGCCCGCTGTACGGCTGCGGTGGACTGATCTTTATCGATTTGATCTGCCGTGGCGGCGATAGCAGCTTTTGCTGTAACTTCCGGGGTCGACGTCGGCGTTGCGGCCGGGATCGTGCGCTCGGCAACGGCAACAGGTTTCACCGAGGCCTTGTTCTCGGGCTTCGTCTCGGCCACGGGCGCCGTCTCCTGCTTCGTCTTGGCAGGCTGTTGGATCGAACGGGGTGTTGCCGGGACGGCCGCCTTTGCCGTTTCCGTTGATATCGGCGCGCTTCCAGTCGGTTGGCTTTCGGCTGCGGCAGTGTTCGAAACACTGAAGCCATGCTCTTCGACTTGTACGGCGACCAGCGTCAGCCACGAACCGAGGACTACACCTGCCAAACTTGCCAGCCAGAAATCACGCCGCATAACGAGAAAACTTTCCTATTGGCTGGCCCAAATGATGCGTGCCATCCATTCCACATCCGCAAGATCGAAGCTTCGATTGGGATGTTCTGGGTTGAGCGACAGCAGTTCGATCGACCGCGCGCTCTGTCGGAGCAACACCTTGGCCATGACTTCACCCTCGCGGGTCTTGACCACTACACGATCATTGCGCCTGATCTGTGCCCCTGGTTCGACGATCAGCACATCGCCGTCGCGATAGAGCGGCAGCATGCTCTCGCCCTGCACCTCCAGCGCATAGACGCCGCCCTTTTGCCCGGGCGACACGGGAAATTCCACCATGTCCCATCCCTGACCAGCGGGAAAGCCGCCGTCATCGAAAAAGCCGCCGGCGCCAGCTTGGGCGAAGCCGAGCAGCGGGATGGAGCTTGCCGGCAGATGGAAAGTGCGATCGGATATGCTGTTGGCCGCGTCCACCGAGCGCATGAAACCGAGAAATTGCTCCATGCTGGCCCCGGTTGCATCCAGCACCTTGGCGATCGATTCCGTCGAGGGCCAGCGCAGACGTCCATCCTGGCTCAGCCGTTTCGATTTGTTGAACGATGTAGGATCGAGCCCGGCGCGCCGCGCAAGACCGGACGCCGTCAGGGCGTGCCGTTCGGCAAGCCTGTCGATCGCGCTCCATATCTGCTCATGTGACAGCATTGCGGTTCAGCATACTCGGAAGCCGGAATTTTCGGCGTTTAACCCTTAAAGAAAGGTTAATCGAGGCTCTTTTGCGAGTAAAGGGCGACGTAGGAATAAGGTCCTTTGTCCCCTTGCTTTCGCTTTTGATTCCAGTGGCTTCAGGTTTTCTGCGGCTGCGCCTGATTGTCGGGCGATTCCTTCTGGAACTCCTTCGCCATGCCCATGAAGCCGCGCATGAATTTCTCCATGATACCGAGAGTTCGATCGATGTCGGCGTCGCTCGGCAAGTTCGATCCGCCGTTCGCAGCAACCGTCTTTTCCAGCTTCGAGACACGCTCGGAGAGGCGGTCAAGCTCGTTTTCATAGGCCGCACGCTCATCGGCGGCCATGCGGCAGACGAGATTGCCGTTCTGATCCTGGCAGATCGACATGGCGCCCGTCTGCTTGTCCAGACGGACGAAATGATCGCCGCTGCGCTCAAGCTGGAAGCGCGCTGGGTCCGGCTCCGCGGCGCGGCCCGGCGTGGCGAGAAGAAGAGCGGCAGGCAGGATGAGGGCCGCAAAACCTGATACCATTTCCTTCGTCATGTCATCCTCCGGAATTTCTGCTGAATTGTGCATCCATCTGCACTTTTCCCCGTGGTCCCCGTGGACATCGGCAACGGTTTTCGTGCAAAGCCCTATCAAGGACCTAAGTCATGTAAGGATGATGACTGCGATGCCAGTGGTTTACAAGATCGTGCCGGATACGCTCTGGCAGCAAGCCAGACAAACCGGCGTTTTTAATGGCGCGTCGATCGATCTGACCGATAATTTCATCCATCTGTCGACGGCGAAGCAGGCAAAGGAAACTGCAGCCCGGTATTTTGTCGGCCAGACCGGCCTGCTGCTGGTGGCGATCGACGGCGATGCGCTCGGCGATAAGCTGGTGTTCGAGCCGTCACGCGGCGGCGACCTTTTCCCGCACCTTTACGCACCGCTGCCGCTTTCGACCGTACTTTGGGAAAAGCCGCTGCCGCTTGGCCCCGATGGCGCGCATATCTTTCCGGAGATGCCCGAATGATTGGCGCCTTCCGCGATCTCGGCCGGCGTGGTCTGTTCATGTTCGATCCGGAAACGGCGCATGGAATGTCGATCGCCGCCCTGAGATCCGGCCTTGTTCCTGCCTGCCGGATCACCAACGATCAGCGACTGCGTCAGACCATTGCCGGATTGGATTTTGCCAATCCGCTCGGCATGGCCGCCGGTTATGACAAGAACGCCGAGGTGCCGGAGGCGCTGTTGAAACTCGGCTTCGGCTTTACCGAAATCGGCACGGTGACGCCGAAGCCGCAATCCGGCAATCCGCGCCCGCGCATCTTCCGCCTAGTCGAGGACGAGGGCGTCATCAATCGCCTCGGCTTCAATAATGAAGGCCACGACGCGGCCTTCCGGCGTCTGCAGCCGATCCGCGGCAACGGCATCATCGGCGTCAACATCGGCGCCAACAAGGATAGTACCGACCGTATCGCCGACTATGTCGCTGGCATCCGCGGTTTCTACTCCGTGGCGCGCTATTTTACCGCCAACATCTCCTCGCCGAACACGCCGGGTCTGCGCGATCTGCAGGCGCGGGAAAGCCTTTCAGCACTGCTTTCGGCAGTGCTTGCCGCGCGCGACGAAGAGGCTGCGAAGGCAGGCAAAAAGATCCCGGTCTTCTTGAAGATCGCACCGGATCTGACGGAAGAGGGCATGGACGACATCGCCGCCGAAGTTTTGTCGCATGCGCTGGATGGATTGATCGTCTCCAACACCACGCTTTCGCGTGATGGCTTAAAGGATCAGGTCCAGGCGAAGGAAGCCGGCGGCCTCTCCGGCAAGCCGCTCTTCGAAAAGTCCACCGTCGTCCTTGCGAAAATGCGCCGCCGCGTCGGTGCAGCCCTGCCGATCATCGGCGTCGGCGGTGTCTCATCAGCAGAGACCGCGCTGGAGAAAATCAAGGCCGGTGCCGATCTCGTGCAGCTCTATTCGTGCATGGTTTATGAAGGCCCCGGCCTCCCGGGCCGTATCGTGGCGGGCCTGTCGAAGCTGCTCGACCGCGAGCGTGTCGGCTCTATCCGCGAGCTGCGCGACAGCAGGCTCGATCATTGGGCCGGCAGAAACGTCTGATCGGCTCGCTTTTTCAATCCCATGACCAGGAAAATGCCGCGGAACAGCAGGAAGGCGTTCATGGCGAGCCAAAGGCCGTGATTGCCGAGGGTCGGCACGAAGACTGTAAGTGCCAATAGATAGCCGGCAAACGACATCAGCATGCGGTTGCGCATGTCGCGCGACCATGTGGCGCCGATGAACACGCCATCCATCAGGAAAGCGAGTGCGCCGGTAAGCCCGGTGACGGCCGCCCAGGGCAGGTAAGTTCCGGCAGCGGCG
The DNA here is from genome assembly GCF_029714285.1 of Rhizobium sp. CB3090. Classification (NCBI taxonomy): domain Bacteria; kingdom Pseudomonadati; phylum Pseudomonadota; class Alphaproteobacteria; order Hyphomicrobiales; family Rhizobiaceae; genus Rhizobium; species Rhizobium sp. CB3090. The sequence continues at coordinate 153,264 of NZ_CP121662.1, forward strand.
CGCACTTCCCCCGAGGTCGTCAGCAGGCAGATCAGTGCCGGGCCGAGGGTGAAGAAGAACACCGCAGCGGCAAGCGCCAGCCCAAAGGACCAAAGTCCGGTCAGCTTCAGCCCGCGCTCGAACGCTGGGCGATAGTTGGCGCCGATCGACCGGCCGGTGATCTGCTCGGCGGCATTCGCCAGTCCGTCGAGGTAATAGCCGGAAAGCAGAAAGAAGTTCATCAGCACGGCGTTGGCAGCAAGCGTCACCGCGCCGAACGTATTGCCGATGCGGGTCATCAGCGTGAAAGCGCCGATCAGCACGAAGGTGCGGATGAGAATGTCACGGTTGAGTGCGAAAAGCTGTGTGAGCTTGGCGCGGGAGAGAAGCTCGGCCCGGACAGGCCGAGGTTCACCGCCAAAGCTGCGTAGCACGATGGCAAGGCCCGTGAGCGCGCCTGCCGCTTCGCCGATCAACGTGCCCCAGGCGACACCTGCGACGCCCCAGCCCAGCCAAAGGCCGAGCAGGACGGCGAGGATGATGTTGACGCCGTTGATCAAGCTCTGCAGCAGAAGCCCGATGCGGCCCTGGCCGCGCCCGAGCACGAACCCGAGGGTGGCGTAGTTCGCAAGTGCTGCCGGGCCGGACAACATGCGGATCGAAAAATAGGTGCGTGTCGCGTCGGCAATGCCGCCTTGGGGTCCCATCAGCTTGATGCCGAGCCAGAGCAATATGGGCGATAACAGCAAAAGCAGCAGACCGCATCCGAGTGCCGATAGCAGCGCCCGCCAAAAGACCGCCTGCTGCTCATGCTTGTCGCGGCGACCAAAGGCTTGCGCTGTCAGGCCGGTCGTCGACGCCCGCAGGAAATTGAAGCTTGCGAAGATGAGATCGAAGAGCACCGCACCGATCGCCAGCCCTGCCAGCGCATCCGGCTGGCCGAGATGCCCGACCACGGCGGTATCCACGAGGCCGAGCAACGGTGTCGTCATGAAGCCGAGCGTCATAGGAACGGCAATGGACAGCACCAGCCGATGCGTCACGTCGAAAGGCAGAACCCTTCCGCTATGCTCCCGATGATCCATGTCCAATCAGCCGCTCCTCAGTTCGAAGAGAGCACCATGGACCAATAGGGCTTGTCACTGGAAGAGGGAGCATAGGCAAGAGCGACACCGAGGCCGTTATATTTGCCGAGCATGTTGTGCAAATGCTTCGGCGAATTGATCCAGGCCGTCACCGCGGCGTTCACGTCGCGCTGACCCTCGGCAATGTTTTCGGCCGCCGGCAGCTTGACGCCGCTCGCTTTGACGCGCGTGCCGAAATTGTCGCCGATACCGATCAGATGCTCCATCTTATCGGCATCGGCCATGCGCTTGGCCTGGTAAATCGCCGCCGTGCTGGCAGCCGGATCGATCTTGAGCGGCGGCAGGCCGTTCTTCGCACGCAAGGAGTTGACGAGCGGCAGCGCGGAAGCGGTCTCGTCATTGGCCGGCGTGTTGGAAACATGGGTGGGCGGTGTGGCGCAGCTTGCGACGATGGCAGCGAGCGCAAGGCCGGTGAGACGCAGCGCATGGCGCCGCGTGGAAAGCGGAATGTTTAGGATCATATCAGCGGCGGTAATTGAAAAGACGGAGGATGATAAATAGCGGAATGACAATGGTGGCGCCGAGCAGCACATAATCGCCGAACTCGCCGAGCGCGGCAAAGCCGCTGTGCCATAGATCAAGGAGGAAGCGGCGGAAACCGTAGAGGAAGTCGAGCGGCCGCCAGCCGAAGAATTTCATCACGAAACCGACGATCAGCGACACGATAATAAGCTTCACGAGTGTACGACCGGGCGAGTCGCCGAGGAACCTGTTCACCTGATCGGACATGCGGCTGTCTCCATAATGCCTGTCGAGCGGTTTTGAGATAAGGCTGCTGCCCGCGACTCGCAAGCGCTTTTGCCTGATACGTACTGAAACAGGTGTTTGCCTGAAATAGGACTTGAGTTTTTTTGTGGCCGCGTCCAAAGGCGGGCACGAAACAGGACCAAGATCATGCTGCCGAGCCAGCTTTCCTCAGGCGACGTCATCGCCGACCGTCGCGCAGACTATGCGAAGATGCTCGCCGAAAGCGGCGAGCCGGCGAGCGCTGCCGAATTGATGGAGCAGGCGCTGGAGTTGACGCCGGGCTGGGCCGCCGGTTGGTTCACGCTCGCGACCTATCGTGAAAAAACCGGGAATAGAGAAGGTGCTATCGACGCGCTGAACAAAGTTCTAGCTCTCGATGCCAGCGACGTCTTCGGCGCCCGGCTGAAGCTTTCGGCTCTGGGAGCGGCCGATCTCCCCGATCAGCCGCCGAGCCGCTATGTCGAGCGCCTCTTCGACGACTATGCCGACCGCTTCGAGACAGCGCTGGTCGAAAAACTCGGCTATAGCGTGCCGCAGAAGCTCGCGGCGCTGATCGCCGATACGGCCGGCGTGCCCGGGCATTTCCGTCTTGCCGTCGATCTCGGCTGCGGCACGGGCCTGTTCGGTCCGGAAATCCGCGCACGCGTCGATCGGCTGGAAGGGTTTGATCTGTCCAAAGGCATGCTCGCCAAGGCAGCGGAGAAGGGTGTCTACGATCACTTGGGACAGGCCGACCTGTCGCTGCGTCCGTCTCAGTCCGGCGTCTTCGACGATGGGCTCGCGCCGGCACGGGTCGATCTGATCACCGCTGCCGACGTGCTGATGTATCTCGGCAATCTCCAGAGCGTCATGGCGATCGTCGGGGAACTGGCCGCCTCCGGGGCTGTGTTTGCCTTTTCCGTCGAGGATGCGGAAGTGGAGGAGGGTTATCTTCTGCGCGACTCCCTGCGTTTCGCCCACTCGGAAGCCTATGTCAGGACATTATTGGCCGCTCATGGCTTCGCTGTGCTCGGTCTCGCGCGCAGCATCATTCGCATGGATGCCGGAAGACCGGTCCACGGCATTTTGTTCGTTACACGGAAATCCGCCTGTTGATTTTCGCGAATTCGCGATAGCTTCGCATCCCTAACAAGCGAAAACATCGTGGGAAGTCGCAGCGCGCTCAGGGAGTAGTTGCGCTCAATCTCTCCACCGCATCAACCATTTCGGTCGGATCGCCATATCGCGCTGTTGGGGAGCGGCAATCTCTATTGTTTGCGGGTCTCGTCGGACTCGGAGATGGCGGCTTCGTGATACCAGCTATCGAAAGCAGCCGTCGCGATACGTGGACCGATATCGGGATTGAGGTTCACCTGATCGCGTTGGCCGGCAGGAATGGGCCGGGTCTTGATGGGAAACTTAAAAATCTTTGCCGTTTCGTGTTGAGGGCTGATCGCCATTGCAATGTCTCTCCCTTTTGGTGCTCAAGCGGGCGCGCTTCAAGAGACAACTTATATATAGCAGAGTTGGGAACCATTTTTGAGATATTTGCACAAAAAAAATGCAAAAGGTTGAATTTATAGGCAATTTCGAGCTTTTGCGCCGCTAGAATTTGGTTTTCGGACGCCTAATTGTTGCGCTGCTTCGAATCTGCCGCACTGCGACAAGTTGGCAGCACCTTTCGGCCAAGTTGCTCACGATTTTGAGAGAATCGGACGTGGAGCGAGGCAAAATCGGCAAAAATTGACTCCGATTTATGTATTTTTCTTCGAGCGGCAGCGCATCTCGTTCAATTTGGCATGTCAAATGCATGTCACATGCCGGCCGTTGGTGGCGAAGATTTCCGGGGCGGGCGCCTTCGAATTTTCTCTGCTTCGCGTAGTTAACTCTTATGAGGTGCGTAATGACGAAATATAAGCTCGAATATATCTGGCTCGACGGGTACACCCCGGTACCGAACCTGCGCGGTAAAACGCAGATCAAGGAATTCGCTGATTTTCCGAAGCTTGAAGAGCTTCCGCTTTGGGGCTTCGACGGTTCGTCGACGATGCAGGCCGAAGGCCGCAGCTCCGATTGCGTGCTGAAGCCCGTAGCGATCTATCCGGATCCGGCCCGCACCAACGGCGCCCTGGTCATGTGCGAAGTCATGATGCCGGACGGCGTAACGCCGCATCCGTCCAACAGCCGCGCCACCATCCTCGACGACGAAGACGCATGGTTCGGCTTCGAGCAGGAATACTTCTTCTACAAGGACGGCCGCCCGCTCGGCTTCCCGGAATCCGGCTATCCGGCTCCGCAGGGCCCGTACTACACCGGCGTCGGCTATAAGAACGTCGGCGATGTGGCTCGCGAAATCGTTGAAGAGCATCTCGACCTTTGCCTCGAAGCAGGCATCAACCACGAAGGCATCAACGCCGAAGTGGCCAAGGGTCAGTGGGAGTTCCAGATTTTCGGCAAGGGCTCCAAGAAGGCTGCCGACCAGATCTGGATGGCACGCTACCTGCTGCTGCGTCTTTGCGAAAAATACGGCATCGACATCGAGTTCCATTGCAAGCCGCTCGGTGACACCGATTGGAACGGCTCGGGCATGCATTGCAACTTCTCGACCAAGTTCATGCGCGAAGTTGGCGGCAAGGCCTATTTCGAAGCCCTCATGGCTCAGTTCGACAAGAACCTGCACGACCACATTGCGGTCTACGGCCCGGACAACCACATGCGCCTGACCGGCAAGCATGAAACGGCTCCGTGGAACAAGTTCAGCTACGGTGTTGCCGACCGCGGTGCTTCCATCCGCGTTCCGCACTCCTTCATCAAGAACGACTACAAGGGCTACCTCGAAGATCGTCGTCCGAACTCTCAGGGCTGCCCCTACCAGATCGCTTCCCAGGTTCTGAAGACTATCTCGGAAGTTCCGACGGCTGGCTTCGCTTCCGAAGCTGCTTGATGAAAAGATTACCTTCTCCCCACGGGGAAGGTGGCCCAACGGGCCGGTTGAGGGGGCGTTGCAAGCGCACTCGAGACCGGCCCTTTGTTTTTGAGATGAATGGCGGTGCGTGCGAACACCTCAAATGAGAGAGGGGGCATCCCTTCCCGGTAACGCCCCTTCAACCCGCTTGCGCGACCTTCTCCCCGCTGGGGAGAAGGTGTTTTCTCAGGCCGCCTTCGCGTCCTTATCAATCGGATGCTGCGAACGGAAACCGACCGCCAGCCGGTTCCAGACATTGATCGCGCCGATTGCCACGGTGATCTTGACGATCTCTTCTTCACTGAAGTGCTGCTTCAGCGGTTCGAAGTCGGCGTCCGGTATGCCGGTTTGGGCGATCTTGGTGACGGAGTCGACCCAGCGCAGCAGGGCGCGTTCGCGGTCGTCATAAATAGGCGATTCCCACCAGACGCACATCAGATTGATCCACTGTTCGCTGAGGCCGTCATGACGGGCTTCCTTGACATGCATGTCGACGCAATAGGCGCAGCCGTTGATCTGGGAGGCCCTGAGCTTGATCAGGTGAATGAAACGGCGCTCCAGCCCGGAGGTCTGGACGAAATTCTCCAGCGCCATGATGGCCTTATAGGAGTCCGGCGAAGCCTTGGCGAAGTTGAAACGAGGTTGCATAGGTCTCTCCTTTGGTTTCGGATCTATCGGGTGGTTCTGCGTTCATTGAGGGCAAGGAAGGCACAGCCCCTTGCCGCGATGCTGCCGTCATCGCCCGCCGCAACCTCGGCGAGGATATCGGCAATCGTGGTCTTGGCGAGCTCGGCGCGGTACACCCGCTCTGCCGCCAACATGGCCGCGCTGATGCCGCACGGCTTTGCGAAATATTTTCCAGGCAGCGGGTTTGGCCCGCGCTGGCGGATTTCGGCGCAGCGAAAGGCAGGCGCCGGCCCTTCGACAGCAAGCACGATATCGAGAAGGGTGATTTCCGCCGGCAGACGCGCCAGCCGATAGCCACCCTTGGGGCCGGGTACGGTGTCGAGAATGCCGGCGCCGGAGAGCGCCTGCAGATGCTTCAAGAGATAACTCACCGACACCCCATGAAACTCGGCAATTGCCGCTGCCGAAAGCACGCTGCCCTCGGAAAGCCCAGCCAGCATCGCGACGCTGTGTATGGCCTGCTCAACGCCTTCGCCGAGTTTCATCGGTTCGTCCTTTTCATATCGTGGATATTTTTTATCCGCGATTATGGGCGGTGTCAAATTCTTTTTTGAGGCCAGAATATGCCGTGCGCCCGATACCCCTCTGTCACTGTCGTGACATCTCCCCCACAAGGGGGGAGATCGTTGGGAGAATGCCGCAGCACTTCAATATGCATCACGTTTTGATCTCTGCGGATGCGATGTTTGTCTGAGGCGAGCGGGTGCCGCGGATTACCAATCTCCCCCTTGTGGGGGATGTCACGGCAGTGACAGAGGGGGGTATGCACTCTCCACGAACACTGAAGCCGATGGGAAGTAACCAACCCCACGCTTCCTATCCTCCGCATTTCGACTACATTTGCCTCCGTGGACCAGATCGATTCCGAGCGCCGCCTTGCCTTGCCTGCCCCTTTCATCCGCTGGTTTGCGGAAAAGGGGTGGCAGCCGCGTGCCCATCAGCTTGAGTTGTTGGCCCGAGCGGAAGCCGGCGAAAGCACGTTGCTGATCGCGCCGACTGGCGCCGGCAAGACCTTGGCCGGTTTTCTTCCCTCGCTCACCGATCTGACCCGGCGCGGCAAGATCCCGCCGGGCTCGGCCTTCACCGGCATCCACACGCTCTACATCTCGCCGCTGAAGGCGCTGGCCGTCGATATCGAGCGCAATCTGATGAAGCCGGTCACGGAAATGGGCCTGCCGGTCTCCGTCGAAAACCGCACCGGCGATACGCCTGCCGGCAAGCGGCAACGCCAGAAGCTCAATCCGCCCGACATTTTGCTGACGACGCCGGAGCAAGTGGCGTTGCTGCTCGCCAACCACGAAGCCCAACGCTTCTTCAAGGATTTGAAATACATCGTCCTCGATGAGTTGCATTCCCTTGTGACGTCGAAGCGCGGTCATATGCTCTCGCTCGGTCTCGCGCGCCTGCGCAGGCTCGCGCCTGATCTGCAAACCATCGGCCTGTCGGCGACCATCGCCGAGCCGATGGACCTGCAGAAATGGCTGGTGGCGCAGGAGGAGGGGACGGAGCGGCATGCCGGCCTGGTGATGGTCGACGGCGGCGCCAAGCCCGACATTTCGATCTTGAAGACCGACGAACATATCCCCTGGTCCGGCCACTCCGCCAAATACGCCATCCCCGATATCTATCGCGAGCTGAAAGAGCACCGGACGACGCTGCTCTTCGTCAACACGCGTTCGCAGGCGGAAATGCTGTTTCAGGAGCTGTGGTCGGCAAACGACGACAATCTGCCGATCGCGCTGCATCACGGCTCGCTCGATGTCGGACAGCGTCGCAGGGTCGAAGCCGCCATGGCCGCCAATAAGCTGCGCGCCGTCGTCGCCACCTCGACGCTCGATCTCGGCATAGACTGGGGCGATGTCGATCTCGTCATCCATGTCGGCGCCCCGAAAGGCGCATCGCGCCTTGCCCAACGTATCGGCCGCGCCAATCACCGCATGGACGAGCCGTCGAAGGCGATCCTCGTGCCGGCAAATCGTTTCGAGGTGATGGAATGCCAGGCGGCGCTCGACGCCAATTATGTCGGCGCACAGGATACGCCGCCGGTCGGCGCCGGCGCGCTCGACGTCCTGGCCCAACATATTCTCGGCATGGCCTGCGCCGAACCCTTCGACATGTTGGAGCTTTATGACGAGGTCCGCAGCGCTTCGCCCTATGCCGACCTGTCCTGGGAGACGTTCGAGCGCATCGTCGATTTCGTGGCTACCGGCGGCTATGCCCTGCGCACCTACGAGCGTTATGCCCGCATCCGCAAGACACCGGAGGGCCGCTGGCGTGTTTCTAATCCGCAGGTGGCACAGCAATATCGCCTGAACCTCGGCACCATCGTCGAGGAGGCGATGCTGAACATTCGCCTGGTCAAACGCAATGCGCTGGGCTCGCTTGGTCGCGGCGGAGCTCCCCTCGGCAAGGTCGAAGAATATTTTCTGGAACAGCTTTCGCCAGGCGACACCTTTCGCTTTTCCGGCAAGGTGCTGCGTTTCGAGGGCATCCGCGAGAATGAATGCCTTGCCTCGCAGACCTTTTCCCTGGATGCGAAAATCCCCTCCTATGCCGGCGGCAAGTTTCCGCTGTCGACCTATCTTGCCGATCAGGTGCGCATGATGATCGACGATCCCGATCGCCGTCATCGCTTGCCGGATCAGGTGCGCGACTGGCTCGAGCTGCAGAAGGACAGATCGCTGCTGCCGAAGCGCGATGAGTTTCTGATAGAGACCTTTCCGCGCGGCAGCCGCGCCTACATGGTCGCCTACCCTTTCGAAGGCCGGCTGGCGCACCAGACGCTCGGCATGCTGTTGACGCGGCGGCTGGAGCGGGCCGGTGCAAAGCCGATGGGCTTCATCGCCACGGATTATTCGCTCGGTATTTGGGGGCTGGAGGACATGAGCCTGATGATTGCCAATGGCCGTCTCGGCCTTGCCGATCTCTTCGACGAGGACATGCTCGGCGACGATCTCGAAGCCTGGCTCGATGAATCGTTCTTGCTGAAACGCACCTTCCGCAATTGCGCCATCATTGCCGGTTTGATCGAGCGCCGCCATCCCGGCAAGGAAAAGACGGGCCGGCAGATGACGGTATCCGCCGATCTGATCTATGACGTGCTGCGCAGCCACGAGCCGGACCATATCCTGCTGCAGGCGACGCGGCGGGACGCCGCCACCGGCCTTTTGGAGATTGGTCGCCTTGGGGATATGCTGAAGCGAATCAAAGGCCACATCACCCATCGGGCGCTGGATCATATCTCGCCGCTTGCCGTGCCGGTGATGCTGGAAATCGGCAAGGTGCCGGTGCCGGGCGAGGCGCATGATGTGGTGCTGGCGGAAGCGGCTGACGATCTGATCCGCGAGGCCATGGAATAAAGCATGCCAAACAATGAAGGCAGACCGAGTTGATGAACCGCCTGGCGCTTGCGCGAGAGATGAACGGCCAAGTGAGAAACGGATTGACGCCCGCATCGGGTGTCGAGACCGCCGTCCACGGCGTTGCCGCCGTCTGCGATCCACTTGGGGCGCTTTATCTGCCGGATGCCGGCATCCTCGTCGTGTCCGACCTACATCTGGAAAAGGGAGCGGCCTTCGCCCGGCGCGGCATGCTGCTGCCACCTTACGATACGCTGGCGACGCTCACCGTGCTTGCCGCGGTCATCTCGCGCTACGATCCGAAGCTCGTCGTCTCGCTCGGCGATAATTTCCATGACCGCGTGGGCTCCGCGCACCTGCCGGAGGAGTTCCGCAGCCTGATCGTCACCATGGCGCGCGGCCGCGAATGGATCTGGATCAACGGCAATCACGATCCGGATGGCACGGTCGATCTGCCCGGTTGCTCTGTCGATGAGATGCATTACGGCGGACTAACCTTCCGTCATGAGCCGAGGGGTGGCCAGCAGGCCGGCGAGATCGCCGGCCATCTGCATCCCTCCGCTACCGTCCGCCGCCGCGACAAATCCGTCCGCCGCCCGTGCTTCGCCAGCGATGGCGCCCGCCTGCTGATGCCCGCGTTCGGCATCATGACTGGCGGGCTCGACCTGCGCCACAAGGCCATGGCCGACCTGTTCGACCGGGAAAGCCTCATCGCCCATGTGCTCGGTCGCGACCGCATCTATTCGGTGCGGTTCGGCAATCTCTCGGCTTAAGCCGCTTTCGCAGGCTCGTAGCGCAGGATCACTGCGCCCGACTTCAGGGGCGTAGCTTCGAGCAGCTTCATCGGAACCCGATCCGCCGCAGCCTTGAAATGCGGGTTGCCGCCGCCGAGGACGACAGGAACGAGGCACAGGCGGATTTCGTCCACCAGCCCCGCCTTGAGAAGCGTATCCGTTACTTCGGCGCTGCCGAAGACGAACATGGTCTTGCCGGGCTCTTCCTTGAGTTTCTTGACCTCGGCGACGATATCGCGAACGATGCGGGTATTGTTCCACTCGGCCTTCTCCATCGTCCGCGAGGCGGCGATCTTGGCGATGCCGTTCATATAGGCGGCGATATCGGGTGTCTCCGGCGCGGTCGGCCAGTAGGCAGCCATGCCCTCATAGGTCTTGCGGCCGAAGATCAAGAGATCGCCCTCCTTGCCGAGCTCGGTCGCGTACTGCTCCAGCTCGTCACCCCAGGCGAGCATATGGAAATCGAGGTCCCAAGGTTTCGTTCCCTCGAAATAACCGTCAAGCGTCATAAGATTCCACACAACAAGCTTTCTCATCGGTCTTCTCCTTGGCGATAACCGTATCATAATCAAAACTGGTTGCTATAAGCAAGCGGTTGAAAATTAGCGTGACTGGTGGCAAAGTGCAAGCAGTTTTTGGAGATCCTTATGGACGCGCTCAATCGCTCCGGCTGCCCGATCAATCTCACCCTGGAAATCCTGGGTGACCGCTGGAGCCTGATCATCATCAGGGACATCATGTTCGGCAATCGCCGGCATTTTCGCGAGCTTCTGCAGAACTCAGAGGAGGGGATTGCTTCAAACATCCTCGCCGATCGCTTGAAGCGGCTGGTCGAGCGTGGGCTGTTGACCCGCGACGACGATCCGACCCACAAACAGAAAGCCGTCTACAGCTTGACCGAAATGGCAATCGACCTCGTGCCGCTCTTTGCCCATATGGGGGCGTGGGGCCGCAAGCATCTGCCGGTCTCGGAGGAGCTGTCGATCCGGGCGGAGCTGTTGGAAGATGGTGGGCCGAAGCTCTGGGAGGATTTCATGGATGAGCTAAGGGCGAAGCACCTGGGCAAGGTCTTGCCGCCGGGAACGCCGTCGGTACTCGGCCGGCTGACGGAAGCCTATCTGGAGGTGGTCGAGCGGAAGAGGAGTGCCTAAAGCCTTCTCTCCGTCGGAGAGAAGGTGGACGCGAAGCGTTGAACGAAGTGAAATGCAGAGCGGCCGGATGAGAGGGTGAGGAGCGGAGCGACGAACGTCCTGAGCGATAAGCGAAGGCAATTTCCCCGGTAACGCCCCTCACCCGCGCGTGCCGCGCGGCCCTCTCCCCGCCGGGGCGAGGGGCATTTCAGCTCTTCCGGAACACGAAGCTCGCCGTCCACCCCGTAATCACCGCCAGCAGCACCGAAAACGCACCATAGGCGATGGGGCGTTCATGGGCGGCATCGGTGATCGTTTGCTCGATGCCGGTCTTGATGACGCGCAACGGCAGGGATTTTTCGGTCAGGAATTTGCCGCTCTTGAAGAGATAGGCGCGCACGGTATGCACGCCGTTCGGCACGTCCGCGGGCAATCGCAGCGTTGCCTTGAACAGGCTGGAACTGACGAAGCGCACGCCAGCCGGATCGCTTTCGTAAAGGCCGCCGATCTGCTGCAGCCGCCGGAAAGCCTGTCGGAATTCCGGTACATCCACGCCGCTGCCGACGAAGCCGATCGGGGTCAGTTGAATATGGTCCACGCCAATGCCGCGATCGTTCAGCTCGAGCGGCGCGGTGATGTTGTCGACGGGGCGCGTGCTCGACAGCGAATAGGCCTGCGGCACATGCTCGAAGGTCATCGACCGGGTATTGACCCAGATACCGAAGACACGTTCCTTCTTGCGCACGGTGGCATTTTCGCGCGGCCCTTCGAGCACGACGACGATGTCGTACTGGCCGATTGCCAGGAGCAATTGGTCGGTGTTGGAAAGCGCGCCGAAGATCGTGAGATCCGCGCCGGTGAAATCGGAGGTGATGGCGATTTCGCTGGTCGAGGTGCCGATCTCCATCGTTTCGCGTGCCGTCGTGGAGGTTGTCGGCTGGTCGAGCAGCACCTGTGCCTTCGCACTCAATGGCGCAAGCAGGAGAGCGGCTGCGAGGATCGGGCCAAAACGTCTCATCGGCCCGCTCCTTCGAGAACGACGGAGTAGATATCGGCTGGCGTGACCACCAGCGCAATCGCCAGGCGCAGGCCGACGGCAAGGACGAGCAGGCCGAGCAGGGCGCGCAATTGCTCGCCGCGCAGCTTCTGACCGACGCGCACGCCGTATTGCGCGCCGACGACGCCCGCCACCATCAGCAGGAAGGCCAGCACGATATCGACGGAATAGTTGGTCGCGGCCTGGACGACGGTCGTATAGGCGGTGACGAAGATGATCTGGAACAGCGAGGTGCCGACCACGACATTGGTCGGGATGCGCAGCAGGTAGATCATCGCCGGCACCATGATGAAACCGCCGCCGACGCCCATGACCGACGTCAGAATGCCGATGCCGAAACCAAGGCCGATCACCGGAATGACGCTCAGATAGATCTTCGATTTCTTGAAACGCATCTTCAGCGGCAGGCGATGCACCCAACTGTGATGACCGGGTTTGCGCGGCCTGGTCGGCTCGTTGCGGGCAGCGCGGCGCATCGCATTCAGGCTCTCCCACAGCATCAACCCGCCGATCGTGCCGAGAAAGACGACGTAGAGCAGCGAGATGAAGAGATCGAGCTGGCCGATGCGTCTCAGCAGCGAGAAGATCCAGATGCCGACGGTGGCGCCGGTGAGACCGCCGATCAGCAGCACCGTGCCGAGCTTCATGTCCAGCGTTCCGCGGCGGAAATGCGTGATGGCGCCCGAAATCGACGAGGCGACGACCTGGTTGGCACCGGTGGCGACGGCGACCACGGGCGGGATGTTGTAGAAGATCAGGAGAGGCGTGATCAGAAAGCCGCCGCCGACGCCGAACATGCCGGAGAGAAACCCAACGGCTGCGCCCATGCCGAGAATAATGAAGATATTCACCGACAGTTCTGCGATCGGCAGATAGATCGTCACGGTCTGATCCCAGTTGCAGGTATCCGAACGCAAATGACCGGATGCCTATGAACAATTTCCCCTTTAAACAGACGATTCTAATCTGAAATGATTGCCAGAGCCTTAGGAAAAACCATGGCGTCTTCCAGCGATCGAATTCGTCATTCCACTCTAACGTGGCATTTTCCGCGATTGTGTGACGAATTTCGCCGCAAGGCAAAGCCGGCGTGAAACCGTGGGTTATCGCCAGCAATATGCTCAAATCCAATGATGGTCTGATCTGGCCGATGGGCGCCCGCAAGAGCAAAACAGGCTTTCACCGCTGCAGCTTGATATCGTGCATTGCGGCGGCGCATGCCCGAAGGCTTCATCGATCCGAAATGAAGCCTTCGATCTATTTGTTGCGTGCCAGAAGCTCCTTGACGACCTGATCGGTCACCCGGCCGTCCTGCGGCAGGCCGACCGATTTCTGGAAGTTCTTCAGCGCGGCGACGGTCTTTGCGCCCATATTGCCGTCCGGCGGGCCGGCATCGAAGCCGTTGTTGTTGAGGATCGCCTGGATGTTGCGGATCGCCTTCTTCATGTCGATCGAGGCGGTGTTGACGCCCTTGCCGGTTGTCCATTCCTCAGGAATGGTCGTGCCGTTCGCCTTGGCATCGAGCGGCTGCGCTTTCCAAAGGTCGACCTTGGCGCGGGCGCTTTCGAGTTCGTCCTGCTTCATGGCGTTCGCTACTTCGTCACGCTTCTGCGAGGCGTCCTTGTCGCCACCCTTGGCGGCGATTGCGAACCATTTGTAGGATTCCTGCAAATCCTGCTTCACGCCATTACCACGCGCATAGAGGATGGCGAGGTTGAACTGGCTGTCGGACACGCCGAGATTGGCCGCCTTGGTGAACCAGTCCGCCGCGGTCGGATAGTCCTGCGGACCGGCTGCACCCGAAGCGTAAAGGACGGCAAGGTTGTGCATGGCGCTGGCATTGCCCTGATTGGCGGCCTGCTCGTAATATTGTTTGGCCTTGGCGAGATCGCGCTCGAGGCCATTGCCCTTCTCGTACATGCTGGCGAGCCGGTACTGCGCCGGTGCGTAACCCTTGTCTGCGGAAAGCTGATACCAGTTTGCCGCCTGCTTGAGATCGGCCGCGACACCGCGGCCATCCGTATAGCGCACGCCGATTTCGAACAGAGCGACAGGGTCGCCGGACTTGGCGGCGGCAACGAGCGTCGGCGGCTGGATGCCGTCAGGAACGGTGATAGCGGCAGCCGGCGCAGATGCCTGCGCCGCAGCGGGTGCGGGGGCCGTCGTGGCATTGGCGGGCACGAAGGCAGCGGTTTGCTGAGCGGGCGTGGCGCTGCCGGCCGGCGTCAAGGTTTCGCTGGCCGGGTTGCCGTCGAGGGGGGCAGCGGCCGTCAGGTGATCACTCGTCGGCGCCATGGCCGTATTTGCCGGCGCTGCGGAGGGTTGGGCCGCGCCTCCAGCATCGGCGGCCTGGGCCTGTGTCGCTGCCTGCGTGGCAGGCGCATTCGCCGCCGCCTGAGCTCCCGATGCCGGCATTTGAGCCGCATTGGCGGCGCCGGTCGTCGCGGCACTTTCGGCAGCCGAGGTGAGCACAGAGACTTCAGCCGGCGGCGGCGCTTTCTGGCCGCGCGTCAGCGTGTTGACCAGCGGGAAGGCCATGATGGCGAGCAGGGCCGCGCCGACGGCGAGTAGGATCGGCCGGCGGAAGCGCGAGAATGCGCCGCGCTTCTTGTCGCCGCTCTTAGAAGCAGGAACCGAGCGCTGTGTCTGATCCACTTCCATCGCGGCCGCCTGCGCGGCGCGGCGGGCAGCGGCGATATAATCGGCGCGCTCGTTTTCGCTCGGCTGCTTGACAGTGCCGTTGCGCGCGGCATTCTGGCTGGCACGCACGCGTTCCAGGATCTTCTTGATATCGGGTGCGCCGGAGCCCGGCTCAAGCAGCTCATTCGCTTCCTCGGCTGGCATCATGTCTACCGGATCGATCGACGGCGCCTGCTCGATGACAGGCCGATCGGGCAGGAAGATGGGCTCGGCCTTCTCAGGCATGAAGAAACGTCTGCCGAGGGTGGCGAGCAGGCTGGATTTCGCCCCTTCCTTCTTCGCTGCGGCCTTGATCTCCGCCTTGGTAACGGCTTCCACCGCTTGCGCGACGGCGACTTCCGGCGATGCCTCAGATTCGGCAGGGGCAACGGTGCGGATGACCGGTCCGGCCTTGTGCGGTGCGGCCAAAGGCGGTTTCACCGCCGCCGTGTCGGCCGCGGCGAAAGCGTCGCTCTCGAATTTTGCGGCAGGCATGGCGGGTGCCGGCTGGCGATGTTCCATGTGGTCCAGCCGATCGGCGATCTGCAGCAATGTGCCGTGCAGTGCCTCGAAAGTGCGGTGCGTGCGCTCATCGCTGCTGCGGCTGAGGTCTTCGAGGTGGCGAAGGTCTTCCGCAAGCGCGGTCATTGCCGACATGTCGGCGGCGGTCCCGCCATGACCGAGCATGCCTTCGCGGGAATAGGCCTCGACAACCGCTTCCGCCGCATGGCGGGCAGCCTCGATGATATATTCGTCATTGGTCGCCATATAATCTTCGATCGCACTCATGCGGCGGTCGAGATCGGCAGGAATATGGTCGGCGACGGCGCGCGGCTCGTTCATCAGCAGCGTCGAGAGATGGGCGATTTGTTCTTCGAGATTGCGCAGCGACTGCGTATCGGTCGGCGGTGCTGCGGTGCTCGCCTCCAGCCGCATGGCGATATCGGAAAGACGGCCTTCCAGCCGGCGGACGGCGCCGTCGTCGAGGTTTGCGGCCGGATGCGGCGGATGGAAATCCATTTCGTCGATGCGCCGCGCCAGATAATCCAGCCGCTCGGCGAGCGCATGGTCGATCGAGCCCTGTTCCAGCGCATCGATCTTGCGGGAGATATCGGCGAGATGGTTGACGAGTTCCGGCTGCGGAGCCGCTTTTTGTGAGCGCTCCATCAGATAGGAGAGCTGATCCAGGCGTTCTTCCAGCCGCGCGGTCGCCTTGGCATTGCCGAGTTCGTCGATACGCATCGCCAGCGCTTCGAGACGCCCGGAAAGATCGTCCGCCGGCTGACGCCGCGCCGCATCGCGGCTCATCATGTCGATCTGGTCGGCGAGGCCGCTGATGCGGCCTTCGAGCCGCTGCATCGCTTGATCCTGCGGCTGTATCATGCCGCCGAAGCTTTCCACAGCGGTAGCGATCGACAGCAGCTTGTTTTCCAGCGCATGCACGGCGGGGCTGTCGCTCATGCCGCCCAGATGCTGCTTGATATCGTCCAGGCGGTAGGCGAGGGACACCAGCTCGTCCTGCAGACCGTTCGTATCGATCGCCTGCACCTGGCGTTCGACATGGTGCAGCGAATCCTCGCGCGCGAGCCCGTCCATCAGCGAGCGCAGCTCTTCGAACTCCGCCTTCAGGCCGGCAGTCTCTGGTTGGCCGGCAAGCTGACTGATGCTGTCGGCAAGCCGCGCCATGTCCTCGCGTACGTCGGCGGCGAAATGCTTGTCCTCGGCATTGTCGCGGATGTCGCGGATTTCGGCGCGCAACGCGCTGACTTCGCGGGTGATGCTCTCGGCGATATCGCGTTTCAGGTCTTGCCGCAGGTTGACCAGCGCCTGGGCGATATCGACCGAGCTTTCCGGAGCGGAGCGCAGCGCCGAAGGCAGAGGCTGCCGCGAAGCCGGATTTTCGCCAAGCCGTCCGCCAAGCGGCAGCCGCTCGGTAACCGGAGCTTCCTCCCGACGAGCGTGCAGGCGCTCGCGGCTTGCCTCGAGCGCGCGCTGGCGCTGGCGGATTTCGGCAAGCGGGTCGGGCCGCAAGTCAGTTTCCGCACGTTCGGCGCGGAGGGGACGTTCATAGGGGCGTCCAGCATAGGCATCGCGCTCGGTGCGTGGCGTGCGGTCGGAAAGAGGAGCGCGCTCCGGCACCGGCGTCCGCTCGGGGGCCGCGGCATAACCGTTTGCCACACGCTGGCGCGTGTCCCGGGCGGCAGCCGTGCCCATCAGGCCTTCGATGCGCGCTTCCAGCCCCTCGATGGTGCGGCTTAGCGCATCCAGCGACGTCCAGTCGCCCGTGCCGGTAGGATTTGATCGCGATCCGCTCATCTTCTTGCTCGCTTCGACATATGGACCACTCAAAGGCCATCTTCGCTTGTGGGAAGGCAGCTTCGCGGGTTCGCGCAGACCGCATCCCACCGTTCGGAAAGAAATAGTTTATTAGGCTTTCCTCAGGCTGAACCGCGAAACAGCGCTCCATCAAGCTAAAGATGAAAGAAACGCGAAGCATCGCTGCTCATCCCGCACAATTCACGAAACGTAGTAAACAACCCGTTAAGTTTTGCCGAAATCTTAACCTTTTATTTTGGTCTTGTTGTTGAATATGCTTATGTTCTTATGAATTTGGTGCGGCTGCCCCTGGTGAGGTCGGTGCTATTGACGTCAATGTTCAGCCGCCAGGCCCCCACGCAAACTTTCGCCTAATCGCTCTCGCCCCTTTGCCCGCTACCCTACCTAAAAATTCGCTTCGTCGCGCAAATTTGACGTTTACGCAAACGTCAATATTTTGTAAGGCTAGTGAAAGGCCGGAATGCGAGTCCGGTGGCGAATTGGAGGAATTCGAAAGATGCCAGTCTACAAGGCCCCGGTGAACGATACGCTTTTCGTCCTGAACGATGTGCTCGGACTGGAACGCTACAACTATCTGCCGGGTTTTGCCGAGGCCAGTCCCGACATGATCGAGGCGATCGTCGGCGAGGCGGCCAAGCTGTCGGAAGAAGTGCTTTTTCCGCTGAATTATTCCGGCGATCAAGAAGGCTGCGTGCGCCACGATGACGGCACGGTCTCGACGCCGAAGGGCTTCAAGGAGGCTTACCGTGCCTATTACGAGGGCAGTTGGCTGGGACTGGCGGTGCCGGAAGAATTCGGAGGGCAGGGGCTGCCCTACACGCTGCATTGCGCTGTCGGCGAATATACTTCCGCCGCCAATATGTCGCTGATGATGTATCCGGGCCTGACGCAGGGCGCGATCGCTGCCATTGTCGTGCATGGTTCCGAGGAGCAGAAGCGGACCTATCTGCCGAAAATGGTCGAAGGCACCTGGTCGGGCACCATGAACCTCACCGAGCCGCATTGCGGCACCGATCTCGGTCTGCTGCGCACCAAGGCGGTTCCGCAGGCCGATGGCAGCTACAAAATCTCCGGTCAGAAGATCTTCATCTCCGCCGGCGAACACGACATGACGGACAATATCGTGCATCTGGTGCTCGCCCGTATCGAGGGCGCGCCTGAGGGTACCAAGGGTATTTCGCTGTTCATCGTGCCGAAATTTATGGTTGGGCCGGATGGTTCGCCAGGTTCGCGCAACGCGGTCTCCTGCGGCGCGATCGAGCGCAAGATGGGCATTCACGGCAACGCCACCTGCGTCATGAACTACGACGAGGCGACCGGCTTCCTGATCGGCGCCGAGAACAAGGGCCTCAACGCCATGTTCGTGATGATGAACGAGGCGCGCCTCGGTGTCGGCCTGCAGGGTCTGTCGGTTGCCGAAATCGCCTATCAAAATGCCGTCGCCTATGCCCGCGAACGCATTCAGGGCCGCTCGCTTTCCGGCCCGAAGGCGCCGGACAAGAGGGCGGACCCGATCATCGTTCATCCCGATATCCGCCGCTCGCTGATGACCATCCGTGCCTTTAACGAGGCCGGCCGCGCCTTCCTGCTGTGGACGGCGCTGAAGTCCGATATTGCCCATCGCTCGCCGGACGAGAAGGAGCGTCAGGCGGCCGATGATATCCTTGGCCTGGCAACGCCGATCCTGAAGGGCGTCATGACCGACAAGGGCTTCGAGCATGCCGTCATGGCGCAGCAGGTTTTCGGCGGCCACGGCTATATCGAAGAGCATGGCATGAGCCAGTATGTTCGCGATGCCCGCATCACCATGATCTACGAAGGCGCCAACGGTATTCAGGCACTCGATCTGGTCGGGCGTAAATTGGCGCTGAACGGCGGCCGTGCTGTCATGGCGTTGTTCAAGGAGATCGGTGATTTCTGCGAAGAACATCGCAACGACGATGAGATGGCCTTCTTCACCAAGCATCTGAAGAAGGGCTTGAACGACGTGCAGGCCGCGACCATGTGGTTCATGCAGAACGCCATGGCGAAGCCCGACAATGCCGGCGCCGGCTCCACGGATTACATGCATCTCTTCGGCCTCGTCGTCCTCGGCTACATGTGGACGAAGATGGCGAAGGCCGCGCAAGCCGGTCTCGCCGGCGGCGACAGCGCCCGCGCGGATTATCTGAAGAGCAAGCTTGTCACGGCGCGGTTCTACATGGAGCGCATCATGCCGGAAACGGCACTGCGCAAGGCCCGCATCGAAACCGGCGCGGATACGATGATGGAACTGGCGGCGGAAGCGTTTTGACGAAAATCCCCTTCTCCCTAGCGGGGAGAAGGTGCCCGCCCTTCGATCAACTCAGGGGGCGGATGAGGGGGGCTTGAGCGACGAGCGAAAGGCAGCCTTACGGTGCAACGCCCCTCAACCTGCGCTAACGCGCATCCTTCTCCCCGCCGGGGAGAAGGTGGGTATGAATACAACGGCGGCTTGCCGCCGCAGGGAGATGAGACATGACCAAGGTTTTCATTTACGACCATGTGCGCACGCCGCGCGGGCGTGGCAAGAAGGACGGGGCGCTGCATGAAGTGCCCTCCGTCCGCCTTGCCGCCAAGACGCTGGAGGCGATCCGCGATCGCAACGGGCTCGATACGAAGACGGTCGACGACATCATCATGGGCTGCGTCGATCCGGTGATGGATGCCGGCGCAGTCATTCCGAAGGCTGCCGCCTTCGAAGCGGGTTATTCGACCACGGCACCCGGCATGCAGATCTCGCGCTTCTGCGCCTCGGGTCTCGATGCCGTGAATTTCGGCGCGGCCAAGATCGCGCAGGGAGCCGATGACATCGTCATCGCCGGTGGCGTCGAGAGCATGTCGCGCGTCGGGCTTGGCATGTCCGGCGGTGCCTGGTTCATGGATCCCTCGGTGAACTTTCCGGCCTATTTTATGCCGCAGGGGGTGTCGGCCGATCTGATCGCCACCAAATACGGCTTCTCCCGCGATGATGTAGATGCCTATGCCGTGGAGAGCCAGAAGCGGGCGGCCAACGCCTGGGAAAAGGGCTATTTCAAGAATTCCGTCGTGCCGGTGAAGGATATCAACGGCCTGACCATCCTCGACAGGGATGAGCATATGCGTCCCGGCACTGACATGCAGGCGCTGGCTTCGCTCAATCCATCCTTCCAGATGCCTGGCGAAATGGGCGGCTTCGAAGCCGTCGCCATTCAGGCCCATCCCGAAATCGAACGCATCAACTATGTGCATCACGCCGGCAATTCCTCCGGCATCGTCGATGGCGCCGCCGCCGTTCTGCTCGGCTCCAAGGCTGGCGGCGAGAGCATGGGGCTGAAGCCGCGTGGCCGTATCAAGGCTTTTGCCAATATCGGCTCCGACCCGGCGCTGATGCTGACCGGTCCGGTCGACGTGACCGAAAAGCTCCTGAAGCGCACCGGCATGAAGCTCGCCGACATCGATCTTTTCGAGCTCAACGAAGCCTTCGCCGCCGTTGTGCTGCGCTACATGCAGGCTTTCGATATCGGCCACGACAAGATCAACGTCAACGGCGGCGCGATCGCCATGGGCCATCCGCTTGGCGCCACCGGCGCGATGATCCTCGGCACGGTGCTGGACGAGCTGGAGCGGCGCGATCTCAGTACGGCACTGGTGACACTCTGCATCGGCGCCGGCATGGGTACGGCCACGATCGTCGAACGCGTCTGAGGGGAGCGGAAACAATGACTTATACGAATTTCACCGTCGAAACCGACGCGGACGGCATCGCACTTGTCACCTGGGACATGCCCGGAAAATCGATGAACGTGTTTACTGCCGAGGTGTTGGAGGAACTGAACGCCATCATCGATGCCACCGTTGCCGACAAGGCAGTCAAGGGCGTGGTCATTACCTCGGGAAAATTCTCGTTTTCTGGTGGGGCCGATCTGTCGATGATCAAATCGCTCTTCTCCGTCTATCAGGACGAGAAGGCGAGGGATCCGGCGACGGCTGTGCAAAAGCTTTTCGATCTCGTCGGCCGCATGACCGGCCTGTTCCGTAAGCTCGAGACCTGCGGCAAGCCCTGGGTTTCCGCCATCAACGGCACCTGCATGGGCGGTGCATTGGAGATGTCGCTCGCCTGTCATGGCCGCGTCGCATCCAATGCCAAGGGCGTCAAGATGGCGCTGCCCGAGGTCAAGGTCGGCATCTTCCCCGGCGCCGGCGGCACCCAGCGCGTGGCGCGGCTGACCGATGCGCAATCGGCGCTGCAGATGATGACGACGGGTCAATCGCTGACGGCGGCGCGCGCCAAGGCGATGAACCTCGTGCATCAGGTGGTCGAACCGGATCAGCTTATTCCGGCCGCCAAGCAGATGATCAAGGATGGGCTGAAGCCCGTCGCTCCCTGGGATGAAAAGGGTTTCAAAGCGCCCGGCGGCGGTATCTGGACGCCGGCTGCCGCGCAGCTTTGGCCGGCCGCGCCGGCTATCCTTCGTCGCGAGACATCGGGTAACTATCCGGCCGCGCTCGCCATCCTCAAATGCGTCTATGAAGGCCTGCAGGTTCCTTTCGATACCGGGCTCAAGATCGAGCAGCGCTATTTCACGCAGGTGTTGCAGACGACCGAAGCCTATTCGATGATCCGCTCGCTGTTCATCTCCATGCAGGAGCTCGGCAAGGGCGCTCGCCGCCCCGAGGGGCAGCCGAAGACGGAGCTCAAGAAGGTAGGCGTCGTCGGCGCCGGCTTCATGGGCGCCTCGATCGCCTATGTCACTGCAGCAGCGGGCATCGCCGTCACCCTCATCGACCGTGACATGGAAGCGGCCGGCAAGGGCAAAGCGGTTGCGGAAGGTCTGGTCAAGGAATCAGTCGGTAAGGGACGAGTTACGCAGGATGAAGGCATGGCACTGCTTGCCCGCATCACGCCTTCGGCCGACTATGCTGATCTCAGCGATGCCGATCTCGTGATCGAGGCGGTGTTCGAGGATCGTGATGTGAAAAAGGCGGTCATCGGGGCCGTTGAAGCCGTGCTGCCCGAGGGCGCCGTCTTTGCCACCAATACCTCGACCCTGCCGATCACCGGTCTTGCGAAGAGTTCCAAGCGCCCGGCTGATTTCATCGGCATCCATTTCTTCTCGCCGGTCGAGAAGATGCTGCTGACGGAGGTCATTCGCGGCAAGGAGACCGGCGACCGTGCTGTAGCCGTCGCGCTTGATTATGTCGCCGCCATCAAGAAGACGCCGATCGTCGTCAACGACACCCGCGGCTTCTTCGTCAATCGTTGTGTACTGCGCTACATGTCGGAAGCCTATGACATGCTGATCGAAGGCGTGCCGCCGGCAATGATCGAAAATGCCGCCAAGATGGCGGGCATGCCGGTCGGGCCATTGGCACTCAACGACGAAGTCGCCATCGACCTGTCGCTGAAGATCCTCAAGGCTGCCGTCGCCGATCTCGGCGACAAGGCTGTCGATATCAGGCACATGCAATTGGTCACGCGCCTGGTGGAAGGCGAAGGCCGCTTCGGCCGCAAGAATTCGAAGGGCTTTTACGATTATCCGCCGAAGCCGGGCAAGAAGTCGCTCTGGCCGGGCCTGAAGGACCTCTACCCGCAGAAGAAGGCCGAGGAGATCGATGTCAACGTCCTGAAGCAGCGCTTCCTCGCCACCATCGCGCTGGAGGCCGCGCGGACCATGGAAGAGGGCATCGTCACCGATCCGCGCGAGGCCGATGTCGGCTCCATCCTCGGCTTCGGTTTCGCCCCCTATACCGGCGGTGCGCTCTCCTACATCGATGGCATGGGCGTCAAAGCCTTCGTGGACCTCTGCGAAACGTTGGCAAAAACTTACGGAAGACAGTTCAAGCCCACGGCGCTGCTCAAGGATATGGCGGCGAAGGGCGAGACGTTTTACGGACGGTTTGACCCGTATGGCGTGAAAACGGCGGCGTAAAACCTGCGGAAAATAATGGGCCGCTCCTGTCGGGAGCGGCCCATTCCATCCGTCCTCTGTTCAGTTCCACAATACAGAGGAGACAAAAATGGCCGAAATTATCGGAAACCGAGAAGAGGCCGACGTCATCTTTGCCATGCTTGTCGCCTGGGCGACGGCGATCGGAGAAAAGAACACTGCTGGCGTCCTGTCCCATGTGACCGACGACATCGTGGAATTCACCCTGGCGCCGCCGCTGCAATATAAGGGCAAGGATCAGCCTGGCCTGCAAGGCTGGTTCGATACCTGGCAGGGACCGATCGAAGGCGATGTCGAAGATCAGAAGCTGACGGTCGGCGGCGATATCGCTTTCTGGAGCGGCCTGACGCACATGCTGGGGACCAAGACTGACGGCACCAAGGTCGACCTCTGGTTCCGCCAGACACTTGGCCTCAGAAAGGAAGCCGGTGTCTGGAAGATCGCGCACGATCACACATCGGTCCCCTTCGCCATGGACGGCAGCGGGTTGGCGGAGCTTGGGCTGAAGCCGTAACCGCAGATCTCAGGCTGACGCCGCAATCTTCTCCCGTCCTGCTTTCAACGCCACCACGCCGCTGACGATCAGGGCCAGAATGGCGGCCGCATAGATATCCGTCGTCGCCGTAAACCCGACCGCCTTCGACAGGAATCCGGCTAAAATGGCAGGGAGGCTGAAGGCGAGATAGCTTTGGATGTAGAAGGCGGAAAGCAGTCCGGCGCGTTCGTCGGACTTGGCCAATGGCATGATGTTTCTAACTGTGCCGAGGAAGGTCGCCCCGAAGCCGGCGCCGGCAATCAGCGTTCCCAGGGCAAGGATCGACACCTGCGCCGCATGCACGCCGGCGATGACGGTCAATATGCCGAGCGTCATGCTGGATATGCCGAACGTCATTGCCGTGGCGGCGGATCTCTTGCGCAGCAGGAACACGGCCGCCGCGCCGCTGATCGTCAAGGCTGCGACCACGGAGCCCCCGACTAGCGGCGCCTTGCTGCCAGTCGTCGCGCTGACCAGCGAGGGTACCAGCGACAGATAGAAGCCGCCCAGCGCCCAGACAGCGACGTTGATCGGTGTCAGCGCCAGCAGCGTCCGGCGCGCCTGTTGGGGAACGGCGACTTCCGGTTTCAGCGATGCGAGCAGCCCGCTCCGCCGGCGTGCCGTCTCCGGCACCCGCCATAGCAGCACCGCCTGCAGGGCCAGCAGGGCGAGCATAACGATATAGACGAGCAGGGTCGGCGCCGGGGCGAATTGGACCAGCAGGCTCGTCCCGAGGGCGCCGATCGCCATGCCGGTAAGCGGCGCAAGACTGTTGGTGATCGATCCCTTGATCGGATCGAGATCGACGAGCGCGGCGCCGATCGAGCTTGCTGCCGCACCCGTGGCAAAGCCTTGCACGGTGCGCGCGGCGATCAGCCAATTCGGGCCGTCGGCCATTAAAAACAGCGCCATCGCTACCATATTGAGGATAAGCGAGGCGAAGATCACCGGCCGCCGTCCGAGATGATCGGAAATCGAGCCGACGATCAGAAGCGAGATGAGGAGCGCGAAGGCATAGACGGCGAAGATCACCGTGATCAACACCGGCGAGAAGGCGAAAACCTGCTGATAAATTCGATAAAGTGGTGTCGGCGCAGAGGACGCGGCAAAGAAGGTGGCGCTGGTGGCGGCATGAAAGAGCGGTGCTAGTCGCCGGCCAGCCGCACGTGGCGAATTGGCGGTGGAATCCATCGTGGTCATCGACTATATCCTGGCTTAAAGCAAAAATGTTGCGTTAAGCATATGTAGTGTGCCGCGGAGCTAAAAGCAAATAATTTGCGTTAGCAAAGCGCCGTCGCTTCTTATGCGATATCAGCAACAAAGGGAAAGATTGGCATAATCAATGGTTCCAAAAGAAAATCCGCGTCCCGGCGGGCGCAGTGCTCGGGTGCAGGCCGCGGTGCATCATGCGGTGCGTGAGATGTTGGCCGGAATGGAGCGCGCCGATGTGACGATCCCGCTCATTGCGCAGCGCGCCAACGTGACGCCATCGACGATCTATCGCCGCTGGGGCGATTTGCAGGAGCTTTTGGCAGATGTCGCAGCTTCCCGCCTGCAGCCGGAAACGGAGCCGCTCAAAACCGGCAGCGCCAGAGCGGACCTGCAGGCCTGGGCCGAGCAATATGCCGACGAAATGTCCTCGGGCGCCGGCCGGCAGATGATCCGCGATATCCTGGCAGTATCCGACACGACGAATGCGGAGAAGTGCTCAGGTTACACGCAGCAGCAATTGCGCGTGATCGTCGCCCGGGCAGAAGAGCAGGGCGAGGTGTTCCCGACCCTCACCGAACTGATGGACTTCGTTATATCTCCGATCATGTACCGCATTCTCTTCGATCAGGTGCCGAGCAGCGATTATATTCATGGCCTGATCTCTCGGATCATGCCGAAAGCTGCGGCAAGTCCTGAAACCTGCGGAAACAACCACTGACGTGTCCGGCGGTTGAGGCTTCCTTGAAGGGGTTCGTTTCTTCCGCCGGTTTAGGATGCGTTGTTCGCAACCAGCCAACAAGTAAACGAGTATCACTCGCGAAAAATGCTGTGGTTAGTGATTCCCGTGGGATATGCAGCATCGATGTGTCTACGCGCTATTTCGCTATTGAAGAACAGAGATAAAGATGATGCTAATGGTTGCTGAACAGATTCAACGGCAACGCAAAGGGGACCTTCGATGCTCAATGAATTCAAAGCATTCATCGCCCGTGGCAACGTCATGGATCTCGCTGTCGGCGTGATCATTGGTGGCGCCTTTGGTGGTATCGTCAAGTCGCTGGTGGACGATATCATCATGCCGATCGTCGGTGCCATTTTTGGCGGCTTCGACTTTTCGAATTATTTCCTCCCGCTCTCAGCCAACGTCAATGCGCCGACGCTGGCTGCGGCGCGTGCGCAGGGCGCGGTTTTCGCCTACGGCAATTTCATCACCGTCCTCATCAATTTCCTCATTCTCGCCTGGATCATCTTCCTGATGGTGAAAGGCGTGAACACGCTGCGCAAGCAGGTCGAGCGCAAGCAAGCGAGGGGCGAGGAAACAGCGCCGCCGCCGGCCGATGTGCAGTTGCTCACCGAAATCCGTGATCTCTTGGCCAAGCGTCCCGCCGTCTGAGGCGCGTTTTCCGTCCTTGCCTTCAGCCCCGGCCCATCAAAGGCCGAGGCCAATTCATCACGAAAATCGATTGGTTGCTCAGTCAAAGTCATGGGATTTGCCCGCCGAATTGCTCTATCTCTTTGTTTTCCCGCATTCCGGACGGAAAACCGCTACGCACTTTTCCTGGAATTGCTCTAAGAAGGCGGAAACCGGAGACTTTGCATGTCGATATTGGATAGCCTCAGCCCGCGTGCTTTGACCGCGCCCGAAAGCGGGATCGTGGAAGTCGTGAACTATGCCCGTGGGCGCGATGGCCTGTTGCCGCTCTGGGTCGGCGAGGGCGATCTGCCGACGCCGGATTTCATCAACCGCGCTACCATGGCCTCGCTCAACGCCGGCGAAACCTTCTACACCTGGCAGCGCGGCATTCCGGAGCTGCGCCAAGCGCTCTCCGACTACTATACGCGGCATTTCGGCGTGTCCCTGCCGATGGAGCATTTTTACGTCACCGGTTCGGGCATGCAGGCGATCCAGCTCTCGGTGCAGGCGATCACCTCGCCCGGCGATGAGATGGTCTATCTGTCGCCGGCCTGGCCGAACATTGCGGCTGCGCTTGAGATCGCCGGCGCCCGCTCGGTCGCCGTGCCGCTGCAGTTCGAAAACGGCAAGTGGACGCTTGATCTTGAGCGTCTGAAAGCGGCGATTACGCCGAAGACCAAGGGTCTCTTCATCAATACGCCGTCGAACCCGACTGGCTGGACAGCGACGCATCAGGACCTGAGGAATATTCTGGCGCTCGCTCGGGAGCACGGCCTCTGGATCATGGCCGACGAGATCTACGCGCTCTATTATTATGCCGGCGGCCGGGCGCCCTCCTTCCTCGACATCAAGGAGGCGGATGACAAGATCCTGTTCGTCAATTCCTTCTCCAAGAACTGGTCGATGACCGGCTGGCGCGTCGGCTGGATCGTGGCGCCCCCCGAGCTGGGTCAGGTGATCGAAAACCTCGTGCAATACTCGACGTCGGGCGTCGCGCAGTTCATGCAGAAGGGCGCAGTCGCCGCGTTGAATGAAGGTGACGATTTCGTCCGCTCCAACATCGCCAAGGCCACCCGTTCGCGCGATATCCTCTGTGACGCGCTAATCGCCACCAATCGCGTCCACACGCTGAAGCCGGATGGCGCGCTTTATTCCTTCCTGAAGATCGACGGCGTCACCGACAGCCGCAAGGCCGCCCTCGATATCGTCGACAAGACCGGCGTCGGCCTGGCTCCCGGAACAGCCTTCGGCAAGGGCGGCGAACTTTTCATGCGCGCCTGTTTCCTGCGTGATCCCGCGCAAGTGGCGGATGCTGCGGAGCGCCTGAGCCGGTATATCCTGAGTTTGTGAGCTCTTATCTTCGCCCGAACGGGGGTCCGAAGGACGAGTTGAGACCTGTGGCTCAACCGCGGTACAGGCCGCGCTCTACCTACGCGCGGGCTTAGGGGGCATTGCACCGTGAGGCGGCGGCGAACAGTCCCTGAAACACTGAAATCTCTCGGTAACGCCCCCTCAACCGCCTGTGGCGCACCTTCTCCCCGTTGGGGCGAAGGTGTTGTCCGCCATTCGATAAAATTCGACCGATCCCCGAAAATCCTGCCTAACCATAGGAACAATCTTTCCTTGGCGGCAGCCTGTTCAACCCCTGCTTTTAATCAAATCCGTAAGAAACCCGGCCTCATATGGGGCCTCTACGACTTTGCAGGGGTGCGAAGAATGACGGTGTTGGTGACAGGCGGTGCCGGGTATATCGGCAGCCATATGGTCTGGAAATTGCTGGACGCCGGCGAGGATGTGGTCGTCATCGACCGTCTTTCCACCGGCTTTCGTTGGGCGGTTGCGCCGGCGGCACGCTTCTATCTCGGCGATGTCGCCGATGAAGTGTTGCTGCAGAAGATCTTTGCGGAAAACCATATCGACGCCATCATTCATTTCGCCGGCTCCGCGGTCGTGCCGGTGTCGATCGAAGATCCGCTGGCCTGTTATGACAACAACACCGGCAAAACCCGCGTCCTGATGAGTGCGGCGATCAAAGCCGGTATTCGCCACTTCGTCTTCTCCTCCACGGCCGCCGTCTATGGTCCGCAACCCTCCAACGAACCGGTGCGGGAAAACGCGCCGCTCAGGCCGGAAACACCCTATGGGCAATCCAAGCTGATGTCGGAATTGATGTTGCGCGATGCCGCCGCCGCTTACGATTTCAGCTACGTGGCCCTACGCTATTTCAACGTCGCCGGCGCCGATCCAAAGGGCCGGGCCGGCCAATCGACTGACGGCGCCACCCATCTTGTCAAGGTTGCCTGCGAAGCGGCCCTCGGCCGCCGCCGCCAGGTGGATATCTACGGCACCGATTATCCGACGCATGACGGAACGGGCGTGCGCGATTACATCCACGTCTCCGATCTCGTCGAGGCGCATATGATGGCGCTGCAGCATCTGAGAAACGGCGGCCGGCCGCTGGTCGCCAATTGCGGTTATGGCATGGGCTATTCGGTGCTCGATGTTCTGAACATGGTCGTGCGGGTCTATGGCCGCTCGTTCCGGATACATATGGCGCCGCGCCGGCCGGGCGATGCTGCCAGCGTCATCGCCGACGCCACGCTTGCCCATCGTGAACTCGGCTGGGCGCCGAAATACAATTGCATGGAGACGATCGTGCGCTCGTCGTTGGAATGGGAAATCTATCTTGCGCACAGATCCGGTTTCGATGTCAGCGGCTTGCGCAAGGTGTTCGCGGCGCCAAGCATCTAAGGCCTCTGACATGGAGACGCATACTATATTTCGATGCTTGGGTGGAAATGCAAAATATTAAGCAATCACTGGTAATATTTCCCAATAAAAATAACCGAAAA
Organism: Rhizobium sp. CB3090; assembly: GCF_029714285.1. NCBI lineage: Bacteria > Pseudomonadati > Pseudomonadota > Alphaproteobacteria > Hyphomicrobiales > Rhizobiaceae > Rhizobium > Rhizobium sp. CB3090. The sequence continues at coordinate 182,083 of NZ_CP121662.1, forward strand.
TCAAGTTTTTTGTGGCTTTCTATGCGTGGGGGAATGAAGCCATGAGGAACTTGCTTTCAGGCCTGGGCCTGCAGAAAGAGCACCCGACGTTTATGGTGGCGCAATATAAGGCGCTGTCGTCGCAGATACCGGTCCTTTATATTCTTTTGATCATCAATGCGCTAGCCGTGGCGATCACCCATATTCACACTGCGCCGATGTGGCTGGCGCTTTATGTGCCGGTCGGCCTGAGCGTCCTCTGTGTTTTCCGTATCATTTGGTGGCATATGCATGGTCAGGATCCCGTCAGTGCGGATCGGGCTTACAGCGTGATGCGCCGAACGGTCGTGCTCGCCGGGGTGCTGACCCTCGCTTTCGGCACCTGGGCCGTCGCGCTCTATCAATATGGCAATGCCTATCAGCAGGGGCAAATCTCCTATTTCCTTGTCGTGACGGGCATCTCCTGCGTCTTCTGTCTGATGCATCTGCCGGCCGCCGCCCTGCTGACGACGGCGATCACCTTTTCCTTCATGGTGGTCACCTTCATGTTCTCCGGCAATTCCGTGTTCGTGGCGACGGCGACCAGCGTCATCTTCCTCTCGTTTCCCTTCGTTCGCGTCATCAATAGCTATTTTCGGAATTTCGCCGGTCTGGTGCAGCTCACGGAGGAACTTGGTGAGAAGCAGGCGGAAGCCGAGCGGCTGAATCTCATCAACAGCCGCAACGCGCTGCAGGATCAACTGACCGGTCTTGCCAATCGCCGCAGCTTCTTTCGCGAATTGCAGGATCTGCTGCAGCAACGGCCCGAGGAGCCGCCCATCGTCGGTCTTGTCGATCTTGACGGCTTCAAGCCGGTCAACGACGTCTTCGGCCATGCCGCCGGCGATCTCGTGTTGAAGGAGACGGCTGAACGTTTCGTCGCCTTGATGGGCGGCAGGGGCACCATTGCGCGTCTCGGCGGCGATGAATTCGGCGTGATTTTTCCAAGCGACCTCAACCGCAATTGTGTCTCCAAGATGGGGCAGGCTTTCTGTGCGGCACTGCGCGAGCCCTACGACGTGCCCGGTGGCTCCATCCGCATCTCCGGTTCCTGCGGCATCGTCGTTCCGGAAGGGAGCGGCCACACGGCGGAGCAACTGTATGAAAAGGCGGACTTTGCCCTCTATCAGGTCAAGAACCGCCGCAGCGGCAGTGTCGAGTTCTTCTCCCATGATCTCGAAGAAATCCTTCAGCAACGACATCTGATCGAGCTCGAATTGCAGGGCGACAATTTCGGCAAGGAATTGTCGCTGGAATACCAGCCGATCATCGATCTCGAGGACGGCCATGTCGTCGGCTTCGAGGCCTTAGCGCGCTGGAACAGCGCCCGCCTCGGACGTATCAGCCCCAGTGCTTTCATCCCTGCTGCCGAACGCACCGCGATGATCGGCAAGATGACCCGCATCCTTTTTGCCGAGGCGCTGCAGGCCCTGTCGATCATGCCGCCGCCGCTGCGAATGTCTTTCAACCTCTCGGCCCGCGATATCTGCGACCATGAGACTTCAATGGCTTTGCTCGGCATGATCCATGCCGCCAAGATTGATCCGCGCCGTATCGAATTCGAGATCACCGAGACGGCGTTGTTGTCGGATTTCGACACGGCCTACGAGGTCATAAGCCTCCTGCGTACCGCCGGCATTACCATCGCGCTCGATGATTTCGGCACCGGTTTTTCCAGCCTCAGCCATGTCCACCGGCTGGAATTCGACAAGATCAAGATCGACAAGAGCTTCGTCATGCAGTTCGAACGTGACGTCCGCTGCATGAATATCACCCGCTCGGTTGCCAATCTCTGTCGCAATCTCGGCATCGTCTCGGTCGCCGAAGGCGTCGAGAGCGCCGCGACCGCCGAGGCGCTGCATGCTTTCGGGGTGCGGCTGGCGCAGGGCTATCATTTTTCCAGACCGCTGCGCCTACACGACGCGATCGCCTTTGCCGAAGCGAGCGAGACCGGAATTGCGGCGCGACACGTGGCAAACGCCTAGCAATTCCAAGGAAGGTGCGCGGCGGTTCCGAACAACTCTAAGTCGGCGCGTGCCCAAGAAAGGCCGGCGCGTTGCGATGCACAGCGTTCACCAGGAAATCGATGACGGTGCGCACGCGCGGCGATTGCCTGAGGTCGCGGTGGCAGGTGATCCAATAATGGCGTTTCAGATCGACTTCATCGGGGAGCACCATCTGCAGGTCCTGGTGCCGGCTCGCGATGAAGAAAGGCAGGACACAGAGCCCGAGCCCGTTCTTTGTCGCCGTCAATTGCGCAAAGATGCTGGAGCTCTGGAATTGCGGTTTTATACGCGGATGGATGTCGCCGAGATAGTCGAGGCCGGGCGCAAAGATCATGTCTTCGATGTAGCCAATGAACGCATGCTCCGGCAGATCATCGCGGCTCTCCACCGGCGGGTGCCTGGCGAGGTAATCCCGTGATCCATAGACCTGCAGATGGTAGTCGGTCAGTTTCTCAGTGAAATAAGGGCCGGCCTTCGGCGGGTCGAGCACGATGACGATATCGGCCTCCTTGCGGGATAGCGACATGATCTGCTGGATCGTCACCAATTCCAGCGAGATGTTCGGATACCGCGCGGTGAACTCCGAAAGCATGGTGGTGAAGAAGAAATTGGAAAAACCCTCCGGTGCGCTGATGCGCACCACACCGCGCTGGGCGGCCGAGCCGGCCGTCAGGTCCGACCGCAGCCGCTCGGTTTCCTGCTCCATCCGCTCGGCCGTATCCACGAAGCGCTGGCCCATGCCCGTCAGCATGTAGCCGCGCGGATTGCGCTCGAAGAGCTTGACCTGCAGCGCAAATTCCAGCCGGTCGATGCGACGCGAGACGGTGGCGTGGCTGGTGCGCAATTGCCGGGCGGCGGTCGAAAGCTGACCGGTCCGGGCCACCGCCAGGAAAAACTGCAGATCATCCCAAGTGAAATGCGGCGCGGTCTTCATGCCTCCCTCTCTGTTCAAAAATGAACAGACGCTGTTTGGAATTAATTGTAAACTTCACTTGCGTCAACGCACGATTTCAATGATCTTGAGGAATGGGAAAGTCGTTTTGAGGAGAACGGCTGGCCAATTTTGAACAGATTCATTTTTGCCAAATCTCTGGGAGGAGAGGATATGCGAAAGAGTCTCATTGCATCCCTGGCACTTCTGCTTGCAACCGGCACCTCGGCGTTCGCCGCTGGCGCGTCCGACGGTGTTGTGAAGATCGGTATCCTGAATGACCAGTCGGGCGTCTATGCCGACTTCGGCGGCAAGTCCTCGGTGGAGGCGGCGAAGATGGCCGTCGAGGATTTCGGCGGCAAGGTGCTGGGCGTGCCGATCGAGATCGTCGATGCCGACCATCAGAACAAGCCCGATATCGCCTCCAACATCGCTCGCCAATGGTATGACACCGATAAGGTCGACGCCATCATGGAGCTGACGACCTCATCGGTGGCGCTGGCTGTGCAGGCGATCGCCAAGGAAAAGAAGAAGATCGATATCGTTACCGGCGCAGCGACGACCGATCTCACCGGCAAGCAATGCTCTCCCTATGGTTTCCATTGGGCCTATGACACGCATGCCTTGGCCGTCGGTACCGGCGGCGCGCTCGTCAAGCAGGGCGGCGATACTTGGTTCTTCCTGACGGCCGATTACGCCTTCGGCTATTCGCTGGAGCAGCAGACCAGTGACTTCGTCAAGGCAAACGGCGGCAAGGTTTTAGGCTCCGTGCGCCATCCGCTGTCGACCAACGACTTCTCGTCCTTCCTGCTTCAGGCGCAATCGTCCGGCGCCAAGGTCATCGGCCTTGCCAATGCCGGTCTCGATACTTCGAACGCCATCAAGCAGGCGTCGGAATTCGGCATCACCCAGGGCGGCCAACATCTGGCGGCGCTGCTCTTCACGCTCGCCGAGGTTCATGGCCTCGGCCTGCAGGCCGCCCAAGGTCTGACATTGACCGAAGGCTATTATTGGAACCGCGACGACGAAAGCCGCAAGTTCGGCAAACGCTTCTTCGATCGCACCGGCAAGATGCCGAACATGATCCACGCCGGTACCTATTCCGCCGTGCTGCAATATCTGAAGGCCGTGCAGAAGGCCGGCACCGACGATACCGAAGCGGTCGCCAAGGAACTGCACGAAATGCCGGTCGACGACGTCTTCGGCCGCGGTGGCACGGTCGGCCCCAACGGCCGCATGATCCACGACATGTACCTGCTCCAGGTCAAGAAGCCGGAGGAGAGCAAACAGCCATGGGACTACTATAACGTGCTGGCGACGATCCCCGGCAAGGAAGCCTATATCGATCCGGCCAAGAGCGGCTGCGATCTCGTCAAGCAGTAAATTTGCGATCAGCCGATGGCGATCTCTGCGACAGAGAAACAGGAAGAGCCACGGGTGGTTTTATCCGCCCGCGGCCTTAGGCGTGATTTCGGCGGCTTCACGGCCGTCAAGAATGTCGATCTCGATGTGCATCACGCCCGCGTGCACGCGCTGATCGGCCCGAACGGCGCCGGCAAGACGACCGTGTTCAATCTCTTGACCAAGTTCCTGCAGCCGACGCATGGCACGATCACGCTGCTCGGCACCGATATTACTAGAACGAAGCCGGATAAGGTCGCGCGTATGGGGCTGGTGCGCTCGTTCCAGATTTCGGCCGTCTTTCCGCATCTCTCCGTGCTCGACAATGTCCGTGTCGCCCTGCAGCGGCCGAACAATCTGGCGCATCAGTTCTGGCGGCCGATCTCGGCGCTGGATGGCCTTAACGATCGCGCCGAGCAATTGCTGGCAGCGGTCGGCCTGACGAAGGAGCGCAATGCCATCGCCGCGGATCTTTCCTACGGCCGCAAGCGGGTGCTGGAGATCGCGACGACCTTGGCGCTCGATCCCAAGGTGCTGCTGCTCGACGAGCCGATGGCCGGCATGGGGCTGGAGGATGTCAACACCGTCTCCGCCATAATTCGCGACGTGGCTCGCGACCGGGCGGTGCTGATGGTGGAGCACAATCTCTCCGTCGTCGCAGATATCTGCCATCACGTCACCGTGCTCCAGCGCGGCGAAATCCTCGCCGAAGGCGACTATGCCACGGTCAGCCAGGACCCGCGCGTCCGCGAGGCCTATATGGGCACGGAGGAGGCTTGAGCATGGCTGCGCTGCTCGAAGTCCAGGGTCTCAATGCCTGGTATGGCGAAAGCCACATATTGCATGGCGTCGACATGACCGTCGGCGACGGCGAAACCATCACCATTCTCGGCCGCAACGGCGTCGGCAAGACGACGACGCTGCGCACCATCGTCGGCATCGTCCGGGCGCGCAAGGGCAAGATCGCCTTTGCCGGTGCCGACATGATGCAGGTGCCGCTGCACAAGACGGCGCACAGAGGCATCGGTTTCGTGCCGGAAGAGCGTGGGATATTCTCGACGCTCAACGTTCATGAAAACCTGATGCTGCCGCCCGTGGTTGCGCCGGGTGGGATGACGGTCGACGAGATTTTCGAGCTGTTTCCCAATCTGTATGAGCGTCGCAACAGCCCCGGCACGAAACTCTCCGGCGGCGAACAGCAGATGCTCGCCATGGCCCGCATTCTGCGCACCGGCGTACGCATGCTGCTGCTGGACGAGCCGACCGAGGGACTGGCACCCGTCATCGTCCAGCGCATCGGCGAGGTGCTGAAGAAGCTGAAGGAGCGCGGCATGACCATTCTGCTGGTCGAGCAGAATTTCCGCTTTGCCAGCCGCATTGCCGATCGCTTCTATCTGATGGATCATGGCCAGATGGTCGCGGAATTTCCGGTCGGCGAATTGCCGGAGCGTATGGGCATGCTGCACAAGGTTCTGGGAGTCTGACGCCATGACCATGATATTCGGCATCCCGTTGCAGGCGCTTCTCGGACAATTGCTGATCGGGCTGATCAACGGCTCCTTCTATGCGCTCCTGAGCCTCGGACTGGCGATCATCTTCGGCATGCTGCGGGTGATCAATTTCGCCCATGGCGCGCTCTATATGCTCGGCGCCTTTACCGCCTATCTGCTGCTTGCCTACGCCGGCATCGGCTACTGGCCGTCCCTGGTGCTGGCGCCGTTGATCGTCGGCTTGTTCGGCGCGGTCGTCGAGCGCCTGTGCCTGCGCCGGCTCTACAAGGTGGATCCGCTCTATGGCCTGCTCTTCACCTTCGGCATGGCGCTGACTATCGAGGGGACCTTCCGCTATCTTTATGGCTCCTCAGGTCAGCCCTATGCCGTTCCGGCGGAGCTGGTGGGCGCGAGGAATATCGGCTTCATGTTCCTGCCCGTTTATCGCGGCTGGGTGGTCATCGCTTCACTGGTCGTCTGCATTGGCACATGGCTGTTGATCGAGAAGACCAAACTCGGCGCCTATCTGCGTGCCGCAACGGAAAATTCGGTGCTGGTACAGGTTTTCGGCGTCAACGTGCCGGTGCTTCTGACGCTGACCTATGCCTTCGGCGTTGCGCTTGCCGCCCTTGCCGGCGTGCTGGCCGCGCCGATCTATCAGGTCTCGCCATTGATGGGCTCGAACATGATCATCATCGTCTTCGCCGTGGTCGTCGTAGGCGGCATGGGTTCGATCATGGGCGCCATCATCACCGGCTATGTCCTCGGCGTGGCGGAAGGCCTGACGAAGGTCTTCTATCCGGAAGCTTCCAACATCGTCATCTTCGTGATCATGGCGATCGTGCTGCTCCTCAGGCCAGCGGGCCTCTTTGGCCGGGATGCGTGACATGGCAGATATGACCGATACGCTAAAATCCGAAAGCCGCCGCCCGTCGTCGGTCCAGAAGGGCTTCCTGATCGTCGGCCTGGTCCTGCTGATCTGGGCACCGTTTTTCATCTATCCCATCTTCGTCATGAAGGTGCTCTGCTTCGCGCTGTTCGCCTGCGCCTTCAATCTGCTGCTCGGCTACACCGGCCTTCTGTCCTTCGGTCACGCCACCTTCTTCGGCGGCGCGGCCTATTTCACGGCCTATAGTGTGAAGGCGTGGGGCGTGCCGCCGGAACTCGGCATTCTGATCGGCGTTGCGGGCGCTGCGCTGCTCGGCCTGATCATGGGCTTCGTCGCCATCCGCCGGCAGGGCATCTATTTCGCCATGATCACGCTGGCGCTGTCCTACATGTTCTATTTCTTCTGCCTGCAGGCGAAGTTCACCGAGGGCGAAGACGGCATTCAGTCGGTCCCGCGCGGCTATCTTTTCGGCGTCATCGACCTGAATAATTCGTTCAACATGTATTATTTCGTGCTGGCGGTGTTCATCATCGGCGTGCTGATCATCTGGCGCTTCATCAATTCACCCTTCGGCATGATCCTGAAGTCGATCCGGGAAAACGAGCAGCGGGCGATTTCGCTCGGCTATTCCGTGGCGCATTACAAGCTCGGCGCCTTCGTCATGTCGGCCGCTCTTGCTGGGCTTGCCGGCGCGGTCAAGGCGCTGGTTTTCCAGTTCGCGACGCTGACCGATGTCGCCTGGCAGATGTCGGGCGAAGTGATCCTGATGACCTTGCTCGGCGGCATCGGCACGTTGATCGGCCCGCTTTTCGGCGCCGGTTTCGTGGCGACGTTGGAAAACTATCTCGCCACGTCGGAATTCCCGGTCACCGTCATCACCGGCATCGTCTTCATGGTCTGCGTCCTGCTCTTCCGCCGCGGCATCATCGGCGAGTTCTACGCTTCGCGGCTGGGGCGGAAGCTGGGATTTGAATATCGGCGGTGAAGACGGATTCGTTGTGAAGACCCCTCCCGACAGGGGGGAGGGGTTAACTCGCAGCGCCTTTGCCGCATTTATTCGTTCACGAGGTTGCGGCAACCTAGCCCCCTCCCCTTGTGGGGAGGGTTGGGGAGGGTCTTCGCCGCAAAAAGAAATAGCAGGGCATGCAGATGGATCGCTTCGACTACATCATCATTGGTGCCGGCAGTGCCGGCTGCGTGCTTGCCAACCGGCTGTCGGCGGATCGCAACAACAGGGTCCTGCTTTTGGAGGCGGGCGGTAGCGACAATTACCACTGGATCCACATCCCGGTCGGCTATCTCTATTGCATCAACAATCCCCGCACCGACTGGTGCTTCACCACCGCGCCGGAAGCGGGGCTGAACGGCCGGTCGCTGAACTATCCGCGCGGCAAGGTGCTCGGCGGCTGCTCTTCGATCAACGGCATGATCTATATGCGCGGCCAGGCACGGGATTACGATCTCTGGCGGCAGCTCGGCTGCACCGGCTGGGGCTGGGACGATGTGCTGCCCTATTTCGTGAAATCCGAAGATCATTACAGGGGCAAGGACGAGATGCATGGCGCCGGCGGCGAATGGCGGGTCGAAAAGGCTCGGGTGCGCTGGGCCGTGCTCGATGCCTTCCAGGCGGCCGCCCGCGAAGCCGGCATTCCCGAGACGGCGGATTTCAATCGCGGCAACAATGAAGGTTCCGGCTATTTCGATGTCAACCAGCGCGCAGGCATCCGCTGGAACACTGCCAAGGCCTTCCTGCGGCCGGCGCTGAAGCAGGGCAATCTCACCGTGCTGACCAAGGCGCAGGTCCGTCGGTTGCTGGTCGAGGATGATGCCGTTACCGGTGTCGAGTTCCAGCATGACGGCATGACCAAGCGCGCCTATGCCGACAAAGAAACGATCCTGTCCGCCGGCGCGATCGGCTCGCCGCAGATCCTCGAACTATCCGGCCTCGGTCGCGGCGAGGTGTTGAGCGAGGCCGGCATCAAGGTGGTGCGGGAGGTCAAGGCGATTGGCGAGAACCTGCAGGATCATTTGCAACTGCGCATGGCCTACAAGGTGACCGGCGTGCCGACACTGAACGAGAAGGCGACGAAGTTCTTCGGTAAAGCGGCGATCGGGCTGGAATATCTCGTGCGCCGCTCCGGACCGATGGCGATGGCGCCGAGCCAGCTTGGCATATTCACCCGCTCCGGCCCGGACAAGGAAACGCCGGACCTGCAATATCATGTGCAGCCGGTCTCGCTCGACAAGTTCGGCGATCCCGTCCATCCCTTTCCGGCGATCACCGCCAGCGTCTGCAATCTGAGGCCCGAGAGCCGGGGTTCCGTGCATATCCGCAGCCCCGAATTCACGGCTCAGCCGGTGATCAGCCCCAACTATCTCTCCGCATCGCGCGACCGCGAAATCGCCGTGCGCTCCATCCGCCTGACACGGCGGATCGTGGAGCAGCCGTCTTTCGCCAAGTTCAAGCCGGAAGAATTCAAGCCCGGCCCGTCCTATCAGACCGATGCCGATCTCGAGCGCGCCGCCGGCGATATCGGCACGACGATCTTTCATCCGGTCGGCACCTGCCGCATGGGCGGCGATCCGCAAAGCGTAGTCGATCCGCGCTTGCGGTTGCGGGCACTGGCAAGACTTCGGATCGCCGACGCCTCCGTCATGCCGTCGATTACATCGGGTAACACCAATTCCCCAACCATCATGATTGCTGAGAAAGCGGCGGAGATGATCCTTGCCGACAACCGCTGAGTGCCTATTGATGGGTAGAGGCAGGATAGGGAGTTTCGAATGGGCAGCATAGACGAGGTCATCATCGGACGTCAGGGATCGGCGGGTTTCATCCGCCTTAATCGGCCACAGGCGCTGAACAGCTTGACGCTGCCGATGATCCGGGTGATTGCGTCGGCGCTTACCGATTTCGCCGCCGATCCTTCCATCACTAGCGTCATCATCAGGGGCGAAGGGGATCGCGCCTTCTGCGCCGGCGGCGATATCCGCCTGCTGCACGAAAGCGGCAAGCGAGGCTCCGCAGACGCCGAGACCTTCTGGCGAGAGGAATTCCGCCTGAACCACGCCATTGCCCGCTATCCCAAACCCTATGTGGCGCTGATGGACGGCATCACCATGGGCGGCGGTGTCGGGCTGTCCTCCCATGGCAGCCACCGCGTCGTCACTGAGCGTACCAAACTCGCCATGCCGGAAACCGGCATCGGCTATTTTCCCGATGTCGGCGCTACCTGGCTTTTGCCAAGAGCGCCTGGCGAAGCCGGCACATGGATGGGCCTGACGGGCCTTGCCATCCATGCCGCTGACGCGATCCACGCGCAGTTGGCCGATCATTTCGTTGCCTCTTCCGATCTCTCCGCATTGATCGAGGCGATCGGCGCTCTACCCGTTGCCGCGTCGCCGGCCGATGTGCATGGGGTGATTGCGGGCATGGCGACCGCTGCCGGCGAAAGCCGCCTGGCTATCCACCGGGATATGATCGATCGGGCGCTGGCATATGATACCGTCGAGGACATTCAGGAGGCGCTGGCGCGAGAGGCGGGTGATTTCGCCGCCGAGACTCTGCAGATCATCGGGACGCGTTCGCCGACCAGCCTGAAACTGACGTTGCGGCTGCTGCGCGCCGGGCGCAACAGCGCAAACCTCGCCGAATGCCTGGATCGTGAACTCGGCGCCTGCCTGCGGATATTGTATAATCCCGATTTTTACGAAGGCGTCCGTGCTGCTGTCATCGACAAGGACCGTAATCCGAAATGGTCGCCGGCAAGCCTTGCCGGGGTCGACGATGTCGCCATCGATCGCTTCTTCGTGCCGGCGCAACCGCCACTTTTCGCGATGTAAAGAGAATGGGAGGAAAGCATCATGACACGGATCGCATTCATCGGGCTTGGTAATATGGGTGGTCCAATGGCCGCCAATCTGGTCAAGGCCGGCCATGACGTCATAGGCTTCGATCTCTCCCATGATATGCTGAAGGCCGCCGAGGCGACGGGCGTGAAGGCCGCTAATGTGCTGACGGAGGCTTTGGCCGATACGGAAGCCGTCATCACCATGTTGCCGAAGGGGCAGCATGTGCTGACGGTCTGGACCGACATCTTGCGCTCCGTACCGAAGGGCACTCTGCTGATTGACAGCTCGACTATCGATGTGGACAGCGCTCGCAAAGCCCATGCTATGGCTGGCGATGCCGGCTGCCTGTCGCTCGATGCCCCGGTCTCGGGCGGCACCGGTGGCGCTGCCGCCGGTACGCTCACCTTTATGGCCGGCGGCTCATCGGAAAGTTTTGCAGGTGCCAAACCGCTGCTGGAAGTCATGGGCCGGAAGCTCGTCCACTGCGGCGACGCAGGCGCCGGGCAGGCGGCGAAGATCTGCAACAACATGATCCTCGGCATTTCCATGATCGGCGTCTGCGAGGCCTTCGTGCTCGGCGAAAAGCTCGGCCTCTCGCACCAAGCTCTCTTCGACGTCGCCTCGACCTCCTCTGGACAATGCTGGTCGATCAATACTTATTGCCCGGTGCCAGGCCCCGTGCCGACTTCGCCGGCTAACAACGACTACAAGCCCGGCTTCATGGCGGCACTGATGCTGAAGGACCTACGGCTTGCGCAGGAGGCGGCCTTGTCGAGCGGCGCATCCACGCCTCTAGGCGCGGAAGCGGCACAGCTTTATGCGCTCTTCGAAAAGCTCGGCAACGGCGGACGGGACTTTTCGGCGATCATCGAGATGTTTCGGGAAGCTGGCTGAGGATTGCTGGATTGTTAATCGGGTACAAGGCTGCCCCTCATCCGACTCCCCCCGGCGAGTGCAGGAATTGCACATGAGATGAGGTCGTTGCCGCGCAACTCCTTCTCCCCGAGGGGAGAAGGAAATCACGGTGCTGGCGTGCCCCATACGCAATTGCGCTGCACTCAAGGGGCTTTACCGAAACAGCGGGCCCCCAACGAATGTCCCAATTCACCGCCACATGCCGCGCATGCGCGCCCCGACATCGACGCGCACCTGCCTCGCCCTAATGGCGGCGGCGCTTTCGCCTCGGGCCTGTGGCCAGCCGCAGACTTCGAAAAACTGCAGCAATGTCGCGGGGATGAAGCGCGTGCGGGAAGCGAAGACGTGTTTGTCGCCTTGCGCATGCTGACCGTGCACGAAGAAGCGTTGCGGAATGACGAGATCGAGATTGTCCTTCGCCCGTGTCATAGCGACATAGAGCAGCCGCCGTTCCTCCTCGATCTCGGAGGATGAGCCGACCGCGAGATCCGCCGGAATGCAGCCATCGACGGCGTTGAGGACAAACACCTTCGTCCATTCCTGACCCTTGGCGGAATGGATGGTCGAGAGGATGAGATAGTCCTCGTCGAGCAGCGGCACGCCGGCCTGGTCGCTGGTGGCGTCGGGTGGGTCGAGCGTGAGCTCCGTGAGGAAGCGCTCCCGCGAGCCATAGCCGCCGGCGATCTGTTCGAGTTGGATCAAGTCCGCCTGGCGCGTCGCCGCATCCTCGTGCGCTCGCTCCAGATGCGGTTCGTACCATTGCCGCACGAGGTCGATTTCCGCCGGCCATCCCGCCTTGCCGCTCTTCAGCGCCTGCATGGTCGCAACGAAAGCCGTCCAGTCCTCGCCCGAGCGTGGCGGTGCCGGAAAATCGGCAAGGGCCGCCATCGGACTGGCCTGTTCCCCGATATGATCGAGCACGCGCTGGGCAGTCGAAGGGCCGACGCCCGGCAAAAGCTGCATCAGCCGGAAGCCCGCAACGCGATCGCGCGGGTTCTGGGCAAAGCGCAAGGCGGCGAGCATGTCTTTCACATGGGCGCTGTCGAGAAACTTCAGCCCGCCGAATTTGACAAAGGGAATGTTGCGGCGAGTAAGCTCGACTTCCAATGGCCCGCTATGATGCGAGGCGCGGAAAAGCACGGCCTGCTGCTTGAGCTTCGCGCCGCTCTCCCGATTTTCCAGCACCTGGTCGGCGACATAGCGCGCCTGATCGCTTTCGTCGCGCACGGTGACCAGCCGCGGACGCTCGGCGCTCTGGCGTTCGGTGCGCAGGTTCTTGGTGAAACGCTCGGAAGCAAGATCGATCACCGCATTGGCAGCAGCCAGGATCGGCTGTGTCGAGCGGTAATTGCGATCGAGCGTGACGATGTCGGCGGCGGGGGTAAAGGAGGTCGGGAAGTCGAGGATGTTGCGCACCGTGGCCGCGCGGAAGGAATAGATCGATTGCGCATCGTCGCCGACGACGGTCAGTCCCTGGCCGTCGGGCTTCAGCGCCAGCAGGATCGACGACTGCAGTCGGTTGGTATCCTGATATTCGTCGACCAGCACATGGTCGAAGCGGCCGCCGATATCTTCGGCGATCAGTGGCTCGTGCAGCATATGCGCCCAATAGAGCAGCAGATCGTCGTAATCGAGCACATTCTGCGCCTGCTTGGCCTCGACATAGGCCGCGAAGAGATCACGTAACTGCTTGTCCCAGGCGGCGCACCAGGGGAAGAAATCGCGTAGCATCTCTTCGAGCGGCGCTTCCGAATTGACAGCACGGGAATAGATGGAGAGGCAAGTCGCCTTGGTCGGAAAGCGATTTTCCAGCTTGGAGAAGCCGAGTTCGTGGCGCACGAGGTTCATCAGGTCGGCGCTGTCTTCGCGGTCGTGGATCGTGAAGGCCGGGTCGAGGCCGATCTGTTCGGCATAATCGCGCAGGAGCCGTGCGCCGATGCCATGAAATGTGCCGGTCCAGGCGAGCGCGTCGGCCATGATGCCTGCATTGGCACCAAGCACATCGCGGCAGATGCGCTCGACGCGGCGACCCATTTCGGCCGCCGCCCGCCGGGAAAATGTCATCAGCAGGATGCGGCGGGGATCGGCGCCTTTGACGATGAGGTGTGCGACGCGATGGGCGAGCGTATTGGTCTTGCCGGAGCCTGCGCCTGCGATCACCAGCAGCGGCCCGGCGATATGGCTGCCTTCGACTGTCGTGCCGTGCTCCACCGCCAGCCGCTGCTCCGGGTTCAGCTTTTCCAGATAGGCAGCAGTCATGGGCTCTCCTGAAGGCTTCGGACGGCAGGCGTGTGAACACGGAATCGGTGACGAATCATGTGCGCAATAATATCCGAATGTTCGATGAATGTTCCGAATTGGCTAAAACTGTCAAGCTCGGCCGGATCCGCACAGAGATGTGACCCTCCGGTCATGAATTTGGTTCAGATTTAACGAACATCGGCTCGAAAAAAGCCGTTGGGGTACTTATTTACCATTGTGACACATGATTTTGGGGTTTCGGCGCGCTGCGTGAGGGTTCCCGACCATGAACGAGACGATCGCCACCGGATTGCGCCAGCCTGAAGGGCCGGTAGCCCTGACGGATGGACGTATCGCGCTTGTGGAGACCGATGAGAGCCGCCGTTGCCTGGCAATGGTCGCGGCCGGTATTCGCCGCGAAGTCTGCCGGCCCGGCGGCCGGCCGACCGGGCTGGCGATCGACGGCGATCATTGTTTCTGGGTGGCGGGGGGTCCCGAAAACTCCCTTGTTCGGGTCTCCCCGGAAGGCCGCACGCTGCAGGTGATCGAAGGCGGCAAGGACGGCCCGTTTCTTTATCCAAACGACCTCGCTTTCGGCCCGGACGGTCTGCTCTACATGACCGATTCCGGCGTTCGTATCTCCGATTTGCTCGACGGCCCCGACATCAACCCCGATTTCTTCCAGGCACCGTATAACGGCCGTATCTACCAGATCGATCCGGCGGAAGGCCGGGTGCAGCGCGTGCTGGCGACCGGCTTGCTCTATGCCAACGGCATCGCGTTCGGGCCGGACGGATTGCTCTACTACAGCGAGACGCTGACCGGAAAAATCTTTCGTCAGATCGTCGGCGGACGGCAGGAATTGTTTGCACAGGTAATGCCGGCACCCGCCGTCAAGGTGCTGCGCGGACCGGCCGGCATGGCTTTCGATAGCAATGGCACGCTCTATTGCGCGGTCTACGGACAGGGCGAGATCTGCCTCATCGATCCCACCGGAAAGATCGCCGGCCGCATCCGCACCAATGGCACGCGGCCAGGCAATATCGCTTTCACCCTCGATGGCAAATATGCGCTGATCACAGAGCAGGAAAACGGTGTTTTGGAGAGAATAACGGCACCGCGTCCAGGGCTGCCGCTGTACATGCCGTCCATCTGATCTGGAGGCAGATGGACATGCCCGAGAGCCGGGCATGTCCTCATTGATATCAGCCGCTGCTTATTCGGCGGCGGGGATCTGCTTGTTGTCCTTGTTGTCCTTGTCGGACTTGTCGTCCGGCGTGGCGTCGTTGGCGACCGCCTTGGCATGGCGGCGGCGCCAATCGCCGAGGAACAGCAGGATCGGAGCGGCGATAAAGACCGACGAGGCGCCGGCGACGAGGATGCCGAACACCATCGGGATCGCGAAGCTAGAGACGGCGCTGCCGCCCCAGATCGCCATCGGCACCAGCGCCAGGAAGGCGGTGGCGTTGGTATAGAGGCTTCGCGCCAGGGTCTCGTTGATCGACTTGTCGATAATCTCGCGCAGCGGCATCGACTTATAGAGCCGCATGTTTTCACGCATACGGTCATAGACCACGACCTTGTCGTTCACCGAGTAACCGACCAGCGTCAGGATCGCGGCGATGGCCGTCAGGTTGAAATCGAGGCCGGTGATCGCGAAGAAGCCGATCGCCTTGGTGACGTCGAGTATCAGAGTGACGATGGCGCCGACCGCGAACGGCCATTCGAACCGCACCCAGATGTAGACGAGCATCGCCAGGCTGGCGATCACGACCGACAGGATGCCGGCCCAAGCAAGCTCGCCCGAGACCTTCGGACCGATGACATCCGTGCCTTCGATGGTCGCGGTTGGGTCGATCTTGATGATTTCTGCCTTAAGCTTGGTGACCGCGGCTGTCTGGGCCTCTTCGCCGCCGTCCTGGCGCTGGGCGCGGACAAGGAGGCTGCTGTTGTCGCCGAAGGACTGCAGTGCAATTTCGCCGAGGCCGAGCGTGTTCAGGCCCGCGCGGAACGTAGACAAATCGGCCGCGTCCTTGGTCCTGACCGACATCTGGATGCCGCCGCGGAAATCGACGCCGTAGTTGAGGCCCGGATGGATGAACAGGACCACCGAGGCGATAGACAGGATCGCCGAGACGGTGACGCCAAAGAAGCGGGCCTTCATGAACTGGATGTGCTTGTCATAGGGGCTGAAGGGGATCAACGGCCTGATGTTGAGCACCTTCAGCTTGCGGCGACGGGTGATGGCGATCATCACGACGCGCACGAAGGCGACGGAGGTGAACATCGAGATGATGAGGCCGAGACCCATGGTCACGGCAAAGCCGCGAACCGGGCCGGAGCCGAAGTAGAACAGGATGGCGGCGGCGATCAGGGCCGTCATGTTGCCGTCGATAATCGTCGAATAAGCCTTCTTGAAGCCGTTATCGATGGCGGCGAAGGCGCCGCGGCCCTTGCGCGTTTCTTCGCGGATGCGCTCGTTGATGAGAACGTTGGCATCAACCGCAAGGCCGATACCGAGGACGACGCCAGCGATGCCGGGCAGCGTCAGCGTGGCGCCGACAAGCGTCAGGGCCGAGAACGTCAGGATCGTGTGGATGAGCAGTGCGAAATTCGCGAGAATCCCCCAGGCGCCGTAGAGCACGAAGATGAAGCCGGCAACCAAGACGAAGCCGACCAGGCCGCTATAGATACCCTTCTGGATCGCGTCTGCACCGAGGTCGGCGCCAACAGTGCGTTCTTCGATGACGGTGAGCTTGGCCGGCAGGGCGCCGGCGCGCAGCAGCGCTGCTAGCGTCGTCGCGCTTTCAGCCGTGAAATTGCCGGAAATCTGGCCTGAACCGCCGGTAATCGGCTCGCGAATATTCGGCGCGCTCAGCACCTTGTTGTCGAGCACGATGGCGAAAGGCTTGCCGACATTCTCGCGGGTGATTTCCGCAAAGCGGTTGGCACCGGCGCTGTCGAAGCGGAAGGTGACGAGCGGCTCGTGCGTGTTCGGATCGAAGCTGACGCGGGCGTCGGTGAGACGGTCGCCGGCGAGCTCGATGCGATCGAGAACCGGATAGCTGTTGCCCTGATCGTCCTTCAGGATGGAAACGCCGGGGCCGGGATTCTTCGGATCGACATTCTCGGCGAGCAGATGGAAGGACATCTTCGCGGTCGAGCCGAGCAGTTCGCGCAGGCGCGAGGGATCCTGTGCGCCTGGAAGCTGCACGAGGACGCGATTGGGACCGACGCGCTGGATGGTCGGCTCGGCGACGCCCACCTGGTCAACGCGCTTGCGGATGACTTCCAGGCTCTGCTGGACGGCGGAATCGACGTTGGCGGCGATGCCGGCCGGCGAGAAGGACATGGCAATCGTGCCGCCATTCGGCGTGATCGTCAGATCGGACTGGCCGGCGGAAAGGCCTGACGAGATCGTGTTGGCGAGGGTGCGCAACTGCGTCACCGCATCGTTGCTCTGCGCCGGATCGGTCAGCGTCACGACGATCTGGTCACCATTGCGGACGATCGAACGGGTCGGGATGTTCTTGTCGCGCAGGACACGGCGCGAGTCCTGCAGCAGCGATTGCAGCCGGCCATTGGTCAGGTCCTTCTCATCGACTTCGAGGACGAGGTAGGAGCCGCCACGAAGGTCGAGGCCGAGGGCGACCTGGCTGTGCGGCAGCCAGGTCGGCATTTTGCTCAAGACCGACTGCGGCAGCACGTTCGGCAGGGCGATGAAAAGGCCAAGCACGATGATCACCGTATAGGTGAACACCAGCCATGGTGAGGTGCGCATGAGTATTATCCTTGGAAATACACTGATACCAGCGGAGCCTGCCGCTGGCGAATGTGAGGTCATGTCGAAAATGCGCCGTCAGGCGCGTGAACCGGTTAGACGAAAGCGGTCGGCGGAGCGCGGGCGAGATAGGCGCGGAAAGCAAGCGAGTCATGCCGCGCGAGTTCGCCGCGGTCGTGCGACTGCCCCGGATTGCTGAGCAGTCCAAGCGACGGAAGAGGCGTAAGCGTTGCCGGTCCGATATCGTGCCAGGTGGCTTTCGGCGTGACCGTACGGTCGGCGACGACTGTGCCGCGCACGGGATCGCGCAGGGCGAGATAGAGCGGTTGCGTGTCCTTGCCGGAGGAGAAAGCTTCCGCATCCGCCCGCGCGGCAAGATTGATGCCGCCGCCGAGCGCCAGTCCGAGGTAGGCGAAGAAGGCGACGAACAGCGAGGCGATCACGCGCGCTCCGGCGCGGTGCGTCATCCTGCTATCGTTCTCTTCGCTGTCGGCGGCGCCGAATTCGAAAGGGTTCAACGGTTAAAAGGGCCTTCATTCCTTTGCCGGAGCGGATTCCAGCGGTTCGGTCATGATATCAGGACGCTGCGCGTCTTCATAGTGCGGCCTGTCATGATGCACTTGCGCCAGCCGGTCAACCATCCCCAGTGCAATTTCCCGCTCTCCCATGATCACCGTATCGGCGCCATATTGCTTGAGCACGTCGACCTCGGCATCGGAATGGGCGCGGGCGACGATCAGGATCGATGGATTGACGGCGCGCGCCTGCTCGGCGGCGCTGCACGCTTCGAAGGTATTCGGAATGGCAATGATCAGGCTGCGCGCAGCGGAAATATTGGCATATGCCAGAACTTCCGGGGAGGCAGCGTTGCCGTAGATCGCCTCGATTCCTTGCCGCGCGAGGTCGCCGATTCGCTTGTCGGAATCTTCGATGACCACAAAGGGCGTATCGGAAGATCTAAGCTTCTCCCCGACGATGCTGCCGACGCGGCCATAGCCGATCAGCACCACATGGCCGGTCAGCGTAACGGCATGCAGTTCCTCGTCGGCATCATGGGCCACTGTCTGAACGGCGGAGGCAGACGCGGCTTCGCCCGGCGTCGGTTGCTCTGCCTGGGTGGCCGGCCCCGTGCCTTCACGCACTTCGCCGTGCGGCTTGGTTTCCTGAATCTTCCGCAGCCAGTCGCAAGCAATGAAGACAAGCGGGTTGAGAATGATCGAGATGATCGCGCCGCCGAGGATCAGGTCGCGGCCCTCGGCCGGCAGCAGACCGAGATCGGAGCCGAGCGCGGCGAGGATAAAGGAGAATTCGCCGATCTGCGCCAGGCTGGCGGAGATGGTCAGCGCCGTGCTCATCGGCTTGCGGAAGGCAAGTACGATGAAGAAGGCGGCGACGGACTTGCCGATGACGATGATGAAGATAGTCGCCAGCAGCGGCAGCGGATTGTCGATCAGGATGTTCGGGTCGAACAGCATGCCGACCGAGACGAAGAACAGTACGGAGAAGGCATCGCGCAGCGGCAGGCTTTCCTGCGCGGCCCGGTGGCTGAGTTCGCTTTCCGAGAGGATCATGCCGGCGAAGAAGGCACCGAGCGCCAACGACACGCCGAAGAGCTTCGCAGCCCCGAATGCGACGCCGAGCGCAATGGCGAGGACACCAAGGCGAAAGAGCTCACGCGAGCCGGTATGGGCGATGCGGTGCAGGATCCACGGAATGATCCGCCGGCCAAAGACCAGCATCAGGCCGACGAAGGCCGCGACCTTCGGCAGCGTCATGCCGATGATCCCGGTGAGCCCGAGATCGAGGCCAAGCAGCCTGTTGAGACCGGCCGATAGAGGCTCGGCAGCACCATGACCGTCGGCGGAGATGCTGGCGGCGGCCGGAATGAGCACGAGGGCCAGTACCATGGCCAGATCCCCGACGATCAGCCAGCCGACCGCGATCTTGCCGCGCTCGCTCTCGATCAGCCGCCGCTCCTGCATGGCTTTCAAGAGAACGACCGTCGAGGCGACGGAGAGCGCGAGGCCGAAGACCAGACTGCCGCCAAGCGGCCAGCCCATCAATGTGCCGAGCCCCCAGCCGAGCAGGGTGGCGAAGGCGATCTGGACGATCGCGCCGGGAACGGCAATGCCGCGGACCGACAGCAGGTCCTTCAGCGAAAAATGCAGGCCGACCCCGAACATCAACAGGATGACGCCGATTTCGGCAAGTTCCGGTGCAAGGCTCTGGTCGGCAACGAAGCCCGGCGTGTGCGGGCCTGCGAGCACGCCGGCGATGAGATAGCCGACGAGCGGCGGCAGTTTGAAGCGATTGGCGATGGCGCCGAAGATGAATGCCAGCACAAGGCCCATGACGATGGTCGAAATCAAGGGCGTGTCGTGTGGCATCGCTGTCTCCTTCGATACTGGAAATCCTGTGCGGTTTATGACATATTTGGCTTAAGTTGACCAATATGAGCAGTTTTCAATCATGAATCAAGGCGGCAACCCAACGATTCTGACTCCCGCACTCTGTCGCGCGGCGCGCGGGCTGCTCGACTGGACACAGTTGGATGCAGCCGAGAGAGCCGGCGTTTCACGGAGCACGATCCGCGACTACGAGGGCGGGCGCCACGACATTCACCGGGCGACCGAGGCGCAACTGCGTCTGGCATTCGAAGAGGGTGGAGTCATCTTCGCGAAAATACAGGAATTTGGTTGGGGCGTCTGCCTCCGCCCGGCTTCCGACCGCGGTTAGAGCGGTCCAGCGTTTTACGGGAACGCTTTCCCGCTCTAACTATTTGTTTTACGCAATTCCGGACGGAAAACCGCGCACTTTTCCTGAAATTGCTCTAAGATTTCGGCGCCAGGCAGCTCGGCGAGAGATGATACGCGTAGAGCGTTCTGCCTTTCATGTTGCCGAAGTCCGGCGACCAGCTTTTGATGAGTTCCGATTTGCCCGCAGTGCAATCGAACCGTTCGTCGTCGATATAAAGCACATCATCGGTCACTGCCGATGGCAGCGAGAAATTCTGCTCGTAATAGCTCTTCGGGAAACCGCCGGAGTTGCGGGCATAGATATGATAGGGCTTGCCCTTCAGCGTATAGAAGAGATCGGCGAGAATATCGCGGTTATCGGCAACGATGGTTGAGACATTCGCCTGGGCGGCGATGTCGGCGATCTCCAAGCTGATGGCGCTGCGGCCGACATAGCGCTTCATGACCAGATCGCCGTTCGGCTGCTTGATGTCATAGGCAAACACGGTCAGAACCGGCAGCAGGAACGCGACCACTGAGCCGATGATCAGCGAGACGGCAAGCCCCTTCTTCGTCAGGCGATAGAGCAGCCAGACGGCAAGGATGGTGCCGGCGGAATAGGCGGTAACTGCCCAATTGGCATAGGCCTTGGCAAACAGGGCCTGCAGCGTAATCAATGCTATGACCGGGATCGAGAGCCAAACAAGCAGCTTTTCCCTGTCGTCGCTTTGACCGCGGATCATCCGCCATGCGGCCCAGAGCATGCCGTAGAAAATGACAGGACCGACAACGCCGAATTGCGCGCCGAGGAATCCGAGCGCGCCGAGCAGATGCTTCATAAAACCGCCGCCGTTTCCTTCGCCGTTCCAGTGGGCAATGCTTTCGGTATGGCGCACCGTCGCCGCATCATGGGCGAAATTCCACCAGAGATTCGGGGAAACGACGATCGCGCCGGCGATGGCGGCGATAAGCACGTCCCGCCAGGCAATGCGTGCCGAACGCAGTGTCAGCATGGCAAGGCCGACGCCCGGCAGTAGGAAAAGCACCGAATATTTCGTCAGGAAGGCGATCCCGAGGCTGACGCCGAGGATCACCGCCTCGATGATCGAGGAGCGCTTGGTAAGGCCGAGAAAAGCCCAGATGGCAATGGTGACGAACAGGATTTGGATCGTGTCTGTCGACATCAGCACGGCCGAAAGCGAGGCTGCCGGCAGGGTGACGAAGATCACGCCGACCCAAGGCTCGATCTCCCGCCCGGCTTCCCCTTCGATCAGCCGCCGCGTCGTGCGCATCAGCATCAGGGCAGTGGCGAGATGGAAGAGAGGCGCGGAAACGCGGATCCAGAAGGTCGAGTCCGACCCCGATATCGCATTGAAGAAGCGAACGACCCAGGCGATGACCGGCGGCTTGGAATAATAACCGAAGTCGAGGTTCTGGCCCCAGAACCAATATTGCGCCTCGTCGACGAAGAGATCCGTCCTATTGAAGACCAGCATCACCACGCGCCAAAGCGTGACGCCGAAGATGATTGCAAGAGCAAGCCGCAGTGAAAGTGTCTGGTGGCTCGTTTCGGAATAGGTGGTGTCGGACATCAACAGGTCGATCTCGGTGCCGGGTCGTCAGGCTTCATACGGAACTATCGAGCCCGACGCTAGCTCTGGCAGAGAGACGATGGCAAAAACGCAGGCCCATGCCGCATGTAAAGCGTCTTTAGAAGAGATTTGTGTCGCCTATAGGCGGGATTCTCAGAGCACGCGCGGAGCGCTTTTGCTGCGTGCCTCTTCGATGAGGCTTAGGAACACGAAGGCAGCAAGCGTCATACCGGCCGTCAGCGAAGCAGTCAAACCAAGAACAATCATTGCTCTCTCCGTATCGACATCGAAGGTGTCTCTACTTAGCGGTTTAGAATATGGAGCTTGCCTGTGACTTGTGGTGACTGTGGTTTTTACTCAAAACGACCGCCGACAGAAATCGAACCGCAGATAGTTTAAATCAAAACGGGATAGCTGCCTGGACTTATTAACCTTCAAGCAAGGAATTAACCATAAACATTGGACTCGCACGTCGGAATGGGAAAACTGTCACTCGTTCTCACCAGGCATGAAGCCGCCCCGTCGTACCGGGTCAGATCCGGTATCCATGTCATCAAACGGTCCGAACAGGTTTTGATGAACGAGCGAGCTTCAGCGTCCCGGTCGATAAACCGGCGGCGACGTGCACCTGTCCTCGTCTCTTCATCGCGTCTGAGCCGGATCATTCAGTGGTTTCGCCGGCATTATTTACGCCCGGCAGCTCGGTGGGGACGATTTTGGCGCAGGATTCGCCGTCAGATCAGGCAGGACGGGCGCAGGCAGGCAGCCTTCGCGACCGCTTGCGTTTTGCTGGTCTCGATGCCGAGCAATGCGAAATCGTGCGCCGTAACCGGCCGATGCTGGACGCGCATCTGAAAGCCGGCCTGCGCGATCTCTTCCATCGCCTTCAGACTTTTCCGGACGCTGCCCGCAATTTTAACAGCGAAAGCCAGCTCGAACGGCTGCAGGACCTGCAATCCTCGCACTGGGGCGTGCTGACGGACGCCCGTTTCGACAGTCTCTATGCCGAGCGCGTCAAGGTTCTCTCCGATACCGAAAGCAAGATGGGGCTCGACCCGCGCTGGCACGTCGCCGGTCATGGCGTGGTGCTGGAGCATGTTCTCGCCGGTATCGTCGAGGAGATGGGCGGCCGCGCCATCCTGCCCGGCACCAAACGCCGCGCCCGTGAAATGGGCGAGCTGATCACGGCTGCCGTCCGCCTCGTCATGGTCGACGTCGAAATCGCCGTGTCCTTGCGCTTCAACGAGCTGCGGCTCAGCCATCAGCGGGCGCTTGCCGAACAGCGGAGCTCCGATCATGCCGAAGCTGTCGGTCTCTTTGCCGATGTCATTCGCAGCCTCGCGGAGCGTGATCTGACCGTCCGTCTACCCGCGAACGGCCCGGAGGCCTATGCCGACCTGGCCCAGGCGCTGAATGCTGCTCTGGATGACATCCAACAGCAATTTGCGGCGCTGTCCGGCAGGGTGCAGGCGGCCGACGCGGCGGCGGATGCGATCGCGCGCGATTCCCGCTCCCTTGCCCAGAATTCCCTGCAGCAATCCCATGGGCTTGCTGCATCGGCAAAGCAACTCGCCGAACTGGCGGATCAGGTTCGCAGCAATGCGGCGAGCACCCGGTCGGCCGAGCGCGCCGCCGCATCCACCCGTGTTGCGGCCGAGGACAGCGGCCGGGTCGTCGGTCAGGCAATTTCCGCGATGGCCGATATCGAAACGTCGGCGGAAAAGATCGGCCAGATCATCGGCGTCATCGACGAGATCGCTTTCCAGACCAATCTGCTGGCGCTCAATGCCGGTATCGAAGCCGCGCGCGCCGGCGACAGCGGCCGCGGCTTTGCCGTCGTCGCCCAGGAAGTCCGCGCGCTTGCCCAACGCTCCGCCGATGCCGCCCGCGAGATCAAGGTGCTGGTGACGGGCACCAAGGCACAGGTCGATGCCGGCGTGCAGATGGTCGGCCGCACACAGGAGGCGATCGGCGGCATCGTTCGCCAGGTAACCGATATCAACGATGCCATTTCCGGCATTGCAGCCGCCACCGATGAGCAGGCAGCCGGCCTGCGCACGGTGACGACAGACATCGGCGGCTTCGGCGAACGCGCCGCTGCCACCGAAAGCCTTGCCCGTCGCTCGAACGAAGGCGCGGATCATCTTCATACCGTCATCCTCGACCTCGGCCAGACGATCCGCGAATTCCGCCTTGAGCGCGAGCGTCGCCATGCGGCTGTGCAGCGCCCGGTGACTGCCGTGCAACGTTTGCCGGTCGCCCAGCGCGACGAAGGGTTTGCAGGGCGTGACGAGGACAGCGCCGCCGAATTCGATTTTCCGCTTCGCAGGGCCGGGTTTGGAGGCGAACGGAATGCTTACTGACATCTCTATTTTATGCGCATGCGGGCTGTGTGACCCGATTTCAGGCAACAAGGAATAAAGCGATGCCGAGCAGGAAGGGCGAAAAGACAATCAGTCTGGCTGCGGTGCTGGACCTCAATGAAGCCTCGACGCTTCGCGGCAAGTTGATGGGGCTGCGCGGCAGCAACGTCGTGATCGATGCATCCGGCGTCGAGAGGATCGGGGCCTTGTGCGTCCAGGTCATCATGGCCGCCGCCAAGACTTGGAATGAAGACAAGCTGTCCTTCACCTTTTCGAAGGTATCGGACGCATTTCAAAAAACGATGCAGTTGATCGGCGTGGACATCGATCACCTGCTTGCCAAGGAGATCCGGCAATGAAGAAAAAAGTACTGACCGTGGATGATTCACGGACGATTCGAAACATGCTTCTCGTCACCCTCAATAACGCTGGCTTCGAGACCATCCAGGCCGAAGACGGTGTCGAGGGTCTCGAGGTTTTGGAGGAAGCCAATCCCGACGTCATCGTCACCGACATCAACATGCCTCGCCTTGATGGCTTCGGCTTCATCGAGGGCGTGCGCCGCAACGACAAGTACCGGGCCATCCCGATCCTGGTGCTGACGACCGAAAGCGACGCTGAAAAGAAGAACCGTGCCCGCCAGGCTGGGGCGACGGGCTGGATCGTCAAACCCTTCGATCCCGCCAAACTGATCGATGCCATCGAGCGTGTAACCGCTTAAACAGGATCTGTTCCTATGGATATGAACGAAATCAAAGAGATTTTCTTCCAGGAGTGCGAGGAGCAGCTCGCCGAACTGGAATCCGGTCTCCTGAAAATGAATGATGGCGACCGGGATCCGGAAACCGTCAACGCTGTCTTCCGTGCCGTTCATTCCATCAAGGGTGGGGCAGGGGCTTTCGGTCTGGATGACCTTGTCGCCTTTGCCCACGTCTTCGAGACCACGCTCGATTGTGTTCGATCCAACAAACTGGAGCCGACCCAGGATGTCCTGAAGGTCATGCTCAAGGCCGCCGACGTTCTGGCTGACCTGACCAATGCCGCCCGTGACGGCGGCAGCGTCGATCAGGCCCGCAGCAAGGGCCTGGTCAAGGAACTGGAAGCGCTGGCCCACGGCGAATTGCCGTCTGCATCGGCTGCCGCCGAAGCCGCGCCGAAGCCCGCAGCACCGGCCCCGACCGCCGTCAAAGCCGCGCCCGCCCCAACGGATGACAGCGGCTTTCAGCCGATCCCCTTCAGCTTCGACGATGATTTCGGTGGCGACGAAGCGCCTGCGGGCATGCCGGAATACGAAGTCAGCTTCAAGCCGCGCTCCGATCTCTACGCCAAGGGCAACGATGCCACGCTGTTGCTGCGCGATCTCTCGCGCGTCGGCGAGATGAGCATCCATTGCAACATGGACGCCCTGCCGGGCCTCGATCAGCTCGACCCTGAGGGCGCCTATTTCAACTGGACGATTTCGATCAAGACGGACAAGGGTGAAGACGCCATCCGCACGGTCTTCGAATTCGCCGAATGGGATTGCGAGCTCGATATCCGGCGAATCGAAGACGCCACTGCCGGCAGCGATGAAGAACTGCCGATGGTCCCTGTGCCCTTCGATCTCTCCGTTCTCGACGGCGACGAACAGGCTGTCGAAACTCCCGCGGAAGCGCCGAAGCCGAAAAGCGATGCGGCTGTCGCCGTTGCCGCCGCTGAAACGGCAAGCAATGTCACGCAGCTTGCCGCTGCCGCCGCTCGTGTCGAGAAGAAGGAAGCCGCGGCAGCCGCCGCCGCCGCCAATGCCGCTGCGCAGAACAATGCCGCCGCCGGCGCCGGCCAGACCATCCGCGTCGATCTCGACCGTGTCGACCGGCTGATCAACCTCGTCGGCGAGCTCGTCATCAACCAGGCGATGCTGTCGCAGAGCGTCATCGAGAATGACAATAACGGCGCATCGTCGATCAATATGGGCCTCGAGGAGCTGCAGCAGCTCACCCGCGAGATCCAGGACAGCGTCATGGCGATCCGCGCGCAGCCGGTGAAGCCGGTCTTCCAGCGCATGTCGCGCATCGTCCGTGAAATCGCCGATATGACCGGCAAGTCGATCCGCCTGATCACCGAAGGCGAAAACACCGAAGTCGACAAGACGGTCATCGACAAGCTGGCTGAGCCGCTGACCCACATGATCCGCAACGCCGTCGACCACGGCGTCGAAACCCCGGAAAAGCGCACGGCGCTCGGCAAGAACCCGGAGGGCACGGTTCGCCTGACGGCAAAGCACCGCTCCGGCCGTATCCTGATCGAACTCGCCGACGACGGCGCCGGCATCAATCGCGAAAAGGTGCGCCAGAAGGCGATCGACAACGATCTGATCCCCGCCGATGCCAACCTCTCGGACGAGGAGATCGACAACCTGATCTTCCTGCCGGGCTTCTCGACGGCCGATAAGATCTCCGACATTTCCGGCCGCGGCGTCGGTATGGACGTCGTCAAGCGCTCGATCCAAGCACTCGGCGGCCGCATCAATATCAGCTCGAAGCCGGGACACGGCTCTGTGTTCACCATGAGCTTGCCGCTGACGCTTGCCGTCCTCGACGGCATGGTGGTGACGGTAGCCGGCCAGACGTTGGTCGTGCCGCTCACCGCAATCGTCGAGACCCTGCAGCCGGAAGCCTCCGCGATCCATTCCTTCGGCGCCAACCACCGCCTGATCTCGATCCGCAACAGCTTCTGCCCGCTGGTCGATGTCGGCCGCATCCTGAACTTCCGCGCCACACAGGCCAATCCGGTCGAAGGCGTCGCGCTGCTGGTGGAATCGGAAGGCGGCGGACAGCGCGCTCTGATGGTCGATGCCATCCAGGGCCAGCGCCAGGTCGTCATCAAGAGCCTCGAAGCGAACTATACGCATGTTCCCGGCATTGCCGCCGCGACCATCCTGGGTGATGGGCGCGTTGCTCTGATCCTCGACGTCGATGCCGTGGTCGGCGCCTCCCGAGGGCAGTCGCTGAAGGCTGAAATGTCATACGCAGCAGCAGGTTGAGCCTATGTCCTACGCCGTCAAGAACCTGACCCAGGGTGCCCGTGAGCTGATTGCCTTCCGCATCGGCGATCAGGAGTTCTGCGTCGATATCATGTCGGTTCGTGAAATCCGCGGCTGGACGCCGGCGACGGCCATGCCGCATGCGCCGGCCCATGTCCTTGGTATTATCAACCTGCGCGGCGCCGTCTTGCCGATCGTCGATCTCTCAGCCCGTCTCGGCATGAAGCGCGCCGAGCCGACCGCGCGCCATGTGATCATCGTGGCGCAGGTCAAGCGCAAGGTCGTCGGCCTGCTGGTCGACGCCGTGTCCGATATTCTGACGGTAACCGACGACAATATTCAGCCTACGCCGGAAGTGTCTTCCGACTATGAGCGGCAGTTCGCGCGCGGCATCCTGGCGATCGACCGGCGCATGATCTGCCTTATCGAACTCGAAACCCTGTTCCCGGACAGCGAAAGCGAAGCTGCATGAGCATGATGGGAGCGACAGATTTCAGGGCATCCCCGGACGAGGTGCTGGCCAGCGGCGAATATCCGCTGACCCGGCGCGATCTTTCCGAAATTGCCGCCATGATCTACTCGGACGCCGGAATTTCTCTCAACGAGACCAAAGCCTCGCTGGTCTATTCGCGGTTGTCGAAGCATATCCGCGCGCTGGGCTTGCCGGGCTTTCGCGATTATTGCCTGCTGGTCTCCTCGCCGGCGGGGGCGGCGGCGCGGCGCGAGATGCTGTCGCATCTGACGACGAATTTCACCCGCTTTTTCCGCGAGAACCATCATTTCGATCATCTGCGCGACGAGGTTCTCCCCGGCCTTCTGGCGCGCGCCAAGGGTGGTGGCCGTGTTCGCATCTGGTCGGCAGCCTGCTCCGACGGACAGGAGCCCTATTCCATAGCGCTCACGGTTCTGTCGCTGCTGCCGAATGCCGCCGATTTCGATTTCAAGATTCTGGCGACGGATATCGATCCGAAGATCCTCGGCCTTGCGCGCGCGGGCGCCTATGACGAGACTTCGCTCGAAACGGTGTCGCCTGCCATGCGCAAGCAATGGTTCCAGGAAGTCGATATCCAGGGACGCCGCAAGTTCCAGATCGACGATCGCGTCAAACGGTTGATCACCTTCAACGAGTTGAACCTGATGGCGCAATGGCCGTTCAAGGGCATGTTCGACGTCATCTTCTGCCGCAACGTCGTCATCTATTTCGACGAGCCGACGCAGACGAAGATCTGGTCTCGCTTCGCCGGCCTGCTGCCGGAGAGCGGCCATCTCTATATCGGTCATTCCGAGCGTGTCTCCGGCGAGGCCAAGCACATCTTCGACAATATTGGCATCACTACCTATCGCCGTCTTGCCAATGCGACCGGGAGGAAAGCATGAGCGCTCCCGCCCGTGTTCTTGTCGTCGATGACTCCGCCACCATGCGCGGCCTGATCACAGCCGTCCTGCGTTCCGATCCGGAGGTCGACGTCATCGGCCAGGCCGGCGACGCCATGGAAGCGCGCGCTGCGATCAAGGCGCTCAATCCCGACGTGGTCACGCTCGATATCGAGATGCCGAACATGAACGGTCTCGATTTCCTCGAAAAGATCATGACGCTCAGGCCCATGCCGGTCATCATGGTATCGACCATGACGCATCGCGGCGCCGAGGCGACCCTGGCAGCCCTTGAAATCGGCGCTTTCGATTGCGTCGGCAAGCCTGCTCCGGGCGAGCCGCGTCCTTTCGGCGATCTGGCGGAAAAGGTGAAGGCGGCCGCCCGTTCGCAGCGGCAATATACAAAGGCTGCCGCCGAGCATGCTCCGCCGCCCGCGGTCGCGGATTTCCGTGTCGGCCGCAAGATCGTCGCGATTGGTTCGTCCACCGGCGGCGTCGAAGCATTGATCGCGGTCCTGCAGAAATTCCCGGCCAATTGCCCGCCGACCGTCATTACTCAACACATGCCGCCAAGCTTTACCCGTAGTTTTGCTGAACGGCTCAATCGCCTCTGTGCGCCCATGGTGCAGGAGGCGACCGATGGCGCACGGCTGGAAATCGGCAAAATCTACCTGGCGCCCGGCGGCGATCGGCATTTACAGGTCGCCAATGCATCAGCGCCGCATTGCCGCCTGGTCGACCGCGGGCCTGTCAACGGCCACCGTCCTTCCGTGGATGTACTCTTCGATTCGGTTGCCGAGCTCGCCGGTCGCAACGCGGTCGGCGTCATCCTGACCGGCATGGGGCGCGACGGCGCCGCCGGCCTTCTCAAGATGCGCCACGCCGGCGCACGGACCATCGGCCAGAATGAAAAGACCTGCGTGGTCTATGGGATGCCGAGGGTCGCATTCGAACTTGGTGCAGTCGAACAGCAGTTTCCGCTGAACGCCATTGGCGAGGAAATATTGAAAGTAACAGCCGCCCGCAAGGAAGGGAGCGAATAATGTCTCTAGCGGAGAAAATCAAAGTTCTGATCGTCGACGATCAGGTCACCAGCCGTCTGTTGTTGAGCGACGCGCTGACGCAACTGGGTTTCAAGCAGATCACTGCTGCCGGTGACGGTGAGCAGGGCATGAAGATCATGGAGCAGCAGCCGCATCATCTGGTGATCTCCGACTTCAACATGCCGAAGATGGATGGTCTCGGCCTGCTACAGGCCGTGCGCACCAATCCGACGACGAAGAAAGCGGCCTTTATCATTCTCACGGCGCAGGGCGACCGTGCGCTGGTGCAGAAGGCCGCCCAGCTCGGTGCCAACAACGTTCTCGCAAAGCCCTTCACCATTGAAAAGATGAAAGCGGCAATCGAGGCCGTGTTCGGAGCATTGAAATGATCGTTGAGGGTGCTGCCCGTCGCGTGCACATCATTCAGGGCGAGTACAAGGTCATCAACGACCCGGACGTGGTTCTGTCGACCATTCTCGGCTCGTGTGTGGCGGCGTGCTTGCGCGATCCGATCGCGGGCGTCGGCGGCATGAACCATTTTCTGCTGCCGGGAACGGCCGCTTCGCCGACGAGCGGTGGCGACGCGACGCGTTATGGCGTGCATCTGATGGAGCTTCTGATCAACGGTCTCCTGAAGCAGGGTGCGCGCCGTGACCGGCTGGAGGCGAAGGTCTTTGGCGGTGCGAAGACGATTGCCACCTTCTCCAATGTCGGCGAACAGAATGCTGCCTTCGCCATGCAGTTCCTGAGGGATGAAGGCATTCCGGTCGTCGGCTCCAGCACCGGCGGCGAGCATGGACGCAAGATCGAATATTGGCCGATCTCCGGCCGTGCCCGGCAATACCCGTTGACCGGCGCCGAAACGCAGAAGACCGTGGCTCTGGAACAGCGCCCCGTTGCAGCCCCGAAGCCGGTCGACAACACGATCGAATTTTTCTGATCAATGAGGACTACCTGATGACCACCATCCCGCGTGCCGAAGCATCCGCCATGCAGGAGGCGCTTCCCGCGATCCTCATGCGCATCGTCTCGGAATTGCACGATGTTGCCTACCTGATCGAGCGCATTGAGCCGCAACTGCTCGATCTCGGTGGCATCAACATACTGGAATCCCCCGACTCCATGAAGGTCATGCAAGGTATCGATCTCGCTGTGCAGAAGACGCGGGGCATTGCCGAGTTCATCGACACCATCACCGGCGGCATGCCGGAAGGCTGGATGGTCGATGTTGCCACGGCGCTGAGCCTGGTCAAGCTGGCCGAAATGCAGAAAGCTCTCGGCGGCAGCGGTCGCCATGGACATTCTCAACCCTTGGCCAAGGCCGCAGGCGATTTCGATTTCTTCTGATGGGAAGCGCCGGCGCCTGATATTGTTTTTCCTATATTATCTCGGATAATTTTTTTGACTTATTGATTTTTCCTGCCCGGACGAAACGCTCGCACAAGTTTCGATTTCTATTTTCGCTGCAGGGCACAAAGCCATCAGGTCTTTGACGAATCGTGCGAGAACAGAATGAATCTGTTAAATCAATTAGTTCCCCTGTTCAGGAATCTGCAGAACCTGGGGAGGACACGCCTGCTGATCATGGCGGGCGTCGGCGTCGTTTCGATGGCGCTGATTCTGTTTGCAGCCCTCTACGTCAATAAGCCTGCCCAGGAAACGCTCTATGTAGGCCTGGATGCAACCGATCTGAACCAGATCAGCATAGCACTTGCCGAAGCCAATATCGGATTCCAGGTGGGCACGGACGGCACCAGCCTGACCGTCCCGGCCGGCATGACCGGAAAGGCGCGCCTGCTTCTCGCCGAGCGCGGCCTGCCGAACAGCACCAATGCCGGCTACGAGCTCTTCGACAATGTCGGATCCCTCGGCTTGACCTCCTTCATGCAGGAAGTGACCCGCGTGCGTGCGCTCGAAGGCGAAATCTCTCGTACGATTACGTCGATCGCGGGTATCAGCGCCGCACGGGTCCACATCGTCATGCAGGATGTCGGCAACTTCCGAAAAGCGGACCAGAAACCCACGGCGTCGGTCATGATCCGAGCGAATGCCGAAGCGGCGCGTAAATCAGCCCAGGCCATTCGTCATCTCGTCGCCTCTGCCGTTCCCGGCCTGGAGGTCGACGACGTCACGATTCTCGATTCCACCGGCCAGTTGCTGGCCTCGGGCGACGATCCGAGCAATGGCGCGCTGAACCGCAATCTCGGCATCGTGCAGAATGTTCAGGACGAGGTCGAATCGAATATCAATAAGGCGCTCGCCCCATTCCTCGGCATGGACAATTTCCGCTCCAGCGTGACGGCGCAGCTCAACACCGACAGCCAGCAGGTGCAGGAAACCACCTACGATCCGGATTCGAAGGTCGAGCGCTCGGTGCGCACCACGAAGGAAGCGCAGAAATCCCAGCAGCGCCAGTCGGATACGGCAGCGACCGTCGAGCAGAACATCCCGCAGGCTGCCCCGCAGTCCGGTGGCAACGGACCGACATCGAACGACCAGTCCGACAAGCGCGAAGAACAGACCAACTACGAAATCAATAGCAAGACGACTGCTACGACCCGCAACAGCTACCGCATCGAGAAGCTTTCGGTGGCCGTGGTGGTCAACAAGGGTCGCATTGCCCAGATGGTTGGCCAGCCGGCCGATCAGGCGAAGATCGACGCCTATATCGCCGAGATGCAGAAGATTGTCGCGACCGCCGCCGGGCTCGATACGAGCCGTGGTGACGTGGTGACCGTCAATGCGATGGACTTCCTCGACAATCAATTGCTCGACGACACCTCTTCAGGTTTCAGCATCATGGATATGCTGAGCCGCAACATGGCCGGCATCATCAATTCGGCTGCCTTCGTCGCTGTAGCCTTCCTTATCGTCTGGATGGGCTTCCGTCCGCTGATCCGCTCGCTCGGCGGCGGTGCGGCCGGTGGTGCGGCCCTGCCGGAGGCGGCGGGCCTGGAATTGCCGGATTTCGCTCCTGCCGTTGGCGGACCGGGTGCCGCGCTGATGGACGGCTTCGGCTCGGACTTCGGCTTCGACAGCACCGACGATCTGCTGACGATGGGCGAGGATGGCGGCACCTTCAATCGCCGCGTCAAGGAAGGGCCGGAACGCCGCCTCTCGCGCATGGTGGAAATCAGCGAGGAACGCGCCGCGAAGATCCTCAGAAAATGGGCCGTAGACAACGCCGCCTGATTGAAAAGACCGGGAGATGTTCCCGGTCTTTTCATATTGTCGCAAGGAGCGCGGCTTGATCATGCCAACTCTGGGTTACCGCAAAGATTTGATTCAATTCAATCTAGCGAAATCGAATGAGAGGACATGTTGGAAGGTACAGTCCGCCGGGAAATTTCATTGCTGGGTAGAAAGAATCGACCTACAATCATCATACCTATCCGGAATTGCGTCGAAGCGGCGCGAATCAGGTCATGAAATCCGCGTTTGGTAAATTCAGAGAATTTTGAGATGCCGATGCGCGGGCAAATCAGTCTATAGTCGGTGATTGGGATTTCGGCGATTCGCGCCAATGCGATTGTCGAAATTGAATTTATGTATAGCGCGCTTACCGCCTCCTACGTCCGTAAGGAGTCGTATAGGACGGAGTAGCGAGTTGAGTTGGCGCAGGCGCCTTTTGAAGATCGATGCCATCTTCGAGGCTTATGCGTCGAGTCCAGACCGAGCAATGCTCTCGTTGGTGTTCGAGCGCCTGACAGCAGCAGGAAATGCAAAAATGGACATGCAGATATTGCAGGGGAGCAAGGGCGAGAAGGATATGCGATTGGCCGCGTCCGCCAATGGCATGTCGCGCGACCAGCTCCTTCAGCAATTGAGCGCCATTGCCGGCCCGGCCTATCTCCAATCCGGCCTGCGTGTGCTGACGGACTATGTCGGTGCCTCACACTATCTCCTGGCCCGCTGCGACCTGATCCAGGAGAGCGGTCTCGATTTTGTGGTGTCCTCCAATTGGCCTTTCGATCTCGTCCGGCGTCTTGCTTCCGAAATCACCAGCGGCTACGGCCGCACCGGCGAGTTTGAGAAATGCATGTCGCTGTTCCAGCCGAATTTCGCATATCTGCCTAATGATGTTGAGTTGCCGGAGGGCGTCAGCCGCCAATATTGTTCGCTGACCTTTAATGTTGGGCGCACGCGCTTCTCGCTGATGCTGCTTGCCCGTGACGGCCTGTTGCTACCGCCCGAGCGGCTGCGTGACGCGGGGCTGCTGTCGGGTTACTTCGCGAGCTTCACGCGCTGCGTGGAGGGCAAGTCCGAGCGCGATTTCGATCTTACCGAGCGCGAACTTGAATGTTTGTTTTGGATCGCAGAGGGCAAGACGAGCGACGAGATCGCCATGATCCTCGGCATCTCGCGCAACACCATCAACAACTACATCACCAGCGTCATGCGGAAGACCGCGACCAAGACGCGATCGGAAGCGATCGCCTTTGCTGTCAGAAACAACCTCGTTTGAAAGCCCAATGGATGCGATATCAGCCGGTTAGGACGACGGACACGCCAAGCGAAGCGAGGCTCGGCCGTTCGCATCGGATATCGAGCCGGTCTGATCTCTTCCCGAAACTGGTGTCGATGCAGAAGCTGATCGACGCGCAGAATTTTGCCGTTTATCGCCTCAGCGGCTCCGGCCTGCCGAGCAAGCAGCGCCTGGTCTGCGAGCTGGAAAACTGGGGCTCGACCAATACCGTCGTCAACAAGGCTTTCGTCGAAGCCTATGGCGAGGCGATGATCGAGCATATCGAGAAGTCGCTGCTGCCGCTGATGTGGAACGGCCGTGACAGCGACAGCACGGCTGAGACGCCCGACTTTGCCTCCTTCACCCAGCGTCTGAAACCGCATCTCCTGCCGTTTGCCGGCGTCGCCTTTCCGGTGCGCCTGGGATCGGTCGGCAACGGCTATGTCGTGTTTGCCGCGAAGTTCATGGATCTGGCGAGCGATATGATCGTCGAGCTGCATGGCCGTAGCTGCCAGATCATGATGGATCTCCTGTCGCTCGACGAACGCCGGTCGCCCGCCGCTGAAGCGCTGAGCGAACGGGAGATCGCCTGTCTGCAGCTTGCCGGCGATGGCCGGATCAGTGAAGAAATAGCCGAAAAGCTGGGATTGTCGGTGCATACCGTCAACGCCTATCTCGGTTCGGCGACGATCAAACTCGACAGCGTCAACCGCATCCAGGCAATCGCGAAAGCGATCCGCTTCGGGTATATCAGCTAAAGCGCCATACGTTCACAGGAAGGCATGAAGTCCAGCTCCCGTCTCTTGAATTGGAGCATCCCATTCGTTGTACGGATAAGACCTTCCCTGGAATTGTAGGAAAGCAAAAGGATGGTGCGGTTCTGCGCCTTCCTGAAAGGCCGGACCGCACCGACGCCGAGATCCCTCAGCGGATATTTCATCATGAAATTTGAGATGGTTTGAGCCTTTTTCAGGCTGCGCGCATCGTTCCGCCGATCGCGTAGCGGGCATCCCGCAGGCTGCGGGCGAGGAGTGCGGTGTTCTCGTCCGGATCGGCCGAGGCCTTTTCGAAGGCGATATGGTTGATCTCGATGCCGGCATGATGTTCGGCGAGCGCTAGCTTGGCATAGACCGTGACGCCACGCGGTTTGATTTCGAGGTCGATGGTGACTTCCGCCGGCCCGCCCCATTCGAGTTTGTAGTCGCCCCCCAGGCCGAAATTGACCGTGCCCGGATGGAAATAAAGCTCAGCCGCCGAAGCCACGAGGTCGGCGAGATTGCCGTAACGCTCGAAGCGCAGCAGCGAAATCAGATCGGCCGCGTCGAGAAGCCGCAATTCACTGGCGACCGGACTGATGGCCTCAGCCAGAATTTGTTCACGTTGGGCAGAGTAGGGGGATTTTTTCATTCGATTTATCGTACCCGTTTTCTATTCGACTGCGCGGCATAGATCCTATGAATCAGTTCTGCGACGGCCTTGTAAAACACTGACGGGATGACACTATCTACCGAGACTTGCGCAAACATGGAGCGCGCGAGTGGCGGATCTTCGAAGACGGGGATGCCGTTTGCTTCGGCGATCTCCCTGATTTTGAGGGCGATAAGGTCCTGCCCCTTGGCAACGACGACGGGCGCGTCGTTTTCTTCCCGGACATAGCGCAGCGCTACGGCAAAGTGGGTCGGATTGGCGATGACCAGGGTGGCGCGCGGCACCTGCTTCATCATGCGCCGGCGGGCACGATCGCGGGCAATCGAGCGCTGGCGCGATTTGACGATCGGGTCGCCCTGGGATTGCTTGTGTTCTTCCTTGACCTCCTGCTTCGTCATTTTCAACTGATCGACCCAGTGATAGCGGGTCCAGAGCACGTCGCCGATGCCGACGACAGCGGTCGCCAGGAGCACGATGGTCAGAATTTTCTGAACGATGGTCGACAGCCGCACGAAGATCGTCTGCGGATCGGAGACCAGCGAATCGATCGCATGGAAGAATTGGCCGCGCAGCACAAAGAACATGATGATGCCGACCACGAAGATCTTGGCAAGCGACTTGCCGAATTCCACAAGGCCCGACGTGCTGAAAATGCGGTTCCAGCCGGCCACCGGCGATATGCGGGAAAACTGCGGCTGGATACGATCGAGAACGGGAGTCGGCAGGTTCTGGAACAGCGAGGAACCGATGCCGAAGACGAAGAATAGCACGACGGCGGGCAGCAAGAGGTTGCCGACTTCCCAGCCGATGCGGATGAACAGGGAAATGACATCCGGCCCTGTCTCGAGTTGCCACTGATCGGGCTTTTCGAAAAGGTCGCGCAGCACCTCGCCCATGCGCCCGATGCGCGCCGGCAGGAAGAAGGTGACGTAGATGACGGTCGCAAGCATCGACGCGAAGAGCGTCGCTTCCCTGGAGTGAGGCACATTGCCTTTCTCCATCGTGTCGCGGAGTTTTTTCTCCGTCGGTTTTTCTGTTTTACTGTCCTTGTCTTCGTCAGCCAAAGCAGCCGTCCTTCATGAAACGGAAAGAGGCCGTGCATCATGCACGGCCTTGTTCTGAACAGTCTAAGACGATTTAGGTGAGTCGCGCTGAGGTCACGCGGCTTCTTCCACAGGCGTCTTGTCTTTTGCCTTGAGTTCGATCTGGCCGGAATTGGAAAGCCGGATGGCTTCCTGGGCGATGGCGCGCCGCGCGATGGCGATTTCGCGCGGATTGATGCCGGCATTGCTCATCTGCAGGTCGGATTCGATCATGCGGCGCTGACGCGGGCTGATCGAACTGAGCACGATCTCGCGAATCTCGTTGGACGAGCCGCGCAGCGCCATGGTGAGAATGTCGGACGCGATGTCGTTGAGCAGCATGACACGGCTCTGCTGCGGCATGAGCGTGAGGTCGTCGAAGAGGAAGATCTTCGGGCGGACCTTGTCGACCGATTCCTTGTTGAGCGTTTCCAGCGATGTGAGCAGCGTGTCGACCTGTGGCTTGTCCAGTTCGTTCATCAGTTCCGCCACCTTCGTCGAGCCGGCAGCATTGCGTTCGGCATCGATTTCGGCCATCAGCCCCAGCACGCGGTTTTCGATGATCTGCGCCGCCTTCGGGCTGACATCCTTGAGGTTGACGGTGCGGTTCATGATGTCGGCGCGTTGCGCTTCCGGCAGTTGCAGCAGAACCTTGGCGCCGAAGGAGGATGGCATCATCGACAGTACATAGGCGATGGTTTGCGGGTGCTCGCGCAGGAAGAACTTGGCGACGAAGGTCGGCTCCGCCTCGCCGAGGCGATCCCAGATCGAAGTTTCGTAAGCCTGGAAGGCCGTGCGCCGGCCAAGAAGGCTGTCGACCTCGTCGGGTGTCAGACCTTCCTCGAGGATGCTTTCGATCGCCTTGGCGTTGTCCATCAGACCCGCGCCTTCGGTGAAGAGATCCTCGAATTCCGCAACAAGCTGCGCCAGTTCGTCCGGCGGAATAAGCCTCAGCGATTGCGCAGAGGCGATGATGAGCTGCAATTCATGCTGCGTGAAATACTTCAGCAGCCGTCCCGCCACTTGCTTTCCCATGGCAAGAAGAACGGCTGCGGCTTTTTCAGCCTGAGTTAACGGTTTCTCGGTGAGCGCACCGCTGAAATCGTCAAAGTCCATCATGGTCTTCGTCTCCGTCCCGAACAGGGAGTGGGATTATTCTGAACTGGGTTCAGGCTTTTTTCGTATTCGATACTTCGATGAGCTTGATACCGAAGCGGGTGTCGTCATGTTCCAGCACGGTAATTTCGCCCCGGCCGATTCTGCGGCCGTTGACGGTGATTTCGACAGGCTCGCCGATCTTCTTGTCGAGGGCGATGATCGCGCCTTCGGTCAGGTTCATCAGGCCGGAGACCTGCATGCGGCTGCTGCCGAGCACGATCTGAACGTCGATCGGGATGTCCATGATCAGGTCGAGATTGGCGGTCAGCGTGCTGCCGGGAGCGGCCGGTTCGGCGAAGGAGGAGCCGCCGAAATCATCGGCGCCGAAGGCGGAGCCCGCACTGTCATCCCCGAAATCGCCACCGAAGGCGGAAAGATCCGTGCCTGGCTCGGCTCCGAACGCATCGGCACCGAAATCCGGCATGCCGCCATCATTGTCTTTCTTCAACACGCCGCGCAGACCGTCGATGGCCTCATCCAATGCGGCGTCGCTGTTTTCAACTTCCAGCGAATCCTCGCTGCTTTTCTGTGTCGTCTTCCTAGCCATGAAATCACTATTCCAGTTGAAACTTGCCTCAAGCTGCCGTGGGTGCGCCAGGCACCCGCCAGCCGGTCAATTCATCAGGTGTCGAAGAAGCTCGTCGTCGGAATTCACATTGTCCTTGACGCGCACCGTGTAATTTTCGCCTGAGCGGCCGAACTCGCAGATGTAGAGGTCCTTGCTGTTGGCGCTGACCTCGACGCGGACATCGCCCGCGTCCATGAAGGGAATGACATCGCCGACGGCGAGCCTGGAAATCGTGTTCAGCGTCAGCGATTGCAGCCGGATGCGGGCTTCCAGCGTCACCTGCGAGCGACGCACCTGTTCGCTGAGCTGCTCCGTCCATGCCTGCGATGCCGCGGATGGATTCTTGGCCCGCGGCACACTGACCACGGTGCGCAGCAGAACCCGCTGTGGGATGATGACGACGATTTCCGAGACCGTCTTGCCGAGCGCGATCGTCATCGCGAC
Organism: Rhizobium sp. CB3090; assembly: GCF_029714285.1. NCBI lineage: Bacteria > Pseudomonadati > Pseudomonadota > Alphaproteobacteria > Hyphomicrobiales > Rhizobiaceae > Rhizobium > Rhizobium sp. CB3090. Next base: position 220,881 of record NZ_CP121662.1, read on the forward strand.
GGCAGCGGCGAATTCATCGGCATGGTCGGCAGCCGGCTTCGGGCGGTTCTCGATATTGTACGGCGCGTCCAGATTGGGTTCGAAACCACCGGACGCGTTGACGGCCGAGCGCAGCACGTTGGCGATCTTGTCGAACACCATGACAGCGAGATCGAGCTCGATGATCGAAAGCGGCCGCGGAACGGGCACTTCGATGCTCTCGGGCAGCGCGCCCAGCATGTGCTCCATCAGCGTCATGATGAAGCCCGTGCCGCAGCCGAGAACGAACTTCGGTGCCCAGTTGCGCAGGGAACCGTTCACAAGCGCACAGTTTCCGCCGAGGCCGGCGATGAGATCGTTCATCAATCCTGCCTGACAGCCGGCATAGGCGACGGACACATCGAGACCGGTTTCGCTCTTGATGAAGTCGGGGAGGAATTCGCCATAGACCTGGCCGAAGGCGGCGGCGATCTTTCCAACGGTTGCCTGGTCGCCGAGTCCGCCGGTCAGCTTGGCGAAAAGGGCGCGATCCATCGTCTGTACCTTGGCTTGTGATTGCTGGCTCATGATCGTCAGGCCGCCTTGCTCTCACCGCCGGGATTCATCATTTCCTGTTCGACGGCATCGATCGACGGCCGTTCGTAGGAGGAGATGGTCTTGCGGCCATATTCGAGCGCCACCTGCGGTACGGAGCCGTTCATATAGGCAAGCAACGTCTGCTTCACGATCACGTAGAGGCGATGCTGCTTGTTGCGCACGATCTTGATCTGCGACACGAGGGGCGCGCAGACGGAGTAGGAAAGGATAATGCCGAGGAAGGTGCCAACCAGAGCCGAGCCGATGAGATGACCGAGCACTTCGGGCGAATCGTTGATGTGGCTCATGGCCTTGATGACGCCGAGAACGGCGGCGACGATACCGATGGCCGGGAAGGAATCGCCCATGATCGTGATGGCATGGTAGGGCTTCATCTTGTCGTGCAGGATGGTGTTGATTTCCTCGTCCATCAGCGCCTCGATCTCATGCGAGCGGGCGTTTCCGATGATGATGAGGCGGACATAATCGCAGATGAAAGCCGTCAGTTCCTTGTTCTTCAACACCGTCGGGGCGGCTTGAAAGATCACCGATTCGTCCGGGTTGTCGATATGCGCTTCGATTTCGTTGCGCGACTTCGTGCGCAGGTCCCGCATCAGCGCATAGAGCACGCCGAGCGTGTCGAGGTAGTTGCGTTCCTTCGGAACCGAGTGCTTGAAGGCTTCGCCCAGCGCCTTGCCGGAATCCTTCACGACCTTCATCGGATTGGCCATAATGAAGCCGCCGATGCCGGCGCCCGCGATGATGACAAACTCGAAGGGCTGGAACAGCGCGTCCACATGCCCGCCCATCGCCATGAAGCTGCCAATGATGCAGCCGCAGGTCACTACAAATCCGATAATAATATTCATCGCCAGTCCACACCTGAACGTTGCTTCCTCCGTTGAAGTAGGAGACCTGCCTTGCGTGAGGCTGTTCGGCACGCTCCGAAAACTGCCTTTCGTCGTGTCAGCTTCGCACAAGCCAATGCAGGCAGAGTATCGGGTAAGGGCATCCACGCCCGGCTAACGAAATGTTGGAGCGCCGCACTATTTGGCGTTTCCTTTCCCGTTATTCTCCAATGTCCGGAGGGCGTTGAAAATGCAGTCTGGTATCTATGTGGCGCTGTCATCGCAGATGGCGCTCGAGCGGCGTCTGACGACGATCGCCGATAACATGGCCAACGTGAACACCACGGGTTTTCGTGGCACCGAGGTCAAGTTCAATCAAGTGCTCAGCAATACCGAAAACAAGCTCAACGCCAAGGTCGCCTTCGTCTCGCAAGGCAACGACTATCTCTCCACCGACAACGGCGAACTGGAAAACACCGGCAATCTCTTCGATTTCGCGGTCAAGGGCGATGCCTGGTTCGGCATCAACACGCCGGCGGGTCTGGTTCTGACGCGCGACGGCCGCTTTACCATGACCGAGAGCGGTGCCCTGGTCTCCACCCGAGGCTATCCGGTGCTGGATCCCGGCGGTGCGCCGATCCAGCTCGACCCCGGCGGCGGTGCGCCCAGCGTCTCCTCGGATGGCACGATCGCGCAGAACGGCAAGCAAGTCGGCAAGATCGGGCTCTACAGCGCCGATATCAGCAAGGGCTTCCTGCGCTATGACAATAGTGGCGTGCTGCCGACGGAGACGCCGCAGTCCGTCGTCGACCGCTCCAATGTCGGTATCGCCCAGGGTTATCTCGAAAACTCCAACGTCAACGGCATGCGGGAAATGACCCAGCTCATCGAAGTCAGCCGCGCCTTCGACAATATCTCGACGCTCACGAACAGCAGTGAAGGCACGCTCTCGGACGCGATCAAGACTCTCGGCGGCAGCCAGTAAGAGGGTCGGGTGATGTTCGAGGATGGGCTGCCTGAAGGCGCGATGTCGCCGAGATTTTCGCGTATGGCCGCTTTGGCGGATCAATATCTGATGGCGGAAAATACGGTTGCCGATGGCGGCCATGTGCGCACCATCGCGGCCGGGCACTATACCGTTGCCGGCCTTTCCAGGCATGTGCGCCTCGGCGAGTTCGTCGCCCACCTATCCTCGACCGGCATCCATCTCGGCGAAGTCGTCCGCGTCGAACCGGAGCTGACCTATGTCTGTCCGATCGAGCCGGGTGAGCCGATCGGCATCCACGACACGGTCATCCGCAAAGGTGCTTTCCGTATCGCTCCATCCGATAGCTGGTGCGGACGCACGATCAACTCGCTGGGTGAGCCGATCGATGGCCTTGGGCCGCTGACGGCGGGCATGGAGTCGCGCTCGATCTCCAATACCGCGCCGCCCTCGATGACCCGCAAACGCGTCGAGACCGGGTTCAAGACCGGCGTGCGCGCGATCGACATCTTCTCGCCGCTCTGCCTCGGCCAGCGTCTCGGTATCTTCGCCGGTTCCGGCGTAGGCAAGTCGACGCTGCTGTCGATGCTGGCCCGGGCCAATGCTTTCGACAAGGTGGTGATCGCGCTGGTCGGCGAACGTGGCCGCGAAGTCCGCGAATTCATCGAGGACACGCTCGGTTCTCATATGCAGAAGTCGGTCGCTGTCGTCGCGACCAGCGACGAGAGTCCGATGCTGCGCAAGATGGCGCCGCTGTCGGCTATCACCATCGCCGAGCATTTCCGCGATCAGGGCGACAATGTGCTGTTGATCGTCGACAGCGTCACCCGCTTCGCCCATGCCATCCGCGAGGTTGCGACCGCCTCCGGCGAACCGCCGATCGCGCGCGGCTATCCGGCTTCCGTCTTCACCGAACTGCCGCGCCTTTTGGAGCGCGCAGGGCCGGGGCCGGAAGGAACCGGTACGATCACCGCGATCATCTCCATCCTCGTCGACGGCGACAATCATAACGACCCGATCGCCGATTCCACCCGCGGCATTCTCGACGGCCATATCGTCCTGCAGCGCAGCCTGGCGGAAGAGGGGCGTTATCCGCCGATCGATCCGTTGGCCTCGGTATCGCGCTTGGCGCGCAAAGCCTGGACGCCGGATCAGGAAAAGCTGGTTTCCCGACTGAAGGCACTCGTGCACCGCTATGAGGAAACCCGTGACCTGCGCCTGATCGGCGGCTATCGCCAGGGCAGCGACCCGGATCTCGACATGGCCGTCCGCCAGGTGCCGATCATCTACGACATTCTGAAGCAGACACCCGGCGAACGGCCTTCGGCCGACGCCTTCACCGATCTTGCGACCGCGTTGAAAAACGGTTCGGCCGCATCCATCCAACCGCAAAGAGCGAAATGACGTTTTCGCGAAATGTCGTTCGCCATTTGAGTTCGTATAATCCGGTCCGAATTCGCTTCATGCCTTTCAGACCATGCCGAGAGAGAGGCCAGACGTGAGAGAATCCGATGCAGACGAACCGGTCGCTCCGCTGAAGGCGGCGAAAAAGCGGACCTTCACCGACAAGGCTCTGGCGGGCACCGGTCTGTTGCTGGCCGGTATCTCGGCTTTCTTTCCCTGGTATGTGTTCCTGAATCCCGACAAGTTCGGCATTCACGTCGCCGAGGGCGATCGAACGCGCGACCTGCCGAACTGGCCGGGACGCGAGATCGTCAACGTGTCGCCGCTTGCCATGGTCAACAAGAATCCGAACGAGCCGAAGGCTATCGCTCCCGATCCGCTGACGACGGCGACGATCAGCAACGTCGGACGCGAGGACGACAAGGGACAGCCGGCCGAAGATCAGCCGTTTCCCGGCAAGTCGCCGTTTCATCTGCTGCACGTCGCAAACGGCCGGGCGCTGATCGAGGATGACACTGGCATGTACGTCGTGCGGGTCGGCTCGATCCTGCCCGATAACAGTCGCCTGGCAACGATCGAGCAGCGCGACGGAAAGTGGATCATCGTCACCTCCACCGGTGATGTCTACGGCCACGAGTGAGAACCCGCAATCGCCTGCGTATCAGGCTTAGTAAAGACTTTAGCAAGAACGCATTCCCCGCAAGTCCCACGCAAGATTATCCCTCTAGGGTCCCTGCTGTAAGAACGGAGAGAAGCCCATGCAACCGATTCAGCTCTTTGACCTGGCCTCGCGGCAAGCCGAGTGGCTCCAGGTTCGCCAGGAGGTCGTTGCCGGCAATATCGCCAATGCCAATACCCCGAAGTTCCACGCGAAGGATGTGACGCCGTTTCAAGCCGTTCTCGACAACGAGAATATCGCCATGGCGAAGACCAATCCGGCGCATTTTTCGGGCAATGAATTCAGTCAGAGCGGCGACGTCAACGTCGAGGAAGCGTCGCTCAATCAGGAAATCGGCGTCCAGGAGTCGGGTAACACCGTCGGCCTGGAAGATGAGCTCGCCAAATCCGGCGAAATCCAGCGCCAGTACGGTTTGAACACCGCGCTGGTCAGCTCCTTTCATCGCATGATGTTGATGACCGTAAAACAATAGATGAAGTGAAGATGTTATGGACCCTTTATCAGCCTCGTTGAAGATTGCGGGCTCCGGCCTGGAGGCTCAATCGACCCGCCTGCGTATTGTTTCCGAAAATATCGCCAATGCCCGTTCGACGGGCGATACCCCTGGTTCCGATCCCTATCGCCGCAAGACCGTGACGTTCGGCGCCGAGCTTGATCGCGCCAACGGCGTGACCACTGTGGGCGTGAAGAAGTTGGGCGAGGACACCGGCAAGTTCGTCGAGGAATACGACCCGGACAATCCGGCGGCGGACCAGAAGGGCTATGTCAAGATGCCCAACGTCAACATTCTCGTCGAAATGGCCGACATGCGTGAAGCCAATCGCTCCTACGAGGCCAATCTGCAAACGATCAAGCAGTCGCGCGATCTCATCAACTCCACCATCGATCTCTTGAAGAATGCACAATGATTGACGCTATCAAGAATGTTTCCTCCCTTTCGGCAGTCCGCGGTCTCGGCAGCATCGCCACGGACCAGAGCTCCTCTTCGTCCAATAACCTGGCATCGACACTTGGCTCGACGATCGGGAACGTGACCGGAACCAGTTTCGCCTCGGTGATGTCCAATGTGGCGAAAGACACGGTCAATACGTTGAAGGAAGCCGAGAATGCCTCGTTTGCCGGCATCAAGGGCACGATGAGCACCCGCGAAGTGGTCGACAAGGTCATGCAGGCGGATCAGACGCTGCAGACGGCGATCGCACTGCGCGACAAGGTCGTCTCGGCCTTTCTCGATATTACGAAAATGCAGATTTAGGGCGGGTGGCCCCGCTCCCATTATTTGATTTGGCGCGATCTTGTTCAAAGCCGCTTTGCGGCCTTCGGGATCACGCTCTAGCTCGAAGGACGAAGACATGAGAGCGCTCGCTATTGCCGCGACGGGCATGGACGCCCAGCAGACCAACCTCGAAGTGATTGCGAACAACATCGCGAACATCAATACGACGGGTTACAAGCGTTCCCGCGCCGAGTTCTCGGACCTTCTGTACCAGACCGAACGCGCCAAGGGCATTTCCAACCGGCCGAACCAGGCCGTGGTGCCGGAAGGCGCCAATATCGGCCTTGGCGTGCAGACGACGGCCGTGCGCAACATCCAGATCCAGGGCGAACTGTCGCAGACGCAGAACGATCTCGACGTCGCGCTGGTCGGCCGCGGCTGGTTCCAGATTCAGATGCCCGACGGCACGACGGCCTATACGCGCGCCGGCTCGTTCAACAAGAGCGATACCGGCCAGATGGTGACCGCCGACGGCAACGTGCTGGAGCCGGGGATCACGATCCCCAGCAACGCCAGCAACATCACCATCAACGAATCCGGTCAGGTTTCGGCAACCATCGGCACCGCGACGACGCCGACTGTTCTCGGCCAATTGCAGATCGCCAACTTTGTCAATGAAGCCGGCTTGCAGCCGATGGGCAGCAACCTTTTCACGCAGACGCCCGCCTCCGGCGATCCCGTCGTTTCCGATCCCAATACGAACGGCTTCGCCTACATGAAGCAGGGCTATCTGGAATCGTCGAACGTCGATGCGGTCAAGGAAATCACCGACCTGATCTCCGCGCAGCGCGCCTATGAGATGAATTCCAAGGTCATCACCACCGCCGACGACATGGCGCAGATCGTCAGTAAAGATCTGAAGTAACGAGAGGACGGGCCGAACATGAGGTTTCGCCGGATGAAAAGCTTAGCAATGGCCTGGTTCGCCGCGGCGAGCCTCTCCGTCATGTTCGTGTCGGCCGCTCCTGCCGGCGCAACCGGCAACGACGCCACCAGCCTGGGGACCGCCGTCGTGCCGACCGAGACGATCTATCCGGGCGATGTCATCAGCAGCGGTCAGCTCGAAGAGGTCGAGGTCACCAATCCCAATCTCACAGGCGACTATGCCAAGCGGCTCAGCGATGTCACGGGGTTGGTATCGAAGCGGACGCTTCTGCCGGGCCGCACGATTTCCATTTCCGCCCTGCGCCAGCCCTTCGCCGTGACGCGTGGCTCCAATATCCGTCTGGTGATGAACATGGGCAGCATGACGATCACCGCAGCCGGAACGCCGCTCGATGACGGCGCGGTCGGCGATAGCGTACGAGCCCGCAATCTGGATTCCGGCATTATCGTCAGCGGCACGGTTCTCGAAAACGGCACGATCCGAGTGGTCGCAAAATGAGAAGGCTTCGTAACTTCCTCAGGGTTTTGCTGGCATTGCCCAGCCTGATCATCGCCGATCCGGCCCTGGCGATGCAATCGCGCATCAAGGACATAGCCTCGCTGCAGGCTGGCCGTGACAACCAGTTGATCGGTTACGGTTTGATCGTCGGTCTGCAGGGAACCGGCGACGGCTTGCGTTCCTCGCCGTTTACCGAGCAGTCCATGCGCGCGATGCTGCAGAATCTCGGTATTTCGACGCAGGGCGGCCAATCCGCTGCCAAGAATACCGCCGCCGTCATGGTGACGACCAACCTGCCGCCCTTCGCCAGTCCCGGCAGCCGCATCGACGTCACGGTCAGCTCGCTCGGCGATGCGACCTCGCTTCGCGGCGGTACGCTGATCATGACCTCGCTCAGCGGTGCAGACGGGCAGATCTATGCCGTGGCACAAGGCTCAGTCATCGTCTCGGGCTTCCAGGCTCAGGGGGCCGCCGCCAGCGTCACCGAAGGCACTACCACCGCAGGCCGCGTGCCGGGCGGCGCCATCATCGAGCGCGAACTGCCCTCGCGCTTCAAGGATTCCGTCAATCTTGTCCTGCAATTGCGCAATCCGGATTTCTCCACCTCGATCCGCATCGCCGATACGGTCAATGCCTGGGCGACCTCGCATTTCGGCGGCCCGATCGCCGAGGCTAAGGATTCCCAGGAGGTCGCGATCGAAAAGCCGAAGATGGCCGATCTCACGCGGCTGATGGCGGATATCGAAAATCTCGACGTCCAGACCGATACGCCTGCCAAGGTTGTCATCAATGAACGTACCGGAACGATCGTCATCGGTGCCGATGTCCGCGTCTCGCCGGTCGCGGTCAGCTACGGAACCTTGACGGTCCAGGTCAGCGAAAATCCGCAAATCGTCCAGCCGGAGCCCTTCTCGAATGGGCAGACGGCCGTTCAGGATCAGACGGACATCACTGCCAGCAAGAGCGGCGGCCGCGTCGCCGTGCTCGAAGGACCCGATCTGAAGACGCTGGTCTCCGGATTGAACAACATCGGCGTCAAGCCGGACGGCATCATCGCCATCCTGCAAGGCATCAAATCGGCCGGCGCACTGCAAGCGGAGCTCGTGCTGCAATGAGATCGATCACCATCGCCAGGAAATTGCTGACCCCCGGCTGCGTCGCGGCGGCGTTACTGCTGTCGGTCTCTGCGGCGGCGCAGGAAGCGCCGAAGCCGGTTATGGACCCGGCATCGAGCCAGGACGAGATCAAGCAGTTCTGCACGAACATCGCCGATCCGGCCCGCGACCAGCGCTATCTGCTGCAGAAGCAGGAGCTTGAAAAGCTGCAGGCCGATGTCGACCAGCGCATCGCCACGATGGACAAGCGCAAGGCGGAATACGAAGACTGGCTGAAGCGGCGCGACGATTTCTTGAAGACCGCCGATTCAGGCCTGGTCGACATCTACAAGAATATGAAGCCCGACGCGGCGGCGGCAAGCCTTAATGACGTTAAGGTCACCGTGGCGGCCGCGATCATCATGAAACTCTCGCCGCGCCAGTCGAGCCTCATTCTGGCGGAGATGGACGCGCAGAAGGCGGCTGTTGTCACCAACATCATCTCCAGCGCGTCCGATCCGAATACATCGAAGTCGAAGGACCCCTCATGAACATGCGTCTTACGGCCACGTGCGCAGTCGTCGTTTTCCTCGCCGGTTGTCAGTCGCAGGCTCTCAAGGAAATCGGCAGGGCGCCCGCCATGAGCCCGATCGGCAGCGGCCTGCAATATGCGCAGACGCCTCAGATGCTGCAGTATCCAAAGCGGCCGCATCAGGTGGCGCAGGGTTACTCGCTCTGGAACGATTCGCAGGCGGCCCTTTTCAAGGACGCGCGCGCCCTCAATGTCGGCGATATCCTGACGGTCAATATCTCGATCAACGATAAGGCGAACTGGGACAACGAGACCAATCGCAGTCGCACGAACAAGAGCGACATGAACTGGAACATCACCGCCAAGATCTTTGGCTGGCAGCCGAGCACCAATGCCGACGCGACCTCCGGTTCCGACACCAGCACCGACGGTAAAGGCAAGATGCAGCGTTCCGAGCAGATCACCCTGCTTGTCGCCGCGGTTGTCACCGGTGTCCTCGAAAACGGCAACCTGATGATCAGCGGTTCGCAGGAAGTACGGATGAACCAGGAGATTCGTATCCTGAACGTCGCCGGCATCGTCCGGCCGCAGGACGTCACGTCGGACAACACGATCTCCTACGACAAGATCGCCGAAGCGCGTATTTCCTACGGCGGCCGCGGCCGTCTGACGGAAGTGCAGCAGCCGCCGCGCGGCCAGCAGGCGGTCGATCTGCTGTCACCGCTCTGACGGTCGGGCAGCACACAATATTAGATAACAGGCGGATAGAGACATGGCAGCGGCAGAGGCATCGGAAAAAAGCAAGGGATCGCCGCTGATCATGATGATTGTCGGACTGGTGGTCCTGACGGTTCTCGGCGCCGGCGGCGGCTGGTTCCTTGGCAACATGGTGGCACCGAAGATCAAGACGGCGACGGCCGTGGTACAGGCCGCCGCGCAGGCTCCCGCCGGTGAAAAGCAGGCTGCGGCTGCCGCTGAAGCGAACGGCATCGTTCAGCTCGATCCGATCACGACCAATCTCGCCTATCCCTCTCAAAACTGGATCCGGCTGGAAATCGCGCTGATGTTCAAGGGCAAGCCTGACCCGCAGCTTGCGGAAGCCATTCATCAGGATATCCTCGCCTATGTCCGTACCGTTTCGCTGCAGCAGGTCGAAGGCCCGCGCGGCTTCCAATATCTTCGGGATGACATTCAGGAACGTGTTGACCTGCGCTCGGAAGGGCGGGTATCGAAAGTTATGTTCAGAACTTTCGTGATCGAATGAGTCGATTATTACTTGCTTTACTTATATTGGTTTTTGCCGCGTTTTCGCCTGAAATGGCGATGGCGCAGCAATTGTCGCAACAGCTCCCGACGGATCTCTTGAATGTCCCGGTGAGTGGGTCGGTCGCGGCCTGGATCATTCGCACCTTCGGGCTGTTGACGATCCTGTCGATCGCGCCCGGCATCCTCATCATGGTGACGAGCTTTCCGCGCTTCATCATCGCGTTCTCGATCCTGCGTTCTGGCATGGGGCTTGCGACCACGCCCTCGAACATGATCCTGCTGAGCCTCGCGCTGTTTATGACCTTCTACGTCATGTCGCCGACCTTTGATCAGGCGTGGAGGGATGGGGCGCAGCCGCTGCTTGCCAATCAGATTTCGGAGGCCGATGCTGTTCAGCGCATCGCCGAGCCTTTCCGCACCTTCATGTCGAACAACACGCGCGACAAGGACATCAAGCTCTTCGTCGATCTGGCGCAGGAGCGTGGGCAGACGCCCGTGGTCGACAACAAGATCGATTACCGCGTGCTGATCCCGGCCTTCATGATTTCGGAAATCCGCCGTGGTTTTGAAATCGGCTTCCTGGTCGTTCTGCCATTTCTGGTCATCGACCTGATCGTCTCGACCATTGTCATGGCGATGGGCATGATGATGCTGCCGCCGACCTCGATCTCGCTGCCCTTCAAGATCCTGTTCTTCGTGCTGATCGACGGCTGGAACCTCTTGGTCGGCAGCCTTGTGCGGTCTTTCCACTAGAGCGCCGTGCATTCATATGAACGCACAAAGGTCGCTCTAGTCTTTTGAATTTAGAACATCTTATCCGCTGGGCAGACCGTCATCGGGAGCAGAACTTCCGATGACGCGAGGTCCTTACTCCGCGGCGATCGCTGCAGCACTCTGATCTTCGACCAGGAACGGCTCGGTGCGAACCGGCAGTGCCGGCACGTCCATATGATCCGGACCGAGGCCCTTCCTGGCGCGTTCGACCATCATTTCGTAGGCGGTTTCGAGGTGATGGGTCAGGCGTTCGGCGTCGAAGAGCGGCTTGATATAGCGATTGGCGACCAGTGTTTCCTTGAGTGCGGCAATGCGCTCCGGCTGCCCTGCAAGCTCCACGGCCATATCTTCATAAGCTTGGACATCGGCGGCCACCAACTCCGGTACGCCGATGGCGGTAAGCAGGCTTTCGCTGACGCGCGAGGCGAAGTTCGTGCCCTTCATCGTCAACACGGGCAAACCGCCCCAGAGCTGTTCCGAGGTCGTCGTGTGGCCGTTCACCGGGAAGGTATCGAGGCCGAGATCGGCCAATTGCTGGCGGTCGATATGATCCTCATAGCGGATGCGGGTGGTGAAGACGATGCGCTTGCGGTTGACGCCGCGCGCCTCCAGGCGAGCCCAGAGATTGGCCTCGGCGCGCGGACCGTTGCAAAGCAGCCAGAGCACGCTGTTCTCCGTGCGCTTCAATATGTTGCACCAGACATCGATTATTTGAGAGGTGATCTTGCGGTTGCCGTTGAACGAGGCGAAGACGAAGGCATCTTCCGGCAGACCATGCTGCGCGCGGGTCGTCGGCCGCGCCTTCGGGCGATACATCGGGTCGTTCGGCTGATAGCATTCGGGCAGCCGGCAGAACTTCTCGTGGAAATGCGGCTTGGAATAATCCGGCAGGACGTAGGGGTCGCCGATGATGTAGTCGAGATCGATGTTGACGGCAGAGCCCGGAAAGCCGAGCCATGCCGTCTGAATCGGCGCCGCCTTATGGTTGATGATGCGGACGCGGCTATCCTTGGTATGTCCCTTGAGATCGATCAGGATGTCGATCCCTCGGGCGCGGATCGCCTCTGCCGCCGCCTGATCGGAAAGGCTGCGGATATCGACCATGGTACCCCATCTCGAATAATCGAACTCTTCCTCGCGCTGAGATGACAGAGAGGAATGGTCGAAGAGGGTAATTTCGAACCGGTTCCTATCGTGCAGTTCAAATGTCCGCTGCAAGAGCTTCATTGTCGCATGGCCGGGCCAGAAGTCCGATGAGAGATAGCCGATGCGAATCTTGTCCGCCCATGTATGCGGCGCTTTGCGTCGCGACTCTGCGTGCCCGGCCGGCAGCGGTACCGTGTCGTGCGCGGCGAACTTGTTGATCGCTTCGTCGCCGCACCAGTGCAGATGGAAGAAGGGATTGTCCGGCCTGACATAGTCGAGGCTGCCCGCAGCGATCGACGTCAGGATTGGCGCCATGTGTTTGTCCACCGTCGCGAGATCGGACAATTCACGGGCAAAGATCAAATGGAGCGTGCGGAAAATGATATTGTCCGGATGCTTCTTGAACAGGGTGGCGACGATGTGCCGGTTGCCGTCATCGTGAAGGTCATCGGTCAACAGTTTTGAGGCCATCAGCCGATGCCTGAGCTCCGGTCCTTCAACGAGGACGGTCCTGAAGCCGGCCAGCAGGTCCCTTTGCTGACGGCTCAGAAAGATGCTGGTAAGGGCATAGGCCAGGTCGGGATCCTTGAGAGCCTGAGGCAGGATCAGGCTTCCGACCGATAGCGTCGCGTCTTCGTTGCCGGTGGCAAAATGCAACAGCAAAGCTTCCCGCAGATAGTCTTCGCGATATGGCTTTTGTCTACCCGCCAGTTCGTACGATCTCGCCGCGTCCGATCTGAAGCCGAGTTTCAGCAGCGTCTTTGCCAGCAGGGCGTAGGTTTTCGGCGATGTGTCGGTATTGAGCAGCTCGTTCAGTGTTTCGAGCGCGCGCGTATATTGTCCCTTTTGATAAAGGTTGGACGCTGTCACATAGGCGTTTTTCGTATTCACGAGCGAGAACTCCGAGCGAACTTTGGACAGTCTCCGGCAAAGGCCGAAGTCCGTCATCATGGATTCGTGGGATAATCGCGCGCGTAGCTTGCCTGAAACCGAAGCAATGGTGAGCCGCCCTTTACGTATCGTTAGCTACGTTATGGTCGACCGTCCCCCCGGGGTTCCGCGTTTAAGAAATTCGCAAGTAATGCATGCGAGTTTACCTGCGACATGACGGGTTTGGTCCTCTAGGAAATGGGACCGAGGAGCATGAAGCCGCTCCGTCATCGCCGGTATTTGAAGTCCGGTATGTCCTCCTTCTCGTATTCAGTTTCCAGGGGACACACTTATGACCAGCATTGTAACCAACAATTCCGCTATGGCCGCTCTGCAGACCTTGCGCGGCATCAGCAACAACCTGCAAGACACGCAGAATGCCGTTTCGTCTGGCCTGCGTATCTCCAAGGCTTCCGATAACGCCGCCTATTGGTCGATCGCCACCTCGATGAAGTCCGACGACAGCGCTATGGGCGCCGTCTCCGACGCCCTCGGCCTCGGTGCCGCCAAGGTCGACACGGCATCTACCGCTGTCACCAGCTCGATCGACATCGTCGGCCAGATCAAGGACAAGCTTGTCACCGCCATGGAAGGCTCGGTCGACAAGGGTCAGGTCCAGGAAGAAATCGGCCAGCTGCAGCAGCAGCTTAAGAGCGTCGCACAGTCCGCTTCGTTCAACGGCGAAAACTGGGTCATGGCTGCAAGCGGCGACTCCGCTTCGGTCGTTTCCTCCTTCATCCGCGGCACCAACGGCACCGTTTCGGTCAGCACCACGTCGTATGCATTCGACACCGGTGCGACGGGCAACGTTCTGTTCGGCTCGAACAGTGGTTCGATCGACACCACGTCCGGCATCCTCGGTACCAAGACGACGATCGGCAGCAACCAGTTCTCTGTCTTCAGCCTCGACATCACCGGTATGACCGGAGGCGAAATCTCCAGCGCCCTGAACATGGTTCAGACCGCCCTGAACTCCATGACCAGCATGGGTTCGAAGCTCGGCTCGATCTCCAGCCGTATCGATCTGCAGACGTCTTTCGCTTCGTCGCTGTCGGACTCGATCGAATCGGGCGTTGGCAAGCTCGTCGATGCCAACATGGAACAGGAATCGAGCAAGCTCTCCGCTCTGCAGACGCAGCAGCAGCTGGCTATCCAGTCGCTCTCGATCGCCAACTCCTCCTCGCAGTCGATCCTCTCGCTGTTCCGTTAAGAAGAAGGACTGGCGCTCGACGCCAGCCGAAATTTCTAAACACTAAGTTAACCGCGCCTTCCTAAGGCGCGGTTTTTTTTATATTTTTGGACCCGGCCTAGTTCAGGTTTTCTTAACTATATTGCTGTTTTCTAACACCATTGAAACGGCGAGTTAACCTTAACAGATTGGGTTAACAGGCATGATGCTGAGTGCCGTTACCGGTTTTTAGGTCCGGAATGTCCCTTATTTAACTGCTGCCAAAGGGGCAAATATTATGACGAGCATCCTTACCAACAACGCTGCAATGTCCGCTTTGCAGACTCTGCGCGGCATCAACAGCGACTTGCAGTCCACTCAGAATGCTGTTTCGTCCGGCCTGCGTATCTCCAAGGCTTCCGACAACGCCGCTTATTGGTCGATCGGCACCACCATGAAGTCCGACGACAGCGCTATCGGCGCCGTCTCTGACGCCCTCGGCCTCGGTGCCGCCAAGGTCGACACGGCAACCACCGCTGTCACGAGCGCCCTCGACATCGTCAGCCAGATCAAGTCCAAGCTTGTCACCGCCATGGAAGGCTCGGTCGACAAGGGTCAGGTCCAGGAAGAAATCGGCCAGCTGCAGCAGCAGCTGGAGAGCGTCGCTCAGTCCGCCTCATTCAACGGCGAAAACTGGGTCGTGGCTGCCGCCAACGACTCCGCCTCGGTCGTTTCCTCCTTCATCCGCGGTACCAACGGCACCGTTTCGGTCAGCACAACGTCGTATGCATTCAACACCGGTGCGACGGGCAACGTTCTGTTCGGCTCGAACAGCGGCACGATCGACACCACGTCCGGCATTCTCGGCACCGTGGACAGCACGGTTGGCGCTTCGGTCTTCAGCCTGGACATCACCGGCATGACCGGCGGCCAGATCTCCAGCGCCCTGAACATGGTTCAGACGGCCCTGAACTCCATGACCAGCATGGGTTCGCGTCTCGGCTCGATCTCGACCCGTATCGACCTGCAGACGAGCTTTGCTTCGTCGCTGAAGGACTCGATCGAATCGGGCGTCGGCAAGCTCGTCGATGCCGACATGGAACAGGAATCGAGCAAGCTCTCCGCTCTGCAGACGCAGCAGCAGCTTGCTGTCCAGTCGCTCTCGATCGCCAACTCTTCTTCGCAGAACATCCTGTCGCTGTTCCGTTAATAGGAAGAACCGGCGCCTGGCGCCGGAAGTTCGAAAACAGCAAATTCACCGCGCCTTCCCAAGAGGCGCGGTTTTGTTTTTCAAGATGGCGCTACCGCATTGTTGCTTTTACGAGCGTCACGGTTTGCTCAGGACGCGTTCGCCCCCGCACCGGTCTTCCTGCCGCGCACGGCATCGATAAAACCATCAAACAACTTGCGCATGGCAATCTGCTTGTAAGGATAGACGGTGGCGCTATCCATGTTGTGGACGACCATCGCCACGTCGAGTTCGAAAACCAACAGGCGTCCATCCGGAAGTTCCGCGCAATCGATGCCGAAATAATCAAGCCCTATGTGACGATAGAGAGCCTCGAAACTCTCCTTGTGGCGGATCGCGAAATCCGTATCGAAATTCTCCATCCAGGCCTGTTCGACAGCGCGCTTCGCCGGGCTTTCCGCCATGCCAGCGCTGAGATAATGCACGATCCAATGTTCGGAGAGCGCCATATGGCTGGCGAAGGCCTTGCCCTCGATAAATACGATGCGTTGCTTGTTGTAGAGGCCGTCAGGTCCGCGGAAATCGATGAAGGGCGCGACGTAGAGCTCCGGAGCCGGCTGTGTGTCAATCCATTCGGATAATTCCAAGATATCGGCGATGCGTTCCATCCCGTTGCCCGCATGGGTGCTGATCGGACGAACGACGAGCGGAAACGAAAGCCCCGGCGCGTATTCGTCCAGAGTCTTTGTGCCCGCGCCGATGGCGACAAGGTCTTCACGCAGCACGCGATACGTGCTCGGCGACAGAATGGAAGGCTCATTGGCCAGCATGCCGCTGACACCATCGCGCGTCAGCCGGCTGATCAGTTCCGGATTGTCGTTCATGATCGGGCCGTTAAAATCGGCCAGCAGCTTCTGCATCCGTTCGAGCACAGGGGCGTTTTCCGTCGATTCGCCGATCGCCATGAACGCAACGTCGTGGTCCGGCAAATCCGCGAGCGCGGTCGTTTCCGGATCCACGTAATGCAACCAAAGAACGCAGTTGCTATCCGCCAGCAGGAAATCCAGCGGCGTGTTCGCCATGAAGTTGCCCGGGGTCACGAAGGCGAGCAGCCGAGGTCCCTGTCCATTCCCATGGACGACGCAGAAGTTGCGGCTCAGATCCACCGCGCCCCGCAGAACCTGTTGAGCCTCTTCGGAGCGGTTTAGCGTCTGCAGGATTGTCGCGAGGTCGAAAATAGCCGCCGCATCGCTGCCGTCGGCTCCGACGCGCTGCATCAGCTCGTTCCATAGCGGCGTCACATCCGCACCAGCATAGATGAGCGACACGATCCTCTGCATGCCCAGAATTCGGCTGGTGCCGCCGATTTCGTCTAAGGCGCGGTCGGCCATGAGGCCGGGTGTCATCAGCATGAGTGCGTATCCTGTCGAGAATCGAGTTTCAGAACGCCGTCGATCAGCGCATCGATATCCGCCTGCCGCGTGCGGTGGTTTACGATTGCTGCGCGGATTGCCGGTTGTCCGTTGAAGTGGGTGAGGGACGGGGCAACGCGCCCCTCGGCGTGGAGATGTTCGATGATCCGAGCATTGACCTGCGGTGGCGCGTCACCACCGGGGCCGACATAGGCAAAGCAAACGATGTTGAGCGCAACCGGCGCAAGGAGCTGCAGGGCGGGTTCCTGTTCGATCCGGCTGGCCAAGCTGCGTGCCAGGGCACAGTTGGCGGCCATCGAATCCCCCAATGCCTTGACCCCATAGGTCTTGAGGGTGAACCAGGTTTTGAGCGCGCGGAAGCCCCGGGACAGGTCTGGACCATAGTCGCAAGGCCACCAGTCACCGCCGGCCAGACCTGAGGCCGCACGGCTGAGATATGCGGCTTTCGAAACAAATGTCTGGCGCTGCCATGTGCTGTCCCGCACGAGAAGGAAACCCGCGTCATATGGCACCTGACCCCATTTGTGAAAGTCGAACGCAAGCGAATCGCAGGATTCTATACCGGTGAACAGATGCGCCAGGTCTTCGCTCAGGATGCCCAACGCCCCCAGCGCGCCGTCGACGTGAAAATGCAGGTCGTGGGCGTCGGCGATACGGCGCAAGGAGGCAAGGTCGTCGATCGCTCCGGTGTTCACCGTCCCCGCGCTTCCGATGACCAGGAACGGCCTGTATCCTTCGTTTCTGTCGCGCACGATGGCACGTTCGAGAGCTGCGATGTCGATCTGCCCGGCCGCGTTGGCCGGGATACGCCTGAGCTGATCACTGCCGATGCCCGACATCTCGAATGCGCGCGGCACGCAACCATGCACCTCGCTCGATGCGTAGGCCACCAGCCTTGGTTCGTTCGACAAGCCTTTTGCGCGGACATCTGCACCGAGCTTTCTATTGAGCGCAAGCAGGACGGCGACAAAGTTGGCCTGCGAGGCGCCTGTCAGGAACAGGCCGCCTGCGGTATCCGGAAATGAGAATATCTGCCGCGTCCATCGGATGATCTGACGCTCGACCTCGATCGGCATATGGTCGCGCCCGCCGAGATTGGCGTTCAGACCGCCGGCCAGCATCTCCGCCAACATACCTGTGACCGTTCCGCCGCCCTGCACCCAGCCCATGAATCCCGGGTGGATATTGCCGCTGCCATAGGGAAGGATGTTATCGCGGAATATTGCATGGGCATCGGCCAGATCCGTCGGTTCGACCGGCAGCGGCGCGTCGAACAGCGCGCGCGCAGGCGACGGCGCCGGCTGCCAGACGGGCTTTTCGGAGAGCGTTTCCAGGTGGTCGAGCATATCGTCCAGCATTTGGTGACCCTGCTTGCGCAGGGTCTGCCAGTCGTCGGGGTCGAGGCTTGTCTGTTGACGAGGGCTGTCCCCCGTCAATTTGCCGTCCTGTAAACTTAACATGCCGATCCCGCATTGGCTGACTATATCGACGTCGCAATCGCGCCGTTTCTGGCCGGACAATTGTCCGATCGTGATAATCTTATGCCGCCCAAGGTGGCGCGAAGCTGACTTGATGAACGGGCAGGAGATATGATTTTGTTAACTTTCCGGTTTCGCCGTTAACTTTTTATTAAGCCTAATATTGTCATCTGCGGCTAACGCAACGGTTGGTTAACTTCTCCTAAGAGCCGGTTAACAGGCATGACGCTGACTGCCGTTCCCGGCCGAAGACCGGAATGTCCCTTCCAATTTCAGCCATAAGGGGCACCTCTCCATGACCAGCATTTTGACCAACGATGCGGCAATGTCTGCTCTCCAGACTCTGCGCTCGATCAACAACAATCTGGAAAATACTCAAAACCGCGTCTCCTCCGGCTATCGTGTCGCCAAGGCCTCCGACAACGCCGCCTACTGGTCGATCGCGACCACCATGCGTTCCGACAACAGCGCGCTTTCGGCCGTCTCCGACGCACTGGGTCTCGGCGCCGCTAAGGTCGACACCGCCTATACGGCAATGGACAATTCCATCAGTGTCGTCGAGCAGATCAAGGACAAGCTTGTCGCGGCAACGGAAAACAGCGTCGACAAGGCGGATGTCCAGGAAGAGATTTCGCAGCTTCAGCAACAGCTTGAGAGCATCGCACAGTCCGCTTCGTTCTCCGGGCAGAACTGGATGATCGGAGCCGACGGCGCCTCCGCGTCGGTCGTATCCTCCTTTGTCCGCAACAACGACGGCACGGTCGAAGTCAACAGCACCAGCTACACCTTCGATACGGGATCGCAAGGCAACGTGATGTTCGGCGCCAATGCTGACGGCACGATCAACACGAGCTCTGGTATCCTTGGCACCACACAGGATATCAATGGCACCGCCTATTCCGTCTTCAGTCTCGACATTACCAGCATGACGAGCGGCGACATATCCAAGGCGATGAACCTGGTGCAGTCGGCCCTCAACACGATGACGAGCACCGCATCGCAGCTCGGCTCGCTGTCGACCCGCATCGACCTGCAGACAAGCTTCGTTTCAACACTGAGCGACACGATCGACTCCGGCGTCGGCAAACTTGTCGATGCAAACATGGAAGAGGAATCGAGCAAGCTCTCGGCGCTGCAGACACAGCAGCAGTTGGCAATCCAGTCGCTGCAGATCGCCAACAATAGCGCGCAGAATGTTTTGGCGCTCTTCAAGTGAGCCTTGACTGGAGCTTACGCTAGGAAAGCGCGGCGGCATTTCTCTCTTGCCGTCGCGCTTAAGCTTTTGTTAGCCTTCCCGGGTACTGATTTGCAGTATCTGCGCAAAGCCCCGGTGTCCGATCGATTTCGTTGGCACCGTCAGGGCTTTATCTAGCGACGGGCCGCGTTGGGATCATTCCCGCTGGCGGGCATGAAGCCGTTCGTTGCTGCCGGATCCGGTCCGGTCTGCCGTTCCCAATAGAATTACGGATTTTCCGATGAGCAATGTGACGACGAACCCCGCCTCTTTGGCCGCGCTGACCGTATTGCGTGGCGTCACCAAAGATCTTGGTGTCGTGCAGGAACAGGTTTCGTCCGGCTATCGCGTCGAGAACGCGAGCGACGATCCGACCTATTGGTCGATGTCGAAGACCATGCAGTCGGACCAGAGCAGTCTTTCCACCATCAGCGACGCGCTCGGCCTTGGCGCCTCGAAGGTCGATACCGCCTCCACCGCCATGGATTCGGTCGTCGATCTAGTGACCCAGATTCAGGCCAAACTGGTTTCCGCCAAGGAACCGGGCACCGACAAGACTGCGGTCAATGCGGACATTCAGCAGCTCAAGAATCAGTTGCAGTCCGTCACCCAATCCGCGTCCTTCTCTGGTGAGAACTGGCTCTACAACACCGCTTCACAGCCGGATACCAAGCAATCCGTCATCAGCAATTTTACGCGTAGTTCCAGCGGCCAGGTCAATCTTGTGACGATCAATTACGACAGTTCGCAAACACTGATGATCGATAGCTCGGATGCGAGCCGCGGACTGCTGACGAAGGATATCGACGCCAGCACATTCGATACATCAGGTGGAGCGTCGACGTCCCGCAACTATTATCTCCTGGCTGCCGATTCCGGTACGGCTCCCTCCGACGGTACCGAAATTTCCATTTCCGACAGCACGACGGACGATCAAATCACCGATATGATCAATGTGACGAACTCGATCCTGCAATCGGCGACATCGGCGGATTCGACGCTGGGCTTGATGAAATCCCGTATCGACGATCAGTCCGACTACATTTCCAAGCTCAGCGATTCCATCAAGACCAGCGTCGGCAATCTTGTCGATACCAACATGGAAGAGGCATCCGCGCGCCAAAGTGCGTTGCAGACGGCGCAGCAGATGGGCGTTCAGTCGCTGTCAATCGCCAACACCATGGCGAGCAAGATGTTGATCCTGCTTCAGGCAAAGTGAATTCCGGGTCGGCATGGCCGAGAGGCTCGCGCCTGCCGCATTCATCCTCGCACAAGTTTGACCACCTACGGTCCATCGCAATGGCATGGCTGGGCTATTTTCGGGTGACATTCGGCGTCACGTCCGCAAAGCATGGCCGCAGGACGGAAACCGGAAGCGTGATGATCGACGTTTTGAGCATGGGAATTCTAGGGACCTGTCGAGAAATCAGCTCGCGGTCTTCTGCGAATGAAAAGGGGAGGATGTCAGCATGAGCGCGACACTATCCCGCTATCTCAAGGATTTCAGCGCCGAGCCACCGCCATCCCCCGGCATGGCGGATGTGCCGTTCGAAGAGATTTTGGACTTCCCGGAAACTCCGGCTGCGCCGCCCGTCGACATCGAGGCAGAACGTCGCGAGGCCTATGCGCAGGGGCACGAAGCGGCAACGCAGGAATTGACACAGAAGCATCAGGCCGAGCTGGAGACGATCGCCGAAACCCACCGAGGCGAGATGGAGGCTTTGCGTGCCCGATATGAGGAGCGCGCGGCGGAGAAAATCGTCAACGGATTGACACGGGTTGCCGCGATGCTCGGACAGGCGATCAGCGCGGAGGCAGCCGCCGCACTCGCGCCGATCATGACCGAGGAGCTGGCGGCCAGAGCCGTCGCCGATCTCGCCGAACGAGTGGAGGCAGCGATTCTCGATGGTGCGGCAGGCCCGATCACGGTCAGCGGCCCCCGTCATCTCTTCGAGAGCCTGCATGCCACTCTCGGCCAAAACGGCGTATTGCTACGCCACACCGAGGCGCGCGATGTCGATCTCACCGTAACGATCGGGGAGAGCGTTCTCGTGACCCGTATGTCTGCCTGGGCCGCTAGTCTGAAAGAGATTCTGAAATGAGCGACGGCGATCACAATCAGGGCAAACACGAAATCATCATCGTCAAGCGGCATGGCGGCGGTGACCATGAAGGTGGACATGGCGGCGCGTGGAAGATCGCCTATGCCGACTTCATGACGGCAATGATGGCCTTCTTTCTGGTGATGTGGCTGGTGAATGCCGCAAACGAAGAGACGAAGGCCTCCGTCGCCTCCTATTTCAATCCCATCAAGCTTGCCGACGAAAAACCGACGGAGAAGGGGCTGAAGAAACCCGTCGATAAGGCGGACGGGCAGCAGAACCAGGCCAAGTCGAAGAACAAGGAAGACAATCCGAACGACGGCAAGTCCGCCAAGACCGGCGAAGACCAGACCTCGACGTCGGGCGACCAGACCAATTATTCCGAAGCCGATTTCTTTGAGAATCCCTATTCGGTTCTGGCCGAGATCGCCCAGCAGGTCGGTCAGCAGGCCAATGTCAGCGCCAAGGGTGAGGGGGGTGCCGCACAGTCGGGTCCCGCCACGGGCGCGGATGGCGGCCAGGCCTATCGCGATCCCTTCGACCCCGATTTCTGGACCAAGCAGGTTCAGGTCTCTAGCGCCTCGAAGAAGGCAAACGAAGAACAATCCGCAAAATCCGACCAGTCGCCGAAGGGCGAGGTGATTGCCCTTTCCAAGGCGACTTCGGCCGATTCCGGTCAGCCGGCCACCCAGCCACAGATCCCGGAGGACCAGCCGACCCTGAGCGATCAGCAGGCGCCGACGGACCTGAAGACCCCCGTCAAGGAACAACAGAACAAGCAGGCTGCAAAGCAGACGCCGAACCAGCAGATGGCCAGCGCCGCCGCCGAGCAAAGTGATGCTTCGACAGCCGAAGACAGCACTGCGACGGCGCAGAACAGGGACGTCGCGCCGACGAAAGATCAGCAGCAGGACGCCAAGGACCTGCAGCAGGCGATCCAGAAAGAGCTCAGCGGCGTCGCCGGTCAACTCGCCGAGGGTCTTCAGGTCATGCCGGCGGAGGGCGGTCTTCTCGTGACGATTTCCGATCAGACCAATGATCCGATGTTCAATATCGGTTCGGCTGTTCCGCGCCAGGAGATGGTGCTGGCGATGGCGAAGATCGGCAAGATACTCGCGGAGCGCAAGGGGTCGATCCTGATCCGCGGCCATACCGACGGGCGTCCCTACATGGTCGACGGCCACAATGACAATTGGCGCCTCTCGCTCGACCGCGCCCAGAGTGCCTATTACATGCTCACCAACGGCGGGCTGGATGAGAAGCGGATCGCGCAGGTTTCGGGTTTTGCCGACCGTCGGCTGAAGCTGCCCGACGATCCCTTCAACGACGCCAATCGCCGTATCGAGATCCTGATCCAGGGCGCTTCGAACCAGGCCGCCAAGAGCCAGACCGATGGCGGCAATCAGGACCCGGCCAAGCCGGTCCAGGGCAAGCCGAACCAAGGCAAGCAAGGTCAGGGTAAACAGGGCCAAGGCAAGCCGGGCCAAGGCAAACAGGGATAGTCCATGGCGCGCATCCAGCATCGTCATCGCCTCGCGCTCGCTCTGACCCTCGGCATGGTCATGCCTGGGATCACTCGTGCTGAGGGTCAGGACAGCCTCCCGCTCTATAAGATGCTGCGCTCGCTCGAATTCATCCAGGACTCCGTCGTGGCGGGCGATAGCTCGGCCGGCGAGATGCAGCGTTTCATGCTGTCGACCATCGACGAACGCCTGCGCACCGCCGACAAATCGGTCTTCGAAGATAGCCGCAATGTCGATGCCGCGCTGATTTACGCGATGAGCGGCGGCAATCCCGCGACGCTGGAATATCTGATGTCGCGGGACGTCAACGGCAATTTCGACAATCGCGTCGCCGACCTTCTGAGGAAATATCTGAACGGCAAAGGGTTGTTGGTGGTCAACACGCTCGCCGATATTGCTCGGGAATATAGCGACAAGAAGATCGGTCCCTACATTTCGCTGGTTGCCGCCAACGTCATGTCCGCGAAGAACCCGAAGGCCGCACTCAAGCTTTATGACTGGGCGCGCTTGACGTCGCCGGGCACTATCGTCGAGGAATCGGCGCTGCGTCGTTCCCTTGCTCTGTGCACCGATACTGGGATGGTGCGTGAGGGGCTCGACTATGCGCAGCGCTATTCGAGGCGCTTCCTGCATTCGCCCTATGCCAGCCAGTTCGCCAACCTCTTCGTACAGCTCGTCGTCGATCATGACGCCGAGGTCAAGCAACAGGATATTGTCGATATCCTGTCCTTCATGGACCCGCCGAGGCAGCGGGAAATCTATCTGCGAATGGCGCGCCGCG
The DNA here is from genome assembly GCF_029714285.1 of Rhizobium sp. CB3090. Lineage (NCBI taxonomy): Bacteria > Pseudomonadati > Pseudomonadota > Alphaproteobacteria > Hyphomicrobiales > Rhizobiaceae > Rhizobium > Rhizobium sp. CB3090. Next base: position 244,662 of record NZ_CP121662.1, read on the forward strand.
CCGCAATCGCCGGCAAAGCCGATCTTGCCGCACTCGCTTCCGGTCGCGCCCAGGCGATCTCCAACGACGGCGGCGATGCATTCGGCGCGCTGGCGGGCTTCTATGGCGGCATTGCCGGCGTGTCGACGCCCGACTTAGGGGCGGCGGTGCGCAACATAGATCAGATGCCGGCCGGCGAGTTGAACGCCCGAGACCGCGCTCTGCGCGATGCGGCCAAGACGGTGGCGGACGAAATCCTGCGGGAGCCGGACCCGACAAGCCTGACGCAAGTCTCACCCCTTAATCTGCCTAATCAAGAAAATACTGAACACGATGCTGCTGTGACGAATCTACCTGGGGCCCAGTCCCCTGGCATGGCGGGTGTTGAGGAGGGAGTCACCGCAAAGGCGGCTCACGCACCGGAGGAAGGGAGGCAGGAGGCCGACTCTTCATTCAACGCATTCGTCACGACGAGCCGCTCGAAGCTTGATGCCATCGACGGTCTGTTGAAGCAGGAAAGTCATTGATCATGATGGATATCGGTATTGCCAGTGCCCCACCTGGGGCCGATCTGGTTGCTGTTGCCAAGGGCGGGCGTTCGGCCAAGCAGGATGACAGTGACGGCAAAGGTTTTCTGGATGCGCTGTCCAGTTCGCGCGGCAACGAGCGGAAACCCGACACGGCCGACAAAGGCGATCCGGGTGCGGCCGATACTACGGCCGGAACCGATGGCAATACCAACGCAGATGCGGATGCCGTGAAAACAGCGTCAGGCGATCCGACGGCGATCGCCGCGGCCACGGATGATAACAGCGCCGGAGCCGGCTTGATCGATCCGTCCACCGCCAATATCGCTGCCCTCGCTGAGCTGGCCAAGGGCTCCAAGCAGCCTGGCGGAGCGAAGTTCCCGCAGGGAGCAGACGCAGCAAATCTTTCGAAATCTCTGATGGGTCTTCAAAAGCCGGCGCAGGTGGATACCGCATCTGCCGATCAGGCTCAGGCGACCGATCCGGCCGGCAATGCGGATGCGGCGCAGGTTCTGGATCAGGCGCAGACCTCGGATCAGCTCGACGATATTGCGCAGCAACTGGCGGACGCGATTGCCGGCAATCAGCCGGCGCAAGGCACTGGCGATGGTAAGACGCAGGCGCCGGGCAAGATAGGCAAGACTGCGTCAGTCGATGACGACGGTAAGGCTTCGGCGACGCAAGGCACCCAGGCAAGCGGCGCGGCATCGGACGCGCTGTCGCTTTTGAATGTGCCGCAGGCGGCCAATGCGGTCGCGGCTGCACCGCAGAGCGTGGCGAATGTGTTTACTGGCGTCGACGCAAAGACGCAGGCGGAACCGGATCAGTCTCTGCCGAAACTTGGCGATGTGACGGCGCTGAAAGATGCATCGGCAAATGCCACGGATTCCGACACAACACCTTCTGTTGCCACCGACGCCACGGCGCAGACTTTCCGACTGGTGCGCGCCGACGGTCGCGGCGGCGCGCTCGACATGTCGATCAGCAAAGGCAGCGACGATACGGCACAGGTCGATGCCAAGCCATCATCGGGCAGCGGCAATGCGGAGACCGTTACGATACTGGATTCCCGCCGCTATCTCGGCCTCGCGGCCAACTCCAACGCGACGCTCGTCACAAGCGCTCTGGCAGGAGACGGGGAGTGGTCGGGCGCGATGCAGCCGGCCTCGGCACTTTCCAACGCGGCCAGCTGGACAAGCACCGGCAAGGTCGTCAATACGCTCAAAATCCAACTGCATCCCAACGATCTCGGCCAGGTCACCGCCACCATGCGGCTCTCCGGCGATCAGTTGAGTGTCGATCTCAAGGTGCAGACCAGTGAGGCCTATCGGCAGCTCCATGCCGATCAGAGCCACATGGTCGATGCGTTGCGCGCCCAAGGATATCAAGTCGACAACATCACGGTGTCCCTGGCCTCGAACGCGGATCAGCAGCAGTCGGATAGCGGCAGGCAATCCACCTCCCAAGGGCAGTCCCAACAGCAATCCCTATTGAACCAGGGGCAGGGCGGGGACGCGCGACCAAAGGGGCAGAGCTATTCGGGGCAGCAGGCAAATGGCAATGACGGCAATCGCAACACGGGCGAACGCGGCATGGAAGACAGCGCTGCTGGCAGTGCTCAGCGCCTGCGCTCTGGCGACGTTTACCTCTGACGCCTTTGCCTCCGCGAATGGTGCTCCGCCCGACAATGGCGCCGCCGGCCTCTGCGAGCGCGAAATCCAGTCGGCTGCGGCGAAATTCGGGATACCGGAAGGGATTCTCTATTCCGTCGGTTTGACGGAGACCGGACGCAAAGGCTCGCTTTACCCCTACGCCCTCAATATCGAAGGCAAGCCGGTTTTCCCGCCTTCCGAAGGCGCCGCTTTGCAGACTTTCGTTGCGGCGAGACAGAGCGGAGCCAAGCTGATCGATATTGGTTGCATGCAGATCAACCAGTATTTTCACGGCGAAAACTTCGCCTCCGTTGCCGATATGTTCGACCCGCATCGCAATGTCGAATATGCTGCCAAGTTCCTCCGCGATCTCCACGACAGGCATGAAACCTGGACGATGGCGGTAGCAAGATACCACGCTGGACCGAACAACGACCCTGCCCAGAAGGTCTATGTCTGCCGTGTCATCGCCAATCTGGTCGCCACCGGATATGGAAAATGGACGCCCAATGCGGCAGTCTTCTGTCAGAACTAAAATAACCAAAAGTTGTATGTCGCTTTTTGTGCGTCGCCGCTAACCTATTTGGCGTGGTTGACAATATGCGGATCGCGTGAATTACATATATTCATAATATACTAACTAACCAAATTTTTATCGGTGTAAAACGAAAGGTACCCACTACATATAGTGCAAATCGGACCCTAAATCTTAATCAATTATTAATTTCCGTCACTCATTTCCTTCAGTTGTTCGTGATTCACCTGATTCGTACCCATAGTCCATCGAAACACCACACTGATTCGGAGGCGGACGAATGATCGTAGTGGTTGATGAGCGAGAGCTCGTTAAGGATGGTTACACTTCTCTCTTTGGGCGCGAAGGCATCCCGTCGACGGGGTTCGATCCCCGGGAATTCGGCGAATGGGTCACGACCGCTGCGGACGGCGATATTGCCGCCGTCGAAGCATTTCTGATCGGACAGGGACAGCATGTGCACGAATTGCCCCGGGCAATTCGCGACCGGTCGGTCGCTCCCGTCATCGCCGTCAGCGATCAGCCCTCGTTGGAATCGACGCTGGCGCTCTTTGATTGCGGCGTCGACGATGTCGTCCGCAAGCCGGTGCATCCCCGCGAGATCCTGGCCCGTGCGGCTGCGATCCGCCGGCGGCTGAAGGCGATCACCAGCTACACTGACATCGGCCCGATTCGCGTCTTCGCCGATGGCCGTGATCCGGAGATCAACGGCGATGTCTTCGCCCTGCCGCGGCGCGAACGGCGCATCCTGGAATATTTGATCTCCAACCGCGGCCGTCGCGTGACCAAGACGCAGATCTTCAACGCGATCTACGGCATCTTCGATGAGGAAGTCGAGGAGAACGTCGTCGAAAGCCACATCTCCAAGCTGCGCAAGAAGTTGCGCAAGAAGCTCGGTTTCGATCCCGTCGATTCCAAGCGCTTCCTTGGCTACTGCATCGATTGGAATTAGTCCATCGATCGGGATTTGGCGTAGCAACGCTCGAACCCCGCGTGTAATTCCCTCCCAGAATTTCTCCCAATTCCCCAGAATTATACGTGGGCCTCGAACACCGATCGCGGTGTTCGAATGCGAAGGTGCGCCATCTCTTACCTTTACTGCGACCGTTGAGCGCTCCTGATGACGCGTCGCAGCAATCTTCGAAAAGCTGCTTCATGATGACCGGCTTTTCCTCTTTTCAGACAGCTTCACGCAAGGCCCGCCCCATACTCTCAGCCTTACGAGGAAAACGAGGATTCCAGATGAGCATTTTCGGCAGCATGAAAACCGCGGTTTCAGGGATGAACGCCCAGGCGAACCGTTTGGGCACTGTTTCTGACAACATCGCCAACGCCAATACCACCGCTTACAAAGAAGCAACGACGAGCTTTTCCTCCCTCGTCCTGCCTTCCACGGCCGGCAGCTACAGTTCCGGCGGCGTGCAGACGTCGGTACACCAGGCGATCTCGCAACAGGGCACCATATCCTACACGACCTCGGGCACTGACCTCGCAATCCAGGGCAACGGCTTCTTCGTCGTTCAGAGCTCGTCCGGACAGACGTTTCTGAGCCGCTCCGGCGACTTTTCGGCTGATGCCTCGGGCAACCTCGTCAATTCCGCCGGCTTCACGCTGATGGGCTATCCCGCCAGCTCGTCCGGGACGGCTTCTGTGGTCGTCAACGGCTTCAGCGGTCTGGAGCCGATCAATGTCAGCCAGAATGGCGTGACCGCCGTCGCCACGACGACGGGCGAGATGGAAGGCAACCTCAATTCCAATGCCACTATCGCGACCAGCACTTCCACGGGTTATCTGCCGTCCGATAATCAGGCGCCGGTAACCGATGATACGAATAAGGTCTCGATCACGGGTTACGACAGCCAGGGCAACGCCACCACCTTCGACGTCTACTATACCAAGACAGCCGACAACACGTGGGATGTAACCGTCTACAATCAGGCAGACCTGATCTCCAATCCGACGTCGGGCGGTAAACTCTATAGCAGCGATCCGGTCGGTAGCACGGAGCTCGATTTTGACGATACCGGTGCTTTGACGAGCGGCGGGACCTTCGATCTCAGCTTCACCAGCGGATCGACGACGCAAACCATCTCGATGGATATGACGGGCTTCACCCAGGTCGCCACCGACTTCAACGCAACGGGCAGCATGAACGGCCAGGCTCCGAACCCGGTGACGAGCGTCACGATCAGCAAGGATGGCACGGTCAATGCGGTCTATAAGGACAGCTCCACCAAGGCCCTCTATCGTATTCCGCTCGCCACGGTGGCAAGCCCGGACAATCTGACGCTCGAGAGCGGCAACGTCTATTCGGCTAATGGTGACTCCGGTGTTACGGTGACCGGTTTCCCGCAGAGCGGCAGCTTTGGCTATATTCAGTCCGGCGCGCTGGAAGAATCCAACGTCGACCTTGCGACCGAACTGACGACGATGATCGAGGCGCAGAAAAGCTACACCGCGAACTCCAAGGTGTTCCAAGCCGGTTCCGACCTTCTGGACGTTCTCGTCAACCTGCAACGTTAATCAGTACGATAGGGTACCGAGTCAGCCATGTCGCTCACCACAGCACTCAATAACGCGCAAGCGATATTCAACAATACCGGCACGCAGAGCAGTGTCGTATCGAACAATATCGCCAATGCCGGCAACGCGGATTATACCCGTCGCCAGGCGATGTTGACGACGGACATGACTGGCGCACAGGTCGTAAAGATCGCCCGCGCCGACGAGCCCTCCTTGCAGAAAGCTTTCCTGGGCAGCACGTCCGACGATGCTGCTCAGCAGCGCCTGCTGAAGGGTTATGAGGATATTCAATCCGGAACGATCGGCGGCAACGACAACGAGATCGCGCCGTCCACCTATCTTGCCGCTTTGCAGACGGCAATGCAGACCTATGCCGGTTCGCCGGCCAGCACTACCGCGGCGCAATCCGCCGTCAACGCCGCTCAGGATCTTGCAAATTCGCTGAACAACGCCACCACGGCCGTCAACGGAATCCGCGCCGATGCCGACAAGGAAATCAGCTCGGATGTCGATTCGCTGAACAGCTTGCTCGCGCAGTTCGAGCAGGCGAACGATGCTGTCAAGACGGCGACCGCGACCGCCGGTCCCACATCCTCTGCGCTGTCGGATGCGACGGACCAACGCGACGCGGTCCTGAAGCAGATTTCCAAGATCGTCGGTGTCACCACGGTAACGCGATCGAACGGCGACATGGCGCTCTATACCAGCGGCGGCACGACGCTGTTCGAGACGATACCGCGCCAGGTCACTTTCACGCCGACGAATTCCTACACGGACGGCACCGTCGGCAACAGTGTTTATATCGATGGTGTGGCAGTCGACCCCGGTGAAGGCGCGGACACGACCGCGCAGGGCAGCCTTCAGGCAGCCCTTCAGGTTCGCGACGATGTTGCTCCGACCTACCAGAAGCAACTCGACGAAATCGCCCGCGGCCTAGTGTCGATGTTTTCGGAAAAGAACCAGGCCGACTCCACTCAAGATGCGTTGCCCGGCCTTTTCACCTGGAGCGATGGTACCGTGCCGACCGATGCCACCGCCGTCGCCGGCATGGCAGGTACGATTGCGGTCAATCCCGCATTGATCACCTCGGAAGGCGGCGATCCAACCCTTTTGCGGGATGGCGGCATCAACGGCTCCGACTATGTCGTCAACACCAGTGGCGACAGCGGCTATTCTACTCTGCTCGACTCCTACGTCACCGGCTTTGACACGAAGATGGACTTCGACGCCGATGCCGGTTCCGACACGGCGGCCAGCATCATGAATTACGCGTCCGATTCTATCGGCTGGCTGGAAGATCAGCGGAGCTCCGCAAATTCTGCGGCGGAAAATACCTCCGCGGCGCTGTCGCGGTCATCCGAAGTCTATTCGAACGAGACCGGGGTCAACCTCGACGAAGAGCTGACGCTGATGATGGACATCGAGCAATCCTACAAGGCGGGAACGAAGATATTGAACGCCGTGAACGAGATGCTTCAATCGGTACTGGATATTGCGAGCTAAGCCATGAAACTTTCCTTCATTTCAAGCGCAGCCATTCAGAACGCTATGCGCCAGACGATCCGTCAGTCGCAGAATGAGATGACGGACGCTTCGACCGAAGCGACGACCGGTGTCTATGCCGATATCGGCGTCGCGCTGGGCAGCAACACCGCGCTCAGCGTCAATCTCACGCGGGAAGTGACGCGTATCGATTCCCTGCTTGGCAGCAACTCGATCGCCGATCAGCGCATGTCGTCCTCGCAGACGGCCCTGACCGATATGTCGTCCCAGGCCCAGAAGCTGATGGACCAACTGGTGGCGCTGCGCGGCAATACCGATGGCAGCAGCGTATCGCTGACGCAGCAGACGGCGAGCGCGACGCTTTCGAGCTTCCTTTCCGATGCCAACACCATGGTTAATGGCGAATATCTCTTCGCCGGCACCAATACTGACGTGCAGCCAATGACCGACAACACCGCCGATGCAACGACGTCTATCCAGGATGCGCTGACGCAATATGCCAGCGACAACGGCACGACGGTCGATCAACTCACCGGCGACCAGATGACGGATTTCATCACCACCCAGGTCGAGCCGATGTTCACCGACGACAGCAGTTGGTCGGACTGGTCAGCTGCTTCGGATCAGAACATGTCGAGCCGCATCAGCAACTCGGAAGTGATCGATTCCTCGACCAACGCCAATGAACCCGGCATGCGCTACCTGGCGCTCGCAACCACTGTCGTCAATTCGTTGATGGACTCGAGTTTGAATCTGAGCCAGGACGCGTTGAATGCGGTCAACGATCAGGCCACCAGCTATACGCGTCAGGCGATCGACGGAATCAACGACCAGTCGAGCCAGCTCGGCCTGTCGCAATCGCGTCTCTCAGATGCGAACACATCGCTGAATGCTCAGAAAGATATCATTAACACCAACATCGGTGACCTTACCGGAGTCGATCCTTATGAGGCTTCGACCAAGGTCAACAGCCTCGAAACTCAGCTTGAGACAGCCTATACTATCGTCTCCAAGATACAGCAGCTGAGCCTTGTAAATTACCTTTGATGATCAAAGGGATGTAATGACCAGGAAGGATGCATGAATGTATCAGTTCTCATATGCGGAAGTCATGCAGGATGCGGTGGCCGACGCCAAGGAACGAGAACGACAAGTTCTGGACCGGTCGATAGCTCTTCTCTCCGCGGCCCGTGACAAGGGGAAGTACGGCCGCGAAGCGATCGAGGCGCTGTTCTACACAAGACGCGTCTGGATCAGCTTTATCGAAGATCTGAAAAGTCCGGAGAACCAGCTCAACGTCGAACTGCGTGCCAATCTGATCTCCATCGCAATCTGGATTTTGAAGGAATGCGATCGGATCCGCAGGCGCCAGTCCGAAAATTATCAAGGCATCATCGATGTCACCACCATCATCAGGGATGGACTTAAATGAAAAGTACGCTTCGCATATCGCTTAAAGCCGGGGAAAGAATTTTTATCAACGGGGCCGTGCTGCGCGTTGACCGCAAGGTCGCCCTGGAATTCCTGAATGATGTGACCTTCCTGCTCGAGAACCACGTTCTCCAGCCGGAGGATGCGACGACGCCGCTGCGCCAGCTCTATTTCATCGCGCAGATGATCCTCATCAATCCGGAAGGCAAGGAGCAATCGACGGCGATGTTCCGCAAGTCGATCGTCATGCTGCTGTCGTGCTTCCGCAACGAGGAAGTGCTGGCCGAGCTGAAGCGTATCGACGGTCTCGTCGCCACGGGCCGCGCCTTCGACGCGTTGAAGGCGATCCGGGCTCTCTACCCGGTCGAAGACAACATTCTTCATAGCCAGGAGATGCCGGCGGCAACGATCGAGCACATCCGGCGGGAGATCGCGCCGTGGCGGTAGATCCGGTCAGTGTGCTCAGCAGCAGCAGTACCAGCAGTACCAGCAGTACCAGTTCGAGTAGCGCTGCAGCGGCGTCGACAAGCGCCACTCTGAACTATAACGACTTCCTCCAGCTGCTCATCGCCCAGATGAAGACGCAGGATCCGACCGATCCGATGGATGCCAGCCAGCAGATTTCGCAGCTCGCCAGCTTCTCTCAGGTCGAACAGCAGATCCAGACGAATTCGCACTTGGAAACAGTGCTGCAGAACCAATGGATTTCGAATGCGTCCGATTATATCGGCAAGGAAATCCTGAGTGCTGACGGCACCGTGACCGGGACGATCAAGGAAGTGACCGTCTATTCGGACGGTATCATCGCAGAAACAGAGGCGGGCGATAAAGTTCTGCTGCAGGCCGGTGTTACTGTTGCTCCCTCGGGCACGACTATTGATGCTCCGACGTCGACGACTGATACTAGCAGCAGCGATTCGTCTAGCAGCACCGACTAAACCAGCGGCTCATGAGGAGCCGGCTGAACTAAAGGATGAAGATATCATGAATGAAGCCGATGCATTGGATATCTTCCAGGCGGCGATCTGGACGGTGCTCGTTTCTTCGGGCCCGGCCGTTCTCGCCGCCATGCTTGTCGGCCTCGTCATCGCCTTGATCCAGGCGCTGACCCAGGTACAGGAGTCGACATTGACCTTCGTGCCGAAAATCGTCGCCGTGATGGTGACCATCGGCATTACGGCCCCTTTCGTCGGCTCGCAGATTTCGATCTTCACCAACCTCGTCTTTTCCCGAATTCAGTCGGGGTTTTAGGACAGCGGGCAATCTGCGCGAGGCCATTCTCGCGCAAGCTTCGCCTTTTAATGATCTGACCGAATAGGGCAAACGGGTCAGCCGCTTGCCCCCTCTCATGAAGAGACGGAACCGGTCGATGGCGCAACCACCCGCAATAGCACTTCCCAAAGCCAATCCCAGCATGCGTGATATCGGGTTTGCCCTCGGTATCATGGTCATCCTCTGCGTGCTGTTCCTGCCGATCCCGCCGTTCCTCATCGATATGGGCCTGGCCTTCTCGATCGCGCTTTCCGTACTGATCCTGATGGTGGCGCTGTGGATCAAGAAGCCGCTGGAATTCTCGTCCTTCCCGACCATCCTGCTGATCGCCACCATGACGCGTCTGTCGCTGAACATCGCGACGACGCGCGTCATTCTTTCGCACGGCTATGAGGGACATGATGCGGCCGGAGGCGTGATCGCAGGTTTCTCCAGCCTGGTGATGTCCGGCGATTTCGTCATCGGTCTGATCGTCTTCATGATCCTGATCACCATCAATTTCATCGTCATTACCAAAGGCGCAACGCGTATCGCCGAAGTCGGCGCGCGTTTCACCCTCGACGCCATCCCGGGCAAGCAGATGGCGATCGACGCCGATCTGTCGGCCGGCCTGATCGATGAAAAAGAGGCTCAGCGGCGCCGCCGCGAGCTGGAAGAGGAAAGTTCCTTCTTCGGCGCCATGGACGGTGCTTCGAAATTCGTGCGCGGCGATGCCGTCGCCGGCCTGCTCATCACCTGCATCAACGTCTTCGGCGGCATCATTATCGGCTATTTCCGCCACGGCATGCAGATCGGCCAGGCGGCTGACGTCTTCGTCAAGCTTTCGGTCGGTGACGGTCTGGTGTCGCAGATGCCGGCGCTCATCGTCTCGCTCGCTGCCGGCCTTCTCGTTTCGCGCGGCGGCACTGCCGGTTCCACCGACCAGGCCGTTATCAATCAGTTGAGCGGCTATCCGCGCGCGCTCGCCGTCGCCGCGATCCTCATGGGCATCCTCGCCATCATGCCGGGCTTGCCCTTCATTCCCTTCCTCATTCTCGGCGGTCTCATGGCGACCGGCGCCTGGTTCATCCCGCGGCAGATCGAAGCCGAAAACAAGCTTCGCCGCGATGCGGAAGAAAAGAAGGTGATGCAGACGAAGGAAATGGAGAAGGATTCGGTCAAGTCGGTTCTGACGACCTCGGAAATCGAATTGGCGCTCGGCAAGATCGTCTCCACCCGACTGCTCGGCGCGCATCAGGAGCTGGCCTTCCGCGTCGGTAAGATGCGCAAGAAATTCGCGACGCAATACGGCTTCGTCGTACCGGAAATCAAGGTGACCGACGACATCGCCATTGCCGACAAATCCTATCAGATCCGCATCCACGGCACGACGGTCGCCTCCAATATGCTGCGTGTCGGCGAAGTGCTCGTCGTCACCGGTGCCGGCCGCAAGCCGACGGTTCCGGGCGACGAGATCCGCGAACCCGCCTTCGGCATGCCCGCCGTCTCCGTCCTCGAGGCCTTCACCGAGGATTTGAAGCGCGAAGGCTTCCAGCCGATCGACAATGTTTCCGTCGTGCTGACGCATATGAGCGAAGTCATCCGCAACAACCTGCCGGCACTTCTCTCCTATAAGGACGTCAAGATCCTGATCGAGCGTCTCGATCCGGAATACAAGAAGCTCGCTGACGAGATCTGCTCGTCGCATATGTCCTATTCCGGCCTGCAGGCGGTGCTCAAGCTCCTGCTTGCCGAGCGTGTCTCGATCCGCAACCTGCACCTCATTCTCGAAGCCGTTGCCGAACTCGCGCCGCATGTACGCAAAACGGAGCAGATCGTCGAGCATGTGCGCGTGCGCATGGCGCAGCAGCTCTGCGGCGACCTCGCGGACAATGGCGTGCTGCGTGTTCTCCGCCTCGGCAGCAAATGGGATCTCATCTTCCATCAGGCGCTGAAGCGCGACCAGAAGGGCGAGATCGTCGAGTTCGACATCGATCCGCGCAATCTGGAGGAATTCAGCGAGCAGGCGGGCAAAGTTATCCGTGAATACATGGACCGCGGCTTGCCCTTCGTGCTTGTCACGTCACCGGAAACGCGCTCCTATGTGCGCATGATCATCGAACGCCTGTTCGCGACTCTGCCGGTCTTATCGCATGTGGAATTGGCCAAGGGGATCGAGATCAAGATTCTAGGTTCCATTTCATGATAACAGACCCTCAGGGCACCATTCTGGCGTTGTTTCTCGCCTTCTGCCGCATTGGCGGCTGTATCATGGTGCTACCGGGGTTTTCGTCGGGCCGTGTGCCGCAGCAGGTTCGTGTGCTGCTTGCGGCGGCATTGTCGATGGCGATCCTGCCGCTGCTCTGGAACACGATCTATCCGGAAGTGTCCAAAGGCGGTGCTACCTATATCAGCCTGATCTTCACCGAAACGGTGATTGGCCTCATGTATGGCATGATAGCGCGGCTCTATACGCTCGGGCTGCAATTTGCCGGCACGGCCATTTCGATGTTGATCGGTTTCAATGCGCCGGGCGGTATGGACATCATCGAAGAGTCGAACGAGACGTCGCTGACGAGCTTGATCAGCTTTTGCGGCTTGATGATGCTGTTCATCCTGGACTTTCACCATCACGTCCTGCAGGCGCTGGTCGATTCCTATTCGGTCGTGCCTTTCGGCGGCCATGTCGATGCGCGCGCCTCGCTGGTGTCGGTCGCGGATACGCTGGAGGCTACCTTTTTCATCATGCTGCGGCTGACGAGCCCCTTCCTGCTTTACGGCCTGATGTTCCAGATTTCGATCGGCTTCATCAACAAGCTGGCGCCGCAGATACCGATCTATTTCATCTCCACGCCCTATCTTTTGATGGGCGGGCTGTTCATGCTCTATCTCAGTATCGCAGCGATCGTCAGCCAGTTCTCCGGCGCCTTCCTCAGCGTCTTCAACGGGCATTAGCGAGGGTGGGTAGAAGCGATGGCGGAAAAAAGTCGGTCCGAAAAACTGAAGCGCCTTGTCGCCGTGCAGCGTCATCTCGAACGGATAGCGGAGAACGAATTGGCGGATACCACCCGCCAGCGCAACGAAGTCAGCCAGTCGATGGAAAAGCTGATCGATGCGATCAGTTCGGCCGATCCGGTCCATATGGCTTTTTCGGTGCACTATGCCGGACGCTATGGCCGCCTGACGCTCAAGGATCAGCAGCTTGATGGCATCCAGAAGCTGATCGAGACGAAAGTTCTGCAAGAGCGCACCAAGGCGGACCGGTTGGAAGAGCATATGAAGGACGCACGCGAGTTGGAAATACGCGAGGCTGACGACAATGCCGTCTACGACATCATCGATCAGCGTTTCGCCGGCGCAACGCCAGCCTCCAGCAAGGTTCAAAAACCATAATCATCGCGATCTTAGAACAAGATGGCACATCCCCGAATCGCCGCCTTGTTCCGGATTCAAAAGATTAGACGATCTTCATGCGTTCAAATGAACCATGACGCTCTAACCGCTCGATTTCGGCATGACCTTGCTCGATGGCTGCTTCACGCGTCGCAGGATCATGCTTTAGTGAAAGGAAACGTGACGTGGCTATCTCGCCTCCGAGTGATTTGGTCCTGGATGTCGTCAAGGCCGCCAATCCGGCCGACGTTCAGGCAGCCCAGGAAAAGCTCGCGGCCAACAGGGCTGCCTTTGCTGCCACAAGCCTGGCGGAAAACGGCAATGGTTTTGCCTCGACCGTGAGTGCGCTGGACAGCGCCGCAACGAAGGCCGGCCTCAGCAACGCCAACACGCATACGGCGTCGACAAAGGTGCCGCAGGCTTATCACAAGTTCGAAGCGATGGTGCTGCAGAATTTCGTGAAGAACATGCTGCCGAACAGCGAAACGCTCTACGGCAAGGGCTCGGCCGGCGAAATCTGGAAGGGCATGATGGCCGAACAGCTCGGCAACACGCTCGCCAAGAACGGCGGCGTCGGCATTGCCGAGCAAATGTACAAGGAACAGGTCGACAAGATGCGCAACACTGGCGCTGTCAACTCGGCGACCAACGAGAACGACAAGAAGATGGCGCTGAGCGCAATTACCGATTTCCAGCGAAAAACGCTTGCCGCAGCCGAAACCAATGGTGACAGCGATACCACCGTCACCAATCAAGATTCACTGACGTCCAAGAAAGTATGAGCGGGGGAATGGATATGGAAGTGATTTCGAACGACTACCGGATCAAGTCGGTCCTTGGCCGCCTGGAGATGATCATCGATAACGAGAACAACCGGATCGGCACCGATCCGGAATTCGATCTCAAGGTATCGAATGCGCATAAGAGCCGCTGCCTCTACGAATTGTCGATGCTGTTTCGCGATACCAATCCGGCCGAGCTCGCCGTCGCGCATATCGAGCAGTTACATGGGCTGAAGAAGAAGCTGACCTTGAACGCACGTCGCGTCGAAGCCCATCTCGAAGCAGTCCGTGCCGTCGCCGATATCTTGAAGAACGCGGTGCAGAACGCCGATGCCGACGGCACCTATTCGCAGGAGCAGTTCCGCGTTCGTGAGGCCGGATGATCAAGCTTGTCCTCACCGGCCTCTGGGTCTGCGCCGTAACGCTGGCTTCGGTCTATTTTTCGGTGCAGATGGCGACGGCGCCCGCGGTCAATCCAGATGACGCCAAAAAGGCGCAGCAGGAGTTCGTCAAAGGCGAATCGATCAACGTGCCCGTTATCGCCAACGGTCAGGTGGACGGCTATTTCATCACCCGCATCTCCTTCATGATGGAGAAGGGCAAGACGAACCAGCTACAGGTGCCGCTGACGGAATTGACGACGGATGAGCTCTATTCGCTGCTGGTGGGCAATAAGGCGATCGACATCGGCCATACCGCCAGCTTCGATGTCGCCAGTTTCCGCAGCGATATCAAGAAGAATATGAACGAACGTCTCGGCGGCGACTACGTCGCCGACGTTCTTGTCGAACAGCTCGATTACCTTTCGAAGGACGAGATCAACAGCGGCGATGGCGGCGGCAAGAGAACCGTCAAGCCGGTAAAGATCGTCCAGGGCGATGCCGCGCCGGACGCGGAGCCCAAACAGGCGCACTAAATCTATTGACCACGGTGATGGCCGCTCCCCTCATGGAGCGGCCTGTTGCATTTGGCGCCCGAAACAGCATTAACAAATCCCTGCTTCCCTGCCGCAATTCCGATCGATTTTCCTAACGGAAGCTTGACATGGCCTTGCTATAAGCATCCGCAACGATGCGTCCGATGCCACCGAACGGACAGACGGTGGAGGATTTGCGTCAAGAAATTGCCGACGCCGAGCGCTAGAAGCGTTCGCGGCAGGAGGTCTAGGGTGAATCTAGTCGCGAATTTTGCCGTGCTCACGTCGCGTCGAATGATTTTCGACTTGCCGGTCTGCGACCTCGACTGGGAAGACGCGCTGAACTTCATCAACGAGCTGGCGTCCCTTCCGGTCGGCCAGACCGCCATCTCCTTCGTCAATGCCCATAACCTGCTGCTGATGCTGCGCGACGGCGAGTATCGCGATGTGCTGGCGAAAAATCTTGTTCTGCCCGACGGCGTCGGCCTGGATATCGCGTCGCGGGCGGCCCATGGCGTTTCTTTTCCGGCCAATTTGAACGGTACCGATTTCGTGCCGGCTCTGCTGACCTTCATGGAGCGGCCGAAGCGTATCGGTCTGATCGGTGGACGCCCCGATGTCGTTGAAAAAGCCGCGGAAAATTTCCGCAAGCATGCGCCATGGCATGAATTCATCGTCATTGCGGACGGTTATTTCGACAAGGAAGATAGCAGCCCCATTACCGAAGAACTTAGCCGCCAGAACATCGACGTGCTGATTGTCGGCATGGGAACCCCGCTCCAGGAAAAATGGGTCGCCGACCATATCGAACCGCAGCACGCAAGGCTGGTCCTGACGGTCGGCGCGCTGTTCGATTTCGTCTCCGGCACGGTGCCGCGCGCGCCGGCTCTGGTGCGCGCAATGCGCTTCGAATGGATTTACCGACTGATCCAGGAGCCAAGCAGGCTGTGGCGCCGCTATATTCTTGGCGTGCCGCTCTTCTTCTACCAGGTCGTTCGGCACCAGTTCGGCCGTAAGGAGCGTATCCTGCGTGCCAGCGAATCACAGTCTGCGCCTCCGCTGCGGCTTCCTTCGCCCGACAAACTCGCCGGCTGATCTGATTGCGTCCCTGGTCGCGCCGTTGTTAACCTTTTCTTTGCCATGAAAATTTAGAGTGGGTTAACCATCGGCATCGGTCACTGACCTTGCGCGCGAGACAACCCGCCATGTTCGAAAGCAAGGCCAGGACCAGACACCTTCCTGACGATGCGGAAGCCTTCGGCGCCTCCCGCGGCGGCGGGCGGCATGCCCATTTCGATCGCGGTGTAGATGGCTATCTGATCGCCGCCAATCTCCAGCCTGCCGACCGCCAAGCCGCGAGCGATGCGGAACTGCTGGCCCTCATTCAAAAGATGCTGGATGGTGATCCCTATCCGGTCTCCGGGCGAAAAGGCCTTGCTAAGACGGAGGTCGCAGAGGCTCAGCCGCTGCCCAATCGTATCCGTGGTATCCTGGGAGACCGTCTCACCGCCGGCGAAACGATCATGGATCGGCAGCCGGAGCTGATCGCAGATCAGTCGTTGGCGCCATACCACGCCGAAGCCCCCGACATCGACCTTTCGCCTCAGGTGGAACCGCCCGCGGTCGCAGAGGCTGCGCCTCCCTTAAATCGTCGCTGGGTGTTCGGGTCCGGCTCCATTGCTTTTGTCATCGTCGCGGCGCTTGCAGGCGTTGGTCTTCCGACAATGCTGGCGGCTCCGCCGCGTTATACCTCTCATACCGTGTTGCAGCTAAAAGAGCAGGGGGCTGCGCGACAGGCGCTTCTGGATGTCACCGCCAAACGCGCTGCCGCGCCCTCCTTGCTTTCCGATCTCGTCGCCCGCCTGAAGCTCGACCGCGATCCCGAATTCACCGGCGATCGGGCCGGCGCCTTCGGTGTTGCCATGGAATTGCTGTCCGGCAATGGGAATGCCTCCGACGCGCCCTCGCGTGCCCAGTCAGCCCTTCGCAAAGATATTGCCGTCACCACCGATGCACAGAGCGGCACCTTGCATCTCGCCGTGACCACAAGCGATCCGGCAAGATCGGCCGAGATTGCCAACCGTCTCGCCGATGCGACGATCTATGACGCCACCGCTGCACAAGGCGCAGGACTTGCTGGCAGAAGCAACGCGCCTGCCGACAAAAGCCTCAGAGAGCTCGATCGGGCGAAGGCTGCACTGGCCGATTTCAAGGTGCAGTATGGCGACGACAGGATCCAAGCCGCGCTCGATCTTCAGCAGCAGCGCCAGCAGTTGGATGGCGAGATCAAGGCCGCCGAGGCTGCCGTGCAAAGCGCAAGGGCGCGTCTTTCGTCCGCCAAATCCGCGACGCCCGCCAGCGTCACGAGTGGCGCGCTGTCGGGTGCTTTGTCATCTGCCAGTCTCGATGATCTGCGCAGCCGCTATAGCGCCGCCAAAGTCGTCCTATCCCAGCTTTCCACGCAGCTTGGTCCGCGCCATCCCCGCCTGTTGGCACAGCAGGCGACGATCGATGGCCTGACCGCCGATATCCGCAATCAACTGCAGCGCCTGGTCGCAAGTAGCGATGCGGCCTTGAAGGCTGCACTTGAGAACCAAGCGGCGCTTTCCGCGCGGATGACCGCCCTCAGCCAGAAAAGCATCGATGTCGATATGGCCCGCCTGGGGCAGCTTCAGGGCGATGTTGCGGCGCGGCAGAATCGCTACGATGCCGATCTGCAAAACATCGATACGGTTCCGCCGAAAGTCGAGCTTCCGATCGCCGTCATTACCCCTGCCATAGCCGCCAAGGCGCCTCTCGACGACAATCTTGCGGGTCGTCAGACGGCGGGTTTCGTCATGGGCCTCGGTGCGGCGCTTTGCCTCGTCTTCCTGCGCAAATGGATGGGCGGCGGGGTGTTTGCGGAGGATCAGGCAGCCCCGCGCTTTGTTACGCCAGAGCCGGTTTTCAGCGCTGCCGTCGAGCCGGGCGCACTGCCGCCGCGACCAATGCCCGATCTGCCGCGACCGCACTTCGATCCCACCATCCCAGCCGCCAACGATCATCCCATGGTCTCGGAGGAACTGATGCAGATCCAGCGCGAATTGGCGTTGTTGCGCGCAAAAGTCCAGATCTACGCTTCGCGCCGGCAGACGGTGCGGGGCTGATTCCGCCGCCGCTTTTTGCTTGCAATTACCGCTTTCAGACACCATAGGGCGTTGGCAGGCAAATCCGCTGCGCCGATGGCCTGTAGATTGCCGCCGAAACCAAGTCGGGAGATATTCGTGACGACTGTGATCGATGGCAAGCAGGTGGCTGCTTCGGTAATTGATGCGGTGAAGACGGCGACCGCAGCATTGGAAAAGAACACGGGTGTGAAGACCGGCCTTGCAGTGGTCATCGTCGGTGATGATCCGGCGAGCCACACCTATGTCGGCGCCAAAGGCCGTATGGCCAAGGAATGCGGCTTTACCTCCATCCAGCACACGCTGCCGGCCGAGACGACTCAAGGTGAGCTCGCAAAGCTGGTTCAGTCCCTCAACGAGGATGCGTCCATCCATGGCATCCTGGTGCAACTGCCTTTGCCGAAGCACCTGAATGCTGAAGCGATCATCCAGTCGATCCGGCCGGACAAGGATGTCGATGGCCTGCATGTCGTCAATGCCGGCAAGCTGGCGACCGGCGATTTCGCCACCGGGCTGATCTCCTGCACGCCGGCCGGCGCCATGCTGTTGGTGCGCCGCATCCATGGCGAGGATCTGTCGGGTTTGAATGCCGTCGTCATCGGCCGCTCCAACCTGTTCGGCAAGCCGATGGCGCAACTGCTGCTTGCTGCCAATGCGACGGTGACGACGGCGCATTCGCGGACGAAGGACTTGGCCACGGTGGCCCGCGGTGCCGATATCCTGGTGGCGGCCGTCGGCCGGCCGGAAATGGTGAAGGCGGATTGGGTGAAACCGGGTGCAACGGTGATCGATGTCGGCATCAACCGCATCGCCGCACCGGAACGCGGCGAGGGCAGGAGCCGCCTGGTCGGCGATGTCGCCTTTGCCGAGGCGGCGGAAGTTGCGGCCGCCATCACTCCGGTTCCGGGCGGCGTCGGACCGATGACCATTGCCATGCTGATGGCCAATACCGCCATTGCCGCCCACCGTGCCGCCGGCCAGACGCCGCCGAAATTCTGAAGCCGTCGGCGCATAGTTCCGAAACCGATCAAGCGGTTTTCGGGCAGGTTGTGCCAATCAAACCATCTTACTCGGCCGGCGCCACGCCGGTCGAGGCACGCACGATCAGTTCGGCTTTCCAAAGCTCCTGCTCGGGAAATGTCTCGAGCTGCTTGATCTCGCCGATCAACCGTTCGGCAACGCGCACGCCCGCAGCGCGCAGCGACGATCGCGTGGTCGTCAGCGGTACGGTGAAATTCTCCGGTTTCAGCAGCGTCAGCACATCGTCGTGTGCGATCAGCGAAATGTCCTCGCCGAGCTTCAGATTCGCCTGGTTGATGGCGCGCACTGCGCCGAGCGCGAGTACAGTGCTGGAACAGAGGATGGCGGTTGGCCGCTCATTGAGCTGCAGGATGCGCTCCATGGCGAACAGCCCCTGTTCATCGGTCATCGCCGTATGGCTGACATAAGCCTCGTCCAGCGTCAGGCCGCGTTCGGCAAGTGCCGTCACCACTCCCTTTTTGCGCCGGATGGCGAAATCGAGATAGATCGGACCGTTCAGTAGCGCAAAACGCTTGTGGCCAAGCTGCAGCAGCAGCTTTGTGGCATCGTAGAAGGCCGCTTCGTTGTCGATGTCGAGATAGGGGTAGTCCGGCTCCGTCCCAAAGGACCGTCCGTGCACAAGGAAGGGTATGGACAATGATTTCAGCATTTCGAGGCGCGGATCGTGGCCGCGCATATAGGTGATGAACAGGGCGTCGACATTGCCGCTGGCCGCAAGCCGCTTCAGCGCACCGACCTCGTCGTTCGGATCGGCCGGCGTCAGGACGAAATGGAAATCATGCTTCAAGGCCTCCTCGCCGAGGCCGGTCAGGAATTCACTGAAATGCAGGTCGGACGGATGCCCGGCGGCCATCGGCATGACCAGGCCAATCGAGCCGGCCTTGCCGGTCGCCAGCCGTTGCGCGGCTTTGTTCGGGCGATAGCCGGTTTCCCGAACCGCCTTGAGCACTCGCTCGCGGGTTTCGCGGTTGACCTCCGGATATCCGTTCAAAGCACGGCTGACCGTGGTCTGCGACAGGCCTAACATTTGCGATAGCTGCTTCAGATTCACGTGTCTTTGCTCCTCCCTATGCCCATTTCCAGTGGCACAAAGGCCTCCTCCTGCCATGCGCCGGCTTCCAAAGCGCTTTTAACTATGTAGCAGGCGACGCATTCGAAACAAGACAATTTGCGAAATATTGATGTTATTCCATGCTGCATCGCGAGATTTGGGTGTATATTAGCCGAACTCACAAATTCGCTTGACTTTGCTCTACCCGCAATGGAATGAGTGAGTAGCCAAAGCGCTTTGAGAAATGGGCGCGCAACACGCGCAACGTGTTCGGGCTCGTGGATTTGTATTTGGGAGGACAATCACATGAAGAAATTGTTTTTGATGACCGTTGCCGTTGCGGCCCTGGCGGCTGGTACCGCACTGGCTGCAGATTTGAAGTTCCAACCCGGTCAGGATTCCAAGTTCAACTGGAAGAGCTATGACGACTTCAAGGCCGCCCATGCGGACTTGAAGGGTGAAACGATGACGATCTTCGGCCCATGGCGCGGCGAAGACGAGGCGCTATTCACCAGCGTTCTGAATTATTTCACCGAGGCGACAGGCGTCGATGCCAAGTATTCATCCTCGGAAAACTATGAGCAGCAGATCGTTATCGACACCCAAGCCGGCTCGCCTCCGAACGTCGCGATCCTGCCGCAGCCGGGCCTCCTCGCCAACCTTGCCAGCAAGGGCTACCTGACGCCGCTCGGCGATGATCTCTCCAATTGGGTGAAAACCAACTACGGCGCCGGCGATAGCTGGGTTGGCTATGGCACCTATAAGGGCAAGGACGGCAAGGACGCCTTCTACGCCTTCCCCTACAAGGCCGACCTGAAGTCGCTCGTCTGGTACGTACCGGAAAATTTCGAAGAAGCCGGCTATAAGGTCCCCACCACCATGGAAGACCTGTTCAAGCTTTCCGATCAGATCGTCAAGGACGGCGGCACTCCCTGGTGCATCGGTCTCGGTTCGGGCGGCGCCACCGGCTGGCCGGCGACCGACTGGGTCGAAGATCTGATGCTGCGCACCGTGTCGCCGAAGGACTATGACGACTGGGTCGACAACAGCTTGAAATTCAACGACGCCAAGGTCGTTAACGCCATCAATGAATTCGGCAAGTTCGCCAAGAACCCCAAATATGTCGACGGCGGTGTCGCAGCGGTTGCCTCGACCGATTTCCGTGATAGCCCTAAGGGCCTCTTTACGGTTCCGCCCAAGTGCTACATGCACAAGCAGGCATCCTTCATCCCGTCCTTCTTCCCGGAAGGCACGAAGCTCGGCCAGGACGCCGACTTTTTCTACTTCCCGCCCTACGCATCGCATCCGGAACTCGGCAAGCCGGTTCTCGGCGCCGGCACGCTGGCAGCGATCACCAAGGACTCGAAGGCCGCCCGTGCCTTCATCGCCTTCCTGCAGACACCGATCGCCCAGGAAATCTGGATGGCGCAATCGGGCTTCCTGACCCCATATAAGGCCGTCAACACGGCTGCCTATGCCAACGACACGCTGAGGAAGGAAGGCGAAATCCTGACGACCGCCACCACCTTCCGCTTCGACGGTTCCGACCTGATGCCGGGCAAGATCGGCGCAGGTGCATTCTGGACCGGCATGGTGGACTTCGTCGGCGGCAAGTCGGCTCAGGACTCCGCCGACGCAATCCAAAAGGCGTGGGACTCCATCAAGTAATCATAACATCGCAGAAGGGCGCCGCCGGTATTTGCCGGCGCCGCCATTTTCCCCTGTCGCAGCCGACGCCTGAGGGGGGCGGCGGCGCCGGACAGGTGGCTTTATGCAAGCAATTGTTCGGGAGGCAAGGATGATTTCGCAGATACTGACGGCGATCGGAGCCATGATATTCGGCGTTGCCGTTTGCGCCGCCTACTTTCTGTTTTCCAATAAGTTGCTGGAGATAATTTTCCCGGCGAAAGAGGGTGGCGATGTTCACCGCGCCGCAGTCAACCTGCGTCGCCGCGGCCTCATCCGTCCCTGGCTTTTCCTCGGACCGGCGCTTCTCCTCCTCGCCATCTATCTCATGTATCCGGTGGTTGCGACATTCATCCTGTCCTTCTACGGTCCTGACGGCAATCATTTCGTCGGTGGTGCCAATTATGTCTGGGCGTTCAACGACACCGAATTCCGCCAATCGATCTTCAACAACATTCTCTGGCTCGCTGTCGTGCCGGCGGCCTGCACCTTCTTCGGCCTCGTTATCGCCGTCATGACCGACCGCATCTGGTGGGGTAATATCGCCAAGGCGGTGATCTTCATGCCGATGGCGATCTCCTTTGTCGGCGCATCGGTCATCTGGAAATTCATCTACGAATATCGCGGCGGCAACGATGCGCAGATCGGTTTGCTGAATGCCGTCGTGCAGCTCTTCGGGGGCACACCCGAAGTCTGGATCACCATCCCCTTCTGGAACAATTTCTTCCTGATGGTCATGCTGATCTGGATTCAGACTGGCTTCGCGATGGTCATCCTGTCGGCCGCCCTTCGCGGTATTCCGGAGGAGACCATCGAAGCCGCGGTCATCGATGGCGCCAACGGCTGGCAGATATTTTGGAAGATCATGGTGCCGCAGGTCTGGGGCACGATCGCCACGGTCTGGACGACCATCACCATCCTCGTCCTCAAAGTGTTCGATATCGTGCTCACCATGACCAACGGTCAATGGAACACGATGGTCCTTGCAAATCTGATGTTCAATTGGCTGTTCCGTGGCGGCGGCGATTCCGGCCGAAGCGCTGTCATCGCGCTGGTCATCATGGTCGCCGTCACGCCGATCATGATCTGGAATATCCGTCGTGCAAACGCAGAAATGAAGGGTCGCTGACATGATTGGAAATCTCGGTCGCATCGGCCCCGCACGCCTCTTCGTCCATTTCGCGGTTATGCTCATCGTCGTCATCTGGCTGCTGCCGACACTCGGCATCTTCATCACGGCCCTGCGCGACAGGGACCAGATCGTCGTCTCCGGCTGGTGGACGGCCTTCGCCGGCTCGACGCGGACGACGGCCGTGCGCCTTGCCGGCACCGACAAGGCAACGCAGGACGGTCCCAACTACGTGATCGCCGGTAACGTATCCGGCGACGGCAACGACGGTAACGGCAAGATTCAATCCTTCGGCCTGCGCGTGCAGGACCCCGCCGCCTATAAGGCCGGTACGCCGGCGGATATCGGCAATGGCGAGACGCTCACCGTCAATGCCGATGGCAGCTACCGCTATCAGAAGAATGCCGCCTTCGACGCGGATACACGCGGCAAGCGCATCTATCTGACCATCACCACCCCGCCGGAGTTCACTCTGCAGAATTATCGCACCGTTCTGACGGGTGAAGGCATCGGCCAGTCCTTTATCAACTCGCTGACTGTTACCATTCCGGCAACGATCATCCCGATCCTGATCGCGGCTTTCGCGGCCTATGCGCTTGCCTGGATGGACTTCCCTGGCCGCGCACTCCTGATCGCGTTGGTCGTCGGCCTCATCGTCGTGCCGCTGCAGATGTCGCTCATCCCGCTATTGCGCATCTACAATGAGATCGGCCAGATGTTCGGCGTACCGTCGAAAACCTATCCTGGCATCTGGATGGCGCATACCGCCTTCGGCCTGCCGCTCGCCATCTACCTGCTGCGCAATTACATTGCCGGCCTGCCGAAGGAAATCATCGAGTCCGCCCGCGTCGACGGCGCAAGCGACTTCGATATTTTCGTCAAGATCATCCTGCCGCTGTCTTTCCCGGCGCTCGCTTCCTTCGCGATCTTCCAGTTCCTTTGGGTCTGGAACGACCTTCTGATCGCCATGGTGTTCCTCGGCACCGACAGGGATCATCTGGTGCTGACGGCAGCGCTGAACGCCCTGCTCGGCTCGCGCGGCGGCAACTGGGAAATCCTGACGGCTTCCGCCTTCGTCACCATTATTATTCCGCTCCTCGTCTTCTTCGGTCTGCAGCGCTATCTCGTGCGCGGTCTGCTCGCCGGGTCGGTGAAGGGGGGCTGACCGAAGACCTTTCTACTCATACGGGACCTACTCAGAATGAACATTGCCCCTCAATCGATTTCGACGGTTGATAAAGACTGGTGGCGCGGAGCGGTGATCTATCAGATCTATCCGCGCTCCTATCAGGACTCCAACGGCGATGGCATCGGCGACCTGAAGGGGATCGCCGTCCGCCTGCCGCATGTCGCCTCCCTGGGTGTCGACGCGATCTGGATTTCGCCGTTCTTCACCTCGCCCATGCGTGATTTCGGCTACGACGTCTCCAACTATGAGGATGTCGATCCCATCTTCGGTACGCTGGCCGATTTCGATGTGATGGTGGCTGAAGCGCATCGCTTGGGCATCAAGGTGATGATCGATCTGGTGCTGTCGCACAGTTCCGACCGCCATCCCTGGTTCGTCGAAAGTCGTTCGAGCAAGGACAATCCCAAGGCGGATTGGTATGTCTGGGCCGACGCTAAACCGGATGGCACACCGCCCAACAATTGGTTGTCGATCTTCGGCGGTTCCGCCTGGGCCTGGGATCCGACCCGCATGCAATATTACATGCACAACTTCCTGATCTCGCAACCCGACCTGAATCTGCACAATCCCGAGGTTCAGGACCGGCTGCTGGATGTCGTGCGTTTTTGGCTCGACCGCGGCGTCGACGGCTTCCGCCTCGACACCATCAACTTCTATTTCCATGACCAGAAACTGCGTGACAATCCCGCGCTGGAGCCGTCACGCCGCAATGCTTCCACCGCGCCGGCGGTCAATCCCTATAATTTCCAGGAGCATATCTACGACAAGAACCGTCCGGAGAATCTGAAGTTCCTGCAGCGTTTCCGAGCCGTGCTCGACGAATATCCGGCGATTGCCGCAGTCGGCGAAGTCGGCGATAGCCAGCGCGGCCTCGAGATCGTCGGCGAATATACCTCCGGCGGCGACAAGATGCACATGTGCTACGCCTTCGAGTTCCTGGCACCGGACCCGCTGTCGCCGGAGCGCGTCGAAGATGTCATGAAGGATTTTGCCGCTGCCGCGCCCGAAGGCTGGGCCTGCTGGGCATTTTCAAACCATGACGTGGCGCGCCATGTCAGCCGCTGGGGAAGCCTGGTTGCCGATCGGGACGCGCTTGCCAAGCAATATGCGGCCTTGCTGCTGACACTGCGCGGCTCGGTTTGCCTCTATCAGGGCGAAGAGCTTGGTCTGACGGAAGCCGATCTCGCCTACCAGGATCTGCAGGATCCCTACGGCATTCAGTTCTGGCCGGAATTCAAGGGCCGCGACGGCTGCCGCACGCCGATGGTCTGGGAGAGCCAGGTTACCCAGGGCGGTTTCTCGACGGTGAAGCCTTGGCTTCCGGTGCCCGTAGAGCATATCCTGCGCGCTGTCAGCGTGCAGAATGGAGATGAGCATTCCGTGCTGGAGCAATATCGCCGCTTCCTCGCCTTCCGCAAGCAGCACCCGGCCTTCGCCAAGGGCGAGATTGCGTTTGCGGAGCCGCAGGGCGACGTGCTGCTTTATACGCGTCACTATGGCAGCGAAACCATTCTCTGCATGTTCAACATGAGCGCGACGGAGGCGACGGCAAGCCTGCCCGAGGGGAGTTGGCAGGCCCTTGCCGGCCACGGTTTTGCAAGCAACAATTACGGCAACAAGATCGATATTCCGGCCTGGGGCGCTTACTTCGCGCGTCTCGCCTGAGTGTTTGGGAGGAGGAGAGCATAGATGACAGGGCTTGTTCTGAAGGACATCCGAAAATCATACGGGAATGTGCATGTTCTGCATGGCATCGATCTGGATATCCAAGAGGGCGAGTTCATCGTCTTCGTCGGTCCGTCCGGATGCGGCAAATCCACATTGCTGCGCATGATCGCCGGACTTGAGAGCATCACCTCCGGCGACATGCTCATCGCCGGGCAAAAGGTCAATGAAGTGCCACCGTCGCGGCGCGGCATTGCAATGGTTTTCCAGTCCTATGCTCTCTATCCGCACATGACGGTCTTCGACAACATGGCCTTCGGCATGCGAATCGCTGGGGAAAGCAAGCAGGAGATCGACCGCCGTGTTCGCGCCGCGGCGGCGAGCCTTCAGCTTACGCAATATCTCGAGCGTCTCCCAAAGGCCCTCTCGGGTGGTCAGCGCCAGCGTGTTGCAATCGGCCGCGCCATCTGCCGTAACCCGAAGGTCTTTCTGTTCGACGAGCCGCTATCGAACCTCGACGCCGCGCTGCGCGTGGCGACGCGTATCGAGATCGCCAAGCTCAGCGACTCCATGCCCGAGACGACGATGATCTACGTCACCCACGATCAGGTGGAAGCCATGACATTGGCGGACCGCATCGTCGTATTGTCGGCTGGTCGCGTGGAGCAGGTAGGCGCGCCGCTCGAGCTTTATGAGCATCCGGCCAACCTCTTCGTGGCGAAGTTTATCGGCTCGCCGGCCATGAACATCTTCCCGGCGACGGTCACCGGAACCGGCGCGACGACGACGGTGACGCTGACGGGCGGCAAGATGGTGACGCTCGACATTGCAACGGCGGCATCCGAGCAAGGCAAGACCGCAAGCTTCGGCGTTCGTCCGGAAGATTTGCGGATCGCGACCGACGAGAACTACCTCTTCGAAGGCGAGGTCTCCATCGTGGAAGCCCTCGGCGAAGTCACTCAACTTTATATCGAGGGCCTGGTGGACGGTGAGCCGATCATCGTCAAGATACCCGGCATCGCTGATGTTAAGCGCGGGCAGAAGATGCGCTTTGCGGCCGATAGGCAGAAGCTGCATCTCTTCGATGCTGAAGGCCACACCTATCGCAAGCAATAAGGCATCCTCCCAAGGGTGCGGGAGCGCTAGTCCAAGTGTAGAAATACAACAAAATGCAACTTGATCTAGCGCTTCCAAACCTTCTGTTAAATACCCGCTGGTAGCCTGAGCTTCGTAATATACTTCAGGGATTTACGACAATGGCAGCTTCCGGCACGGCTCACCCAGGCCAACATTTCCTCAACAAGGAAGAGTCCTTCATGTATGACCGCGAGGTGCGGTACAGGATGGAGGACACGATGAACGCCGCGCGGATCGAATATACCGAAAAAGGCGTCATGAACCTGGCCTCGCGCCGCTGCGATATCATCCGCATCTCGCAGAGCAGCGCGATCCTCGCGATCCTCACCCAGTACAATCTGCCGAAGCAGTTCTATCTCGATATCCCCGATGCCCGCATCACCAAGGTCGGTTGCATGCTGATGAAGGTTTTCCCCAACAACACCATCGAGGTACGTTTCCTGCGCCTGCTATCGGAGAAGGAAATGAACAAAATCTTCGTCTACAGCACCCATCCGTCGCATCGCGACCGCGTGCTCGACATCCGCGCTTAGAGCAGAAAAGCGTTTCGCGGAATCGCTTTCCTGCTCTATCCCTTCGTTTTGACGCATTCCGGACGGAAAACCGCGGCGCACTTTTCCTGGAAGTGCTCGAATTTCGACCGAAGCAAAGAAGAGCCCCGCGCGGCAGATGCTGCACGGGGCTCTTCTTTGGGCTGTTATCGTCTCAATGATGGAACAGGACGCTGGCGCCCTGATCGGCCGGGCCGGCGCCGTGGCGGAAGGTGGCAAAGAGCTCACGGCCCATGCCGAATTCATTCTCGGACAGGTCGATGACGACCGGATCGCGTTCGGCCATGTCGGCGGCGTCGACCAGCACCTCCAGCGTGCCGGCAATCGCGTCGATGCGGATGATGTCGCCATCCTTGATGCGAGCGATCGGGCCGCCGTCGACGGCCTCCGGTGTGACGTGGATCGCGGCCGGGACCTTGCCCGACGCGCCGGACATGCGCCCGTCGGTCAGAAGTGCCACGCGGAAGCCGCGGTCCTGCAGCACGCCGAGCGCAGGCGTCAGCTTGTGCAGCTCCGGCATGCCGTTCGCCTTCGGGCCTTGGAAGCGGACGACGGCCACGAAATCGCGGTTCAGCTTGCCGTCCTTGAAGGCTTGTTGCACTTCAAGCTGATCGTGGAAGATGATGGCGGGCGCCTCGATGACATGGCGCTCCGGCTTGACGGCGGAAATCTTGATCACCGCCTTGCCGATATTGCCGCGCAGCATCTTCAGGCCACCATTGGCGTGGAATGGCGCGTCGACCCCTGCCAGCACTTTGGGATCGCCGCTCTTTTCCGGCGCCGGCTCGCGGACGACACCACCATCGGCACCGATCTTCACCTCGACCGAATAGGCCGAAAGTCCCTGGCCGGCAACGGTGCGGACATCGTCGTGCAGCAGGCCCTTCTTCAAGAGCTCCTTGATCAGAAAGCCCATGCCGCCGGCGGCGTGGAAATGGTTCACGTCGGCAAGCCCGTTCGGATAGACGCGGGCAAGCAGCGGGATGATGTCCGAAAGCTCGGAAATGTCCTGCCAGGTGAGGACGATGCCGGCTGCGCGCGCCATGGCGACGAGGTGCATCGTATGATTGGTCGAGCCGCCGGTCGCATGCAGGCCGACGACGCCGTTGACGATCGAACGTTCGTCGATCATCTCGCCGGCAGGCGTGAATTCATTGCCCAAGGCGGTAATGGCGAGCGCGCGCTTGGTGGCCTCGCGCGTCAGCGCTTCACGCAGCGGCGTGCCTGGATTGATGAAGGAGGCGCCGGGCATATGGAAGCCCATGATCTCCATCAGCATCTGGTTGGAGTTCGCCGTGCCGTAGAAGGTGCAGGTGCCGGGGCCGTGATAGGACTTCGATTCCGCTTCCAGCAGCTCGGCGCGGCCGACCTTGCCCTCGGCATAGAGCTGGCGCACGCGCGACTTCTCGTCATTCGGCAGGCCCGAGGTCATCGGCCCGGCCGGAATGAACACGGCCGGCAGATGGCCGAAGGAGAGCGCGGCGATGACAAGGCCGGGCACGATCTTGTCGCAGACGCCGAGGAAGACGGCCGCGTCGAACATATTGTGCGACAGGCCGACGCCGGCCGACATGGCGATCAGATCGCGCGAGAAGAGCGACAGCTCCATGCCGGGCTGGCCCTGCGTGACGCCGTCGCACATGGCCGGCACGCCGCCGGCAACCTGAGCGATGCCGCCTGCCTCTGCAGCCGCCTCGCGAATGATCGCAGGATAGGTCTCGAACGGCTGATGTGCCGAGAGCATGTCGTTATAGGACGTGATGATCCCGAGATTGGGCACGCGGTCGCCCGCAAGCGCATCCTTCTCGGAGGGGGAACAGACGGCAAAGCCATGCGCGAGATTGGCGCAGCCGAGCACGGAGCGTTGCGCGCCCACTGTTGCGGCATTGCGCAGGCGGTCCAGATAGCGCTCGCGTGTCGGCTTCGAGCGCTCGATGATGCGTGTGGTGATCGCGGAAATGCGGGCGTCAGCGGCCATGGTCGATCTGCCTCCGTCTGTTCTGCGCGGTGCCCGGAAGATCACTTTGATCTGTCTTGGTAGAGGGCGTAGCGCGAGGTTCAAAAGTCAATGCTTTGCCGGTGCGCCCTTGCGGGCGCATGGCGCAGCACATGTTGCTGTGTCTCTCAGGGGTTCGATGACGAGGCCTGTCGGCCGTATCAGGGAGCCCAATAAATCTCGACCAGAGAAGCGGCCCGGCGCAGAACGGCGCGGATGGGCATCTCGGTCTCTTCGCCCGGCGCTTCCGCTTTGGCGAGAACGCCTTTCTTGCCTTCTCCCTCGATATGGAGCACCAGCAATCGGGCATCCTGAAGGCTGGAGAAGGTGAAGGTCAGCCGGGCTTCGCCGGCTCCTTCGGCTTCCATCGTAATGATGCCACGCGGGCTTTTCGCATCGAGCGCCGCTGTCAGATTGCTCCCGCCCGGAAAGAACGAGGCCGTGTGGCCGTCATTGCCCATGCCGAGGATGGCGACGTCAAAGGGAAAACCGATGCACTTGGTCTTTTCCGTGGCGATGACGGCGGCCTCGTCGACGGAAGGTACGTCCTGATAGAGCGGAAAGAACTGTGCCGATGCGGCCTTGTCCTTCAGCAGGTTTTCCTGGACGAGCAGGTGGTTCGAGCGCGGATTGTCAGCCGGCACGAACCGTTCGTCGACAAGGGTGATCGTCACCTTGCTCCAATCGAGCGAACGTGATGACAGCGTCTGGAAGAAGATCTTCGGCGTCGAACCGCCGGAGACCGCGATGCTTGCAGAGCCGCGAGCGGCGATGGCAGCCGAGAGAACCTCGACCACCTTATCCGCGAGCTTGCCGGCGAGTTCGGCGCCATTGGCGAAAGCATGCATGTTCGCTGTCATCGTTGTCGCCCCGCTTTAGATATCGTCGTGCCAGGTGCGGCCGTCACGCTCGATCAGCGCGATGGCCTGGCTCGGTCCCCAAGTGCCGGCGGTATAAGCCTGTACCGGCTGACTTGTGGCTTCCCAGCCCTTGAGGATCGGATCGACCCACTCCCATGCGGCTTCCACTTCGTCGCGGCGCATGAACAGCGTCTGGTTGGAACGGACGACGTCCATCAGCAGGCGTTCGTACGCATCCGGATTGCGGACGTTGAAGGCCGAAGCGAAGCTCATATCGAGCGAGACGTTGCGCAGGCGCATGCCGCCCGGACCCGGGTCCTTGATCATCAGCGACTGCTTGACGCCTTCGTCCGGCTGCAAGCGGATGATCAACTGATTGGCGACGATGCGGCCGGCGGCCTGATCGAAAATGTTGTGCGGGATCGGTTTGAAGGTGATGACGATCTCCGACATGCGACCGGCAAGGCGCTTGCCGGTGCGGATGTAGAAGGGAACGCCGGCCCAGCGCCAGTTGCCGATTTCGGCCTTGATGGCGACGAAAGTCTCGGTGTTGGAAACGCCGCCTTCCAGCTCGTCGAGATAGCCCTTGACCGGACCGCCTGCGGAAGCGCCGGCGCGATACTGGCCGCGAACGGTCGCCTGTTCGACATTGGAAGCATCGATCGGCTTCAGGGCGCGCAGAACTTTCAGCTTTTCATCGCGAACGGCTTCGGAGTCCATCGAGGACGGAATTTCCATCGCGGTCAAGCAGAGGAGCTGCAAGATGTGGTTCTGCACCATGTCGCGCAGCGCGCCGGCCGTGTCGTAATAGCCGGCGCGGCCTTCCAGACCGACCGATTCCGCAACTGTGATCTGCACATGATCGATGTGGTTGGCGTTCCATAGCGGCTCATAAAGCGCGTTGGCAAAGCGCAGCGCCATCAGGTTCTGCACCGTTTCCTTGCCGAGATAGTGGTCGATGCGGAAGATTTGCTCTTCCTTGAAGACCCTGCCGATCGAGTCGTTGAGCTGCAGGGCGGAGGCGAGATCGCGACCGATCGGCTTTTCGACGACGATACGGGTCTGCTTGGTAATCAGCTTGTGATCGTAGATCTTCTGCGAGATATCGCCGAAAATGCCGGGAGCGACCGCAAGATAGAAAGCGCGGACGCGATCCTTGCCTTCATCCAGGAGCTTCTTGAGGTGATCCCAGCCAGCATCGCTGCGCGCATCGACCGGCACGTAGAACAGGCGCGCGCAGAATTTCTTCACTTCCGCTTCGTCGTATTCGCCCTTTTTCAGGTGCTCTTTCAGCGCGGCTTCGGCGAATTTGCGGTATTCTTCATGCGACAGCGCGCTCCGCGATGCGCCGATGATACGAGTCGGCTCGGAAAATTGACCTTCGATTTGGCGGTGATAAAGGGCGGGCAGCAGTTTGCGCTCAGCAAGATCGCCGCTGCCGCCGAAAACGACATAGTCAAATGGTTCAACGGGAATGATTTGGCTGCTCATGAGGTATCTCTCAATCGGTCTTGGTTAAGGCCCCTTTTAATCTAATCGATTTAAAAAGGCCAGTGTGCATCGCAAAATTCAGAGTCGGCTTTTAGAGCGGATTGCCGGAAGAGGAAATCCGCTCCGTATCTAAAACCTGTCGCGCAACGCAAACCACGAGAGCGCCAGGAACAGCAGAGGTGCCCGCATTCGGGCGCCGCCGGGAAAAGGCGGGATGTTCAACGCCTTGAAAAGCGCAAGGTCGTCGGCGTTCCCGAGAACCGTTTTCGCATAGAGTTTACCGCAATAATTTGACAGCATGACCCCATGTCCGGAATAGCCGCCGATCGACGTGACCCCCGGCATGACTTCGCGCACGAAAGGCTGGCGCGGCATGGTGATGCCGACAGATCCACCCCAGGCATGGGTTATGTTGATATTGCCGAGATCAGGATAGATTTCGGCGATCTGACGGCGGATGTGCTGCGTTATGTCGCGCGGGTTATCGGCGGTATAGGCCTCACGTCCGCCGAACAGCAGGCGTCCATCCTTCGACTTGCGGAAATAACGAACTACGAATCGCGAATCCGCCACCGCTTCGCCGCCGGGCAGTATATTGGGAAATGCTTCGAGCGGTTCGGTAGCGCCGATGAAAGAGCGGATCGGCATCACATGGCTCGCGGTTGCCGGCTCCAGATTGCCGATATAGCCGTTGCAGGCAATCAACACGCGGTCGGCGGTGATGGTGCCACTGTCGGTTTCGATCAGGGTCTTGCCGCCGGATTGCCGGATTGCCTTGGCCGGCGTCATTTCGAAGAGCGAAGCACCGGCCGCCTGGGCTACTCGCGCGAGACCTATCAGCAGCTTCAGCGGATGGATGTGACCCGTGCCCATATCCCTGATGCCATAGAGATAGCGCTTGGAGCCGAGCCGCTCCTGCGTTTCCGCCTGATCCATGAAGCTCACATGCGGATAGCCGTAGCGCGTCGCGGCGATTTCGGCGTTCTCCATATAGGCGCGCTTGTAGCTGCCCTTGTGCGTGACATTCATCTGGCCGGGCATGAAATCGATGTCGATGCCATGCTCGGCGGCAAAATCGAGAAGATGGCGCTTGGCGTCCTCGGCAAGATCGAACAATGCCTTTGAGCGCTCGTAGCCGATCTTCTCTTCCAGTTCCTCCGGCCAGGAGCGTTGGCCGGTGCCGAGCTGGCCGCCATTGCGGCCGGATGCACCGTCGCCGAAGCGGTTGGCATCGATCAGCACCACGTCGACGCCACCCTTGGCAAGATTATAGGCCGCCTGCAGGCCGGTATAGCCGCCGCCGATAATCGCAACGTCGGCCCGGCGGGAACCGTCGAGCTTCGGATAGGCCGGGCGAGGGCCGACGGTTGCCTGATACCAGGAAAGCCCAGGTGCTATCGGGCTCTGCCATGCTTCCTGCAATGTCATCGGCGCCCCCTCACACGTTAAGCAGAAGGAATTCCCGCTCCCAGGGGCTGATCACCTGCATGAAGGTTTCGAATTCGCCGCGCTTGACGCCGACATAGAGGTCGATGAAGTCCTTGCCCAGGACCTCTTCGAAAGCCGGTTCGTCTTCCAGCAGCGCAATGGCTTCGAGAAGCCCGCGCGGCAGGTCGATCGAACCTTCATTGGCCGAATCCTCGGTCGGCGCGGTAGGCTCCACTTTCTTCATGATGCCGAGCAGGCCGGAGGCGAGGGAGGCCGCGAGCGCCAGGTAGGGATTGGCGTCCGAGCTCGGCAACCGGTTCTCGACGCGGCGAGCCTGCGGATCGGAGACCGGCACCCGGAAGGCCGTGGTGCGGTTGTCGTAGCCCCAGGCGTTATTGACCGGGCAGGACATGTTCGGCGCCAGGCGTCGGTAGGAGTTCACGTAGGGCGCAAGCATCGCCAGCGCATTCGGCACGTAACGCTGCATGCCGCCGATGAAGTGGAAGAATTCCAGCGAAGGACTGCCGTCCGGATTGGTGAAAACATTCTTGCCGGTGACGATATTGACCACCGACTGATGGATATGCATCGCCGAGCCCGGCTGGCTCTGGATCGGCTTGGCCATGAAGGTGGCGTAGATGCCGTGCTTCATCGCCGCTTCGCGAATGGTACGCTTGAACAGGAACACCTGGTCGGCAAGCTCGATCGGATCGCCATGGCGCAGGTTGATTTCGAGCTGCGCGGGACCCTCTTCATGGATCAGCGTGTCGATCTCCAGGCCCTGCTTCTCCGAGAAATGATAGATGTCATCGATCAGTTCGTCGAATTCGTTGATGCCGGCAATCGAATACCCCTGGCCGCCCAGGATCGAGCGCCCCGAACGGCCCTTCGGCGGATGCAGCGGATAGTCCGGATCGTCGTTCTTGGCGACGAGATAGAATTCGATCTCCGGCGCCACGACCGGCTTCCAGCCGCGGTCGCGATAAAGCCCCATGATGCGCTTCAATACGTTGCGCGGTGTGTAGGAGACTTCCTCGCCATCGGAATTGACGATGTCGCAGATCACTTGCGCGGTCGGATCGCTTTCCCAAGGTACGACGGAGAGTGTCGAAAGATCGGGCACCAGCTTCAGGTCGCTGTCGCGCGGCTCGTAGCGGAAGCTTTCGGTCTCTTCCGGATACTCGCCGGAAATCGTGTGACGATAGATCGCCGAGGGCAGGGCAAGCGAGGTATTGGAGGTGAATTTCGAGGTGGGCATCATCTTGCCTCGCGGCACGCCCGCAAGGTCGGGCGTGATGCATTCTATGTCTTCGATCCCGCGCGCCCGCAGCCATTGAGCCGCTTCCTTCCAATTTGCCACCCCACGGGCCGATCGTAAGCTTGGGGGAACTGTTGCGACTTTCGAGACCGGCAAGGAAGCTTTCAGCGGGGTCTTTTTCGCGGCCATAAAACACCGTATTTGCGTTGATCGGTGATTGCATCATAACGGCAGTTTGCCAATTGGCGAGGGGGAAAACCGCTAGGACTTTCGCCATATGATGGAAAAACGACGATGCGACGCAGCAATGGGTAAAGGAATGAAACGTGGCCGGCAGATATGATGTGATCGTTCTCGGCGCAGGTGCCGCAGGCATGATGTGCGCCATCCGCGCCGGCCAGCGCGGGCGCTCCGTCGCGGTGCTCGACCATGCCGCCGCGCCCGGCGAGAAGATCCGGATTTCCGGCGGCGGCCGCTGCAATTTCACCAACATTCATGCCGGCCCGAAGAACTTTCTCTCCGCCAATCCGCATTTCGCCAAGTCGGCACTAGCGCGCTTCACGCCAAGGGATTTCCTCACCATGGTCGAAAGCCATGGCATCGCCTGGCATGAAAAGACGCTCGGTCAGCTCTTCTGCGACAACAGCGCCAAAGACATCATCCGCATGCTGACCGACGAGATGCGGGCGGCCGGCGTGGAACTGCGGCTGCGTACCGAAATCGCCGCCATCGACCCGGTTGCCGGCGGGGGCTACCGGGTCGCCACGTCGGAGGGTGCCTTGGAGACCACTTCTCTGGTCGTCGCCACTGGCGGCAAGTCGATCCCGAAAATGGGAGCCACCGGCTTTGCCTATCGCATCGCCGAGCAATTCGGCCTGCCGCTCGTCGAGACCCGCCCCGGCCTCGTGCCGCTGACTCTCGATCCCCAGCTTCTTCAGCGCCTGGCGCCACTTGCCGGCATTGCCGCACCTGCCGAAATCCGCCATGGCAAGACAGCATTTCGCGAAGCCCTACTTTTCACTCATCGCGGCTTGAGCGGTCCGGCAATCCTGCAGATTTCCTCCTACTGGCGGGAGGGCGACGAGATCACCGTCGCGATCGAGCCCGATATCGACATTTTCATCACCTTGAAAACCGCTCGGCAAGCCAATGGCCGGCAATCGGCGCAGACGGCCCTGGCAGAAATATTGCCGAAGCGGCTGGCGCAGCATTTCGCCGAGGGAGAGGGCATGTCGGGCAATATGGCCGATCAGCCCGACAAACGCCTGCAGCAACTGGCCGCCGCGGTCCAAGCCTGGCCGGTCAAGCCGTCGGGTTCCGAAGGATATCGAACGGCGGAAGTCACGCTTGGCGGCCTCGATACCGCTTGCCTCGATTCGAAGACGATGCAGGTGAAAACCATCCCCGGCCTCTTTTTCATCGGCGAATGCGTCGACGTTACCGGCTGGCTCGGAGGCTATAATTTTCAGTGGGCCTGGGCCTCGGGTCATGTCGCGGGCGAAGCGGCTTGAAGCACCGATTTGGAAGCATCTCCCACAGTGATGCTCCCGAAGTAGAGCTGCCGGGCAAAGAATCTTACGCCTTTCGGACAAGTATTCGCAGGGTGCGACAATTGCGGTTAGGCTCTGGTTCCGGCGTTTTCCTTTCCTACATCTTTATTGTCCACATTGGCAGTTGCCGGAACGACCTTTTGCCGGTTATCGTGTCAGTGCGAAAATGGGATTTAGGCTCATGAACAGAAAACAAAGTCGCGCTCGCGCCATTGCAATTGCTCAAACCCGTGACAATGCCAAGTTGGTGGCCATCCGGCTGCTGATGCTGGCGACCGGCGCCACGGCTGCCTGCATTGCTTACCTCGCGGTGCGCAGCTTCTGATATCATCGGCCTGTTCGGCTTCGGTCGCCGTCTTCCCGGCGGCCGTCATGTGTGCATACGCCCTATATCCTCTCGGCTGAAGCCTCGCATCCCTGCATTTCAAGGCTTTCTCGGGCTATCAGAAGCCCTGCGGCTCCTTGCCGCCGCGCCTTATCCGAAAATTAATTAATCGAACTCACAATCCGCAAAGATTTTCTGGGGCGTGCTTCTACAACGTAGAGCCGAAGCAATGATTGCCTCCCGACATGGTTGGGACCCCGCCTGCGAAAAATTTTAGGATTGATGATTATGTATCCGGTCAGCGCCGTGGCGGCGTCGGCAGGGTGAGTGCGGTGTATGAGAGGCCAGAGCCACCATGTTCATTGACAAGATACTGTCCCGTTTCAAGATCAAGACGAAGGTTCTGATCTTCGTTCTGCCTTTCGTCATCAGCATTTCCGCCGTCGGCCTCACCGGGCTCTACGCTTCCGGCCTGCTGCAGGGACGCATGGAAATTTCCAACAGTGTGCTGCAATCGCTGACGGGCTTCAAGAATCTCTACGGTTCGATGGATGACTTCCTGCGCATTACCAACGAACAGCAACGCGACAAGCTCTATCAGGATATCAAATCGCAACAGGGCGTTCTGAACGCGACGCTGGCCCAGCTCGGCAAGGACGCGGAAGGCCGCGACAATCTGACGGATGCGACGGCCAAGACCGCCGACACGTCGAACGTGGTTGCCAAGCTCTGGACGCTGCACGAGCAGGAAGTTGCCCTTCGCAAGGTGATCGACGACGCGCAGAGAGCGCTGATCAGCGCCCGTTTCAATGTCGATTACGATGGCCAGCAGTTGGAAGATCAGATGCGCAAGGATCAGGCTGACGCGACCTCGACCTTGCGCGCCGCCGACCGCCTGCTGAAGGGTGGCGATACGCTCGTCTCCGTTGCCGAAGATTTCAACAAGGCCGCAACGCCTGCCGACAAGGTCAAGCTGCTCAAGGACCGGTTGCCTGACCTCAACAAGGCGCTGCGGGCGATCGATCTCGCCGTGCCGCAGAATCAGAAAAGCGTCGTGCAGTCGCTGGCCGGCACCATCAAGGATCTTACCCCTTTCACCGAAAGCACCGATGTTCCGACGGACGATACCGTCACCTCGATCGGTCGGCTGCTCTCCCGCTTCCGGCAGATGTCGACCTATACGCAGCTCACGGCAACGCAGATGATGCGCCAGGCGACCACGACCTTCGTTCAACTGGACGCCCGTGTCGTCCAGACCAATTCCGTTCTGCAGGACACGCGCCGTCTCGAAAGTTCGATCTATTCGCTGCAGCTCGTGCTTGCCGACTTCAATGCCAATACCAACAAGGACAATCTCGTTCGGCTGCGCCAGGAAGTCTCCAAGCTTGGTGGCGACATGGATACGCTGAACCAGAGTGCCAAGAGCATGGATTTCGCCGGCGATATCGACAAGGCCATCCGTCCGGCCATCAAGTCGATGGATGACGCCGGTGGTAAGCTGGTCGATACGATCGCCCAGCGCATCACCGAATATGCCAGCGCCCGCCAGCAGCTCGATCAGGTCTGGGGGCAGCTCACGGCCTTTGCCGAAACCCAGAAGCAAAGCGCGGGCACCGAGCGCGACCAGGCGAACTACATCTCGATCCTCGCCACAACGCTCGGCATCATCCTCTCGGTCGCCGGCGGCATCGCCCTGGTCCTGACGCTGCAGCGCCCGATCGGTCAGATCACTGCCGCCATGCGCCGCATTGCCGACGGGATGCTGGAAACCGCGATCTCCGGCGAGCAACGCCACGACGAAATCGGCGACATGGCCCGCGCGCTCGGCATCTTCAAGGAAAATGCGCTCTCGAAGATCCGCATCGAAGAGCAGAGTGACGAGGAGCGAGCCGCCGCCGAGCATGAGCGCCACCGCAACGATGCCGAAAAGCGCGAGCTCGACCGCCAGATCGACTTCGCCGTCAGCGAGCTTGCCGCCGGCCTCGAGCGGCTGGCCCAAGGCGATATCTCTTCGAGCATCGAGACGCCCTTCATCGGCCGCCTTGAGCAGCTCCGCCAGGATTTCAACAGCTCGCTGTCGCGCCTGCAGCAGACGCTCAGCCAGGTGCGCGACAACGTCGAGATGATCCAGAGCAATGGCAGCCAGATGGCAGCCTCCGCCGAGGACCTGTCGAAGCGCACCGAACAGCAGGCGGCCGCGTTGGAAGAAACCGCCGCCGCCGTGGATGAGATCACCGTCACCGTTCGCTCGTCCGCCGAGCGCGCCAAGGAAGCGGATGCGATCGTGCGCGAAGCCAAGCGTCGCGCCGACGACAGCTCCGTTGTCGTCGGTAACGCCATTGACGCGATGGGGCGTATCGAAGATGCTTCACGCCAGATCGAGCAGATCATTGGCGTGATCGACGAGATCGCCTTCCAGACCAACCTTCTGGCGTTGAATGCCGGTATCGAAGCTGCCCGCGCCGGCGAGGCCGGCAAGGGCTTTGCCGTCGTCGCCATGGAGGTGCGCGAGCTTGCGCAACGCTCCGCCGCCGCGGCACAGGAGATCAAGGGGCTGATCAACAAATCGACCCACGAGGTCAATTCCGGCTCGCAGTTCGTGCAAGAGGCCGGCTCCGTGCTCGCCCAGATCAGCGGTCAGATCGTCACCATCAGCCAGCATGTGGAAATGATCGCGCGCGCCAGCCACGATCAGGCAAGCGCGCTGCAGGGGGTCAACTCGTCCGTCAACCAGATGGACCAGATGACACAGAAGAATGCCGCCATGGTCGAAGAAACCACCGCCGCCAGCCGCGAACTGGCTACCGAAGCGGACGAGCTGCTCCATCTCATCCAGCAGTTCAAGATCGAGGGCGGGCAGGGCGTGAGCTATATGCGAGCAGAAGCGGCCTGACCGCAGCGATCGTCACCATCACGGGCGGAGCGGCCGATATCAGGCCGGTCCGCTTTTTTCGTTTTGAACCATGCATAGCCGGCGTCGAGAGCCTTCCCCAACCAGACAAACAGTGCCGGGGAATCACGGCCATATTCCTGATAGAAAGCGTCCTCGTTGCGCCGCCATAGCGCTTGGCGGGCTTCGTTTTCCAGTTGCATAATTCTGGCTAAAGCGATGCAGTCGATCATGGGAAGTCTCCATATTGAAAGGCATCCCTTCAATTACAGAGAGAATTTTTCTTTATAAACCGCCGTTTTCGCCCTATGTCTTTCAATTATGAAAAATGCGACCTGGGATTCCTACCAACTCTTTCTCGATGTCGCCCGCGGCGGCGGGCTGACGGGCGCTGCATCTTCAAGCGGGTTGAGCCCGGCAACGATCGGCCGGCGCATGCTGGAATTGGAGAGCCGGATCGGGCGCTTGCTCTTCCAGCGAAGCCAGACGGGCTATGTGCTGACCGGCGACGGCCAGGAATTGTTCGACCAACTGCTGGAGATGGAAGCGGCCGCGCGTAAGATCGAAAGCTGGCAGCGCGATGCCCAAGGCGCGGCAATCGTCCGGATCGCGGCCGGAACCTGGGTCGGCTGGCTGCTCAGCCAGAACATGCCGTCGATCTGTTCCGAGCGCGACGGCTTTCGCATTGATCTCCACCTTGCCGAACGCCGTGCCAGCCTCGCCCATCGCGAAAGCGACATCGGCATCCGTGCTTTCGAGCCGGAAGAGATCAATTTGGCTGCCGTCAAGACCGGCGATGTTGCGTATGCCGCCTATCAGGCGCGCAACATGCGCTTCGCCGGGCCGAGGCGCTGGATCGCCGTCACGGAAGAGGATGCGATCTCCGCCTATCTGCGCTGGCCGCATCAGAACCAGCGCGAGGCGATCGCGGTGACCGTCAATCGGCCGCGCTCCCTCTACGATCTCGTCCTTGCGGGAGCCGGCATCGCCGTTCTTCCTTGCTTTGTCGGGGATCTGGAGCCTCGGCTGGAACGGGTCGGCGAGGAGGTCGCATCGCTGCGTCATGGACAGTGGATCATCATGAATGACGCCGATCGCCACCGCCGAGAAATCCGCACGGTGGTCGATCGCATGACCCGCCTGCTGAAGAGCCATGCCGATCTCTTCGCCGGCAACCGCCCGACTTACGTATGAAAACGCCTACATGGCCTGCCCATGTTCGGTAAATCCGCCAAAGCTCATACTGCCTTGCTTTTCCCCCTTGTGGCCTTTGGAATTCCTTTCTAGTCTGACGGGAAAAACAGAGGGTTGGGTATCGCGGGGATGCCCTTGAACAAAACAGGAGAGATCATGAAGTCCATGTTCGCGCGGCTCGCAGCAACGGCTTTCGCAGCCGTTTCGCTGGTGACGGCAGCCCAGGCCGAAGACAAGGTCGTCAATATCTACAACTGGTCGGATTATATCGATGATTCGATCCTGGCCGATTTCACCAAGGAAACCGGCATCAAGGTCGTCTACGACACGTTCGATTCCAACGAGACGCTGGAGACCAAGCTCCTGGCCGGCAAGACCGGCTACGACATCGTCGTGCCGACGGCGGACTTCATGCAGCGCCAGATCAAGGCCGGCGTGTTCCAGAAGCTCGACAAATCGAAGCTGCCGAATATCTCCAACATGTGGGATATGGTGATGCAGCGCATCTCCACTTACGATCCCGGCAACCAATATGCTGTCGACTATATGTGGGGCACCAACGGCATCGGCTACAATGTCGACAAGGTGAAGCAGATCCTCGGCACCGACGACAAGCCGACGCTCGATGTGATCTTCGACCCGAAGGTTGCCGCCAAGTTCAAGGATTGCGGCATCTATATGCTCGATGCGCCGAAGGATGTCATCCCGACGGCGCTGGCCTATCTCGGCCTCGATCCGAACTCGACCAAGCCTGAGGATTTCAAGAAAGCGGAGGCTCTCCTGACGTCGATCCGCCCGTTCATCCGCAAGTTCCACTCGTCCGAATATATCAATGCGCTCGCCAACGGCGATATCTGCATCGCCTTCGGCTATTCCGGCGATGTGCTGCAGGCGCGCAACCGCGCTGAAGAAGCCAAGAACGGCGTGCATGTTGACTATTCGATGCCGAAGCAGGCGCAGATGTGGTTCGATGTCATGGCGATCCCGGCCGATGCGCCGCACGTGGCCGAGGCGCATGCATTCCTGAATTACATCATGAAGCCGGAAGTCATCGCCAAGGCCAGCAACTTCGTCGCCTATGCCAATGGCAACAAGGCTTCGCAGCAATTCGTGAACAAGGAAATCCTCGAGGATCCGGCAGTTTATCCGACCGACGAGATCATGAAGCACCTGTTCACGGTGAAGCCGTGGGATCCGAAAACGCAGCGCCTGGCGACGCGCTTGTGGACCAAGGTCGTGACCGGTCAATAAGCCAGACAAAGGCCCGGACGGAAACGCCCGGGCCTTTCCTTAGTACAGCAGTGATCCAGGGCGGCGGCGGTTCTGGATGGAATAAAAGAAATCTGAAGCGCTACCGGATGGGGGAAAAGCCGGAGCGGCATTCATTTCGGGGATAGATAATGAAGTCTCTTGGTAACATCCGGCGTTCCTTCGCGCCGTGGGCCGATCCTACGGCAAGGCCTTATATTTCCTTCAAGAACGTCACCAAGAAGTTCGGCGATTTCACCGCCGTCGCCAATCTTTCCCTGGATATCTACAACCGCGAATTCTTCGCCCTGCTCGGCGCATCTGGCTGCGGCAAATCCACGTTGCTGCGCATGTTGGCAGGCTTCGAACAGCCGACGACGGGCGAGATCGTCCTCGACGGCCAGAACCTTGCGGGCACGCCGCCCTATCGCCGTCCCGTCAACATGATGTTCCAATCCTATGCGCTTTTCCCGCACATGACGGTGGAAAAAAACATCGCCTTCGGGCTGCGCCAGGACGGCATGCCGAAAGCGGAGATCGCCGAGCGCGTCGCACAGATGTTGAAGCTCGTGAAGCTGGAGCAATTTGCCAAGCGCAAGCCGAACCAGCTCTCCGGCGGCCAGCGCCAGCGTGTGGCGCTCGCCCGCTCGATCGCCAAGCGG
This sequence comes from Rhizobium sp. CB3090, assembly GCF_029714285.1. Taxonomy (NCBI): domain Bacteria; kingdom Pseudomonadati; phylum Pseudomonadota; class Alphaproteobacteria; order Hyphomicrobiales; family Rhizobiaceae; genus Rhizobium; species Rhizobium sp. CB3090. Next base: position 286,669 of record NZ_CP121662.1, read on the forward strand.
CCGAAGGTGCTGCTGCTCGACGAACCGCTCGGCGCGCTCGACAAGAAGCTGCGCGAGGAGACCCAGTTCGAGCTGATGGACCTGCAGCAGAGCCTCGGCCTTACCTTCGTCGTTGTCACGCACGACCAGGAGGAGGCGATGACCATGGCCGACCGCATCGCCGTCATGAGCCATGGCAGGGTCGTGCAGGTGGCGACGCCGGCGGAGATCTATGAAGCTCCGAACTCCCGCTTCGTCGCCGACTTCATCGGTGACGTGAACATTCTCGACGGCAATGTGACGCGTGCAAATGGCGGCACCGTCGAGATCGCTGTCGACAATGGTTTCACCCTGCGCACGGCAACCGGCGAAATGCCCATCGAAGGCAGCCGCGCCGGCTTCGCCATTCGGCCGGAGAAGCTGCGTGTCACGCCGCGCCCGCCGGCCAACGCCTCCGTCAACGCCGCCGAGGGCGAAATCTGGGATATCGCCTATCTCGGCGACATGACGGTCTTCCACGTCAAGCTGAAAAGCGGACAGGTCGTGAAGGCCTCGTCGCTGAATGCGGTGCGCGCCGTGGAGGAACCTTTCGCCTATGATCAGGACGTCTGGGTCTCCTTCGACGAAAATGCCGGCGTGCTGTTGAAGGATTGATCATGAGGACGCTCGGTTCTGCCATCTATCAGCGCCTCGTCATCATCATTCCCTATGCCTGGCTGCTGATTTTCTTTCTCGCGCCCTTCCTGATCGTCTTCCGCATTTCGCTGTCGACGAAGGCGCTCTCGGTTCCGCCCTATGATCCGGCTTTCAACTGGTCGGACAGTTTCAGCGATTGGTGGGACAAGCTGCAGAGCATGTCCTTCGACAACTACACCTGGCTGGCCGGCGATCCGCTCTATTTCAACGCATATGTGCAGAGCCTGAAGATTTCAGGCATATCGACGATCCTGACGCTGCTCATCGCCTATCCCATCGCCTACGGCATGGCGCAGGCGGCGCGCAGCATTCGCCCAACGCTGTTGATGCTGGTCATCCTGCCGTTCTGGACGAGCTTCCTGATCCGAGTCTATTCATGGATGTCGATCCTGAGCACCACGGGTTTGCTCAATCAACTGCTGATGACACTCGGCATCATTCATGAGCCGCTGGTGATCCTCAATACCAATACGGCTGTTTATATCGGCATGGTCTATTCCTATCTGCCCTTCATGGTGCTGCCGCTCTATTCCTCTCTGGAAAAGATGGACGGCACGCTGATCGAGGCGGCGCAGGACCTTGGCTGCACGCCGATCGGCGCTTTCTGGCGCGTGACCTTCCCCTTGTCGGTCCCCGGCGTCATCGCCGGCTGCATGCTCGTTTTCATCCCCGCGGTCGGCGAATTCGTCATCCCCGATCTGCTTGGCGGCTCCGAAACGCTGATGATCGGCAAGGTGTTGTGGAGCGAGTTCTACGGCAACACCGACTGGCCGCTGGCGTCCGCGGTGGCGACCATTCTGCTGCTCGTGCTGGTGGTGCCCATCGTCTTCTTCCAACATATGCAGGCGAAAGCCGATGAGAAGGGGAGATAAGACATGAGCCGCTGGTCTCGCTTCAATATCATTTCCGTGACACTCGGCCTTGCCTTCCTGTATTTGCCGATCCTGCTGCTGGTCATCTATTCGTTCAACGCGTCGCGGCTGGTCACGGTCTGGGGTGGCTTCTCGACGCAATGGTATAGCCATCTGCTTCGAAACAATGACATGCTCAACGCCGCCTGGCTGACCGTGCGCATCGCCGTGTTTTCGGCGACGATCGCCACCGTGCTCGGCACACTGGCGGCGCTGACGCTGGTGCGTTACACGCGCTTTCGCGGTCGCATCCTGTTTTCCGGCATGATCTATGCGCCGCTGGTCATGCCCGACGTCATCACCGGCCTGTCGCTGCTGCTGCTCTTCGTCACCGCCGGCCTCGATCGCGGTTTCTGGACGATCGTCATGGCGCATACGACGCTGACCATGTGCTTCGTCGCGGTCGTGGTGCAATCCAGGCTTTTGAGCTTCGATCGCTCGATCGAGGAGGCGGCGCTCGATCTTGGTGCGCCGCCGGTGCGTACCTTTTTCGAGATCACGCTGCCGATCATCGCGCCGGCCGTATTCTCCGGCTGGGTGCTGGCGCTGACGCTGTCGCTCGACGACCTGGTGATCGCCACATTTGCTTCGGGGGCAGGCGCCAAGACATTGCCGATGCTGATCTACAGCCAGGTGAAGCTCGGCGTGACGCCTGAGATCAACGCCATCTGCACCATCCTGATCGGCGTCGTCACCGTCGGCGTCATCTGCGCCTCGCTCGTGACCAAGCGCCGCGAAGTGCAGCGCCAGAGGGACGAGCAGGCGGCGGCTGCGGCGTAGCGCAAAGCACGCCGTTGGTCGCGCTCTATCCCTTTGTTTTTACGCATTCCGGACGGAAAACCGCTTCGCACTTTTCCTGGAACTGCTCTATTGTTGCTGCGACTGCTGGCCGGGCTTATGCAGCAGTGTCGTGACCGGCGAGATCACCGGGTCCGGCCATGTGCCGCCGATGAAGAAGGGCAGCATCGGCAGTTCCGTCGCATTGGCCGGATCGCTCGCCTGCATCGTGCCCGACAGCGCCAGCCCGTTGCTGCGGAAGGGGATGACGCCGTTCAGCATCACTGTTTCGTTGCGCCCCACGATCTTGGCATCGTGAACCTCGACCGATCCCTTGGCAAAGCTTGCATCCACGTCCAGGCTGTCGAAGTCGAAGGACGTGTCGGCGATGTCGCTCATCCGGAAAAAGGCCTTGTCGGACGCAAGCGCACGGAAGGCGGAGATGTTGAACTGCCGGAAGGAACCGGTGGCCGAGGTGAAATGCATCTTGCCGGCGACATCGCTGAGATTGGCGGCCCAGATCGGCTTGGAAGTACTGAGCGAAAGGTCCAGGGATCCTGTCGTCAGCGGCAGAGGCCCTGCAAGGTTGAGGCGGGTGAAAAGCCCGCCGAAATCGGCATTGTGGATGGATATCTGCAATTTGCCGCCACCACCGAAGTCGCCCTGCGTGACCTCCAGATGGGAGGTGAGTTCTCCACCTTCGAAGCCGCTGTCGCCGATATCGAATTTTGCCTTGCCGCCCGCAACCAGCAGGCTGGCACCGATATCATCGAACTGAAAGGGACCGAGCACGGCTTTGTTCGACGACAGGCGCATATCCAAGTCCAGGCGCTGCAGCGGATTGCCGTTGAGCAATGCGTCGATGGCGGTATCGGCGGCGAGTCGCATGGAGAAGGCGGCCAGGAACGGATTGAGGTTCATCTGGTCGAAGGCGAGCGTTCCGGAAATCTTCGGCTTGCCGCCCTTCGTATAGCTCAGATCCATGACGCCGGACGCGGCGGAATCGTTGACCTTGAAGTTCAGATTGTTGAAGCGAAGGCCGTTCGGGATCGCCGCGACGTCGGCATTGAGAGAGACGTTCTGCAGCGTATCGGCCGCCGGCAGATGTTCTCCGCTCCACGCCAGGAAAGAAGGCACATTCGGCACGCTCAGATTCAGATTTCCAGCGAGCGCGGAGAGATTGGAAATGCTGGTGGCCCCGGCATAAGTCCAGTTGATCAGCGGCGAGGAGAAGCTTGTCTTCGCATCGACGCTTTTGCCGGCAAAGAGCAGAAGAGGTTGGGTGGAATTGAAATCGATCTTGACATCCTGACCGTTGAGCCGCGCCAGGATGACGGCAGTCATCGCCCCGGACAGCCGCGGCCAGGAGATGTCCGCATTCACGCTGCTCATCTTGTAAAGGTTGCCGCTGCGATCGTCCGTCATCTCGACGCTGCCGTCTTCGATCGTCAGCATGCCGATGACGGCATCCTGATCCTTTCGCATCGGCATGCCCTGGTTGGAGGATGTCTCCACCCGTTCGATTGCCTTGGACAGCAGCCCCTCGTTCGTCCAGTCGATCAGACCGGTCTCGTCGCGCCGGATATAGATGATCGGCCGCAGAAAATGGAATTCATGAAAATGCGCGTGCCCGCGTAGCGCTGCAAACAGCGAGAAGTCCGCCGAGAGGCTGTCGACATGGCCGAGCACCTTGCCATTTTTCGTCGGTTCGCGGATGGTCACCTGATTGAGTGTCACGCGTGGCGTCGGCCAGAATTCCAGCGTCGGCGTGCCCTCGATCTGGGCTTGATATCCGGTCCAGTCCGACAGCGCATCCTCGATGCCCGCACGCACCAGGCCGCTGGAAATCAGAAAAGGAGCGGTTGCTCTGAAAACGGCGAAGACGATGATGATGGTGAGAAGGACGATACCCGTGGTGCGCGCAACGGCAGGTAGCCAGCGCGATGCCGATCGCATCGTCATCAGCCACTTCTTATTCCTCGACGCTCTCATGATCCAACTCAGACTTTCATACTGATAGCGCTGATATGCCTGCGTTTGCCGGATATAGGAAATGATCGGCGGATGCAAACATTGTACAGCGGGATTACGGATAACTCAGTGACTTTATAATGCGCTGCAGCATGGTATATAGGCCGAAAACGGGAGGAGATAACATGCGAGACAGTCAGCCGCTCTGGACCCCATCGGACGAATTTCGCCGGCAAAGCCCGATGTTTGTCTTCATGGAAGACTGCAGCCGGCGCTTCGGCCTGTCGCTCTCCGATTTTTCCAGCCTGCATGCCTGGTCGATCGCCGACCGCGAAACCTTCTGGACGGCAGTGTGGGATTTCTGTGGCATCAAGGGAAAACGCGGCGAAAGGGCGCTGATTAATGGCGACCTGATGCTGGAGGCGCATTTCTTTCCCGATGCCGAGCTGAATTTCGCCGAGAACCTGCTGTCGAAAAGCGGCGCGGAAGATGCGCTGATCTTCTGGGGCGAAGACAAGGTGCGCGACCGCTGGTCCTGGGACCGGCTCTCGGCCATGGTATCGCGCCTGCAGCAGGCCTATCTTGCGCTCGGTATCGGCAAGGGCGACCGCGTCGCCGCCATGATGCCGAATATGCCGGAAACCGTCGCCTGCATGCTGGCCGCCGCCTCGATCGGCGCCATCTGGTCTTCCTGTTCCCCGGATTTCGGCGAGCAGGGCGTCTTGGATCGTTTCGGCCAGATCGAGCCGAAACTCTTCATAGCCTGCAGCGGCTATTGGTACAGCGGCAAGCTGCAGGACGTGACTGCAAAGGTCAGCGCCATCGCGCAGCGCCTCGGCGCGCCCGCCGTCATCATCCCCTATGCCGGCGATGCCGATGCGGTCGCGGCCGCGACGCCGGATGCAAGGACGTTGGATGCGTTCATTGCGCCTTTCGAGGCGAAGTCCGTCGAATTCGTGCCGCTGCCGTTTTCGCATCCGCTGTTCATCCTGTTTTCCTCTGGTACGACGGGCGTGCCGAAATGCATTGTCCATTCGACCGGCGGCGCATTGCTGCAGCTCATCAAGGAGCACCGCCTGCATTGCGGTGTCGTCCCCGGCGAGAAGGTCTTCTACTTCACCACCTGCGGCTGGATGATGTGGAACTGGCTGGTGACCGGACTTGCCGCGGGCGCTACGCTCTGCCTCTATGATGGTTCGCCCTTCGCGCCGGATGGCAATATCCTTTTCGACTATGCGCAGGCGGAGAAGTTCGCCATGTTCGGCACTTCAGCCAAATATATCGACGCTGTGCGCAAGAGCGGCCTGACGCCGAAGACGTCGCATGATCTTTCCAGCCTGCGGCTGATGACGTCCACTGGCTCGCCGCTGTCGCCGGAAGGCTTCTCCTTCGTCTACGAGGGCATCAAGGACGACATTCAGCTCGCCTCCATTTCGGGAGGCACCGACATCGTCTCCTGCTTCGTGCTCGGCAATCCCCTGCAGCCGGTTTGGCGCGGTGAAATCCAGGGACCCGGCCTCGGCCTTGCCGTCGATGTCTGGAACGAGGAGGGTCAGCCGGTGCGTGGCGAAAAGGGTGAGCTTGTCTGCGCCAAGGCCTTTCCTTCGATGCCGGTGATGTTCTGGAACGATCCCGACCGCGTCAAATATCACGCCGCCTATTTCGAACGTTTCGACAATGTCTGGTGCCATGGCGATTTTGCCGAATGGACGGAGCATGGTGGCCTGATCATCCATGGCCGCTCGGACGCGACGCTTAATCCTGGTGGCGTGCGCATCGGCACGGCGGAGATCTACAATCAAGTCGAGCAGATGCCCGAGGTCCTCGAAGCGCTCTGCATTGGCCAGGATTGGGATGACGATGTGCGTGTCGTGCTTTTCGTTCGCCTGGCGGCCGGCGCGGCGCTTACCGAAGATCTGGTCAAGGCGATCAAGACCCGTATTCGCACCGGCGCTTCGCCGCGGCACGTACCCGCCAAGATCATCGCTGTCACCGATATCCCGCGCACCAAGTCCGGCAAAATCGTCGAGCTCGCGGTCCGCGATGTCGTGCATGGCCGACCGGTGAAGAACAAGGAAGCGCTCGCCAATCCCGAGGCGTTGGACCTCTTTGCCGAGCTGGAGGAGCTCAAGAGCTGACATCCCCTTAAAACTTATGGGCAAACGCTGACCTATGGCTGGTAACCCGGCGTTAAGAGAGATTGGTCAAAGGTAAAGTCCAACTTGGGGCTGTTCGTATGAGTTAGGACGGCTTGGAGCCGTGAGGTTCCCGAGACATGACGTTGATCGACTCGAGCTCTTGTTAGGCAGCATAGACCTTAAAGGCAGCGCTATTAGCTGCCTTTTTTTCGTGGTGCGTCGCACAAATACGCGCTTGCTCTGTACAATGGCTTGCCGACCAAGTATGTGCACGCCTGAAGAAGAGGCCTGCAACGTGCGGGCCACGACGATCCGCGCCGGCTGGCGCGTGAAGAATTCCGAAAGACAAGATATGACCGAATTCGAAGGCATCGTTCCTGCGATCGCCCAGGCTTTGGCAAAGCGCGGTTACGAAGCGCTGACGCCGGTACAGAAGGCCATGCTCGATCCTGGCCTGACCGGCAAGGACGCATTGGTTTCGGCCCAGACGGGCTCCGGCAAGACGGTTGCCTTCGGCCTGGCGCTGGCGCCCAGCTTGCTGGAGGGTGCCGAGCGCTTCGGCCTCGCCGGCACGCCGCTGGCATTGGCGATCGCGCCGACCCGCGAACTGGCGCTGCAGGTGCAGCGCGAATTGGAATGGCTGTATGAGCTGACGGGCGCGACCATCGCCTCCTGCGTCGGCGGCATGGATATGCGCACCGAAAAGCGCGCGCTCGAGCGCGGCGCGCATATCGTCGTCGGCACGCCGGGCCGCCTTTGCGATCATATCCGCCGCAATTCGCTTGACATCTCCGGGCTCAAGGCCGTGGTGCTGGACGAGGCCGACGAGATGCTCGATCTCGGCTTCCGCGAGGATCTCGAATTCATCTTGGAAACTGCGCCGGCGGAGCGGCGGACACTGATGTTTTCGGCAACCGTGCCGCGTTCGATCGCCAAGCTCGCTGAAAATTACCAGCGCGACGCCATGCGCATCGCCACCGCCTCGGAAGCCAAGCAGCATGTCGATATCGATTATCGCGCCCTGGCGGTCGTCCCGAGCGACAGGGAAAACGCCATCATCAACGTTCTTCGCTATTACGAAGCACAGAACGCCATCGTCTTTTGCTCGACGCGTGCCGCGGTCAACCATCTGACCGCGCGCTTCAACAACAGGGGCTTTGCCGTCGTTGCGCTCTCGGGCGAGCTCAGCCAGAGCGAACGGACCCACGCGCTTCAGGCTATGCGCGATGGCCGCGCCCGCGTCTGTATCGCGACCGACGTCGCCGCCCGCGGCATCGATCTGCCCGGTCTGGAACTGGTGGTTCATGCCGACCTGCCGACCAATCCGGAAACCCTGCTGCACCGTAGCGGCCGCACCGGACGCGCTGGCAACAAGGGCGTCAGCGCCCTGATCGTGCCACTTAGCGCCCGCCGCCGCACCGAGCGCCTGCTGGAAGCTGCCCGCATCCGCGCCACCTGGGCAAAGCCCCCATCGGCCGACGAAGTCAGCCAGCGAGACGATGAGCGTCTTCTCGCCGACCCGGTCTTTGCCGCACCGCTTGCCGAAGACGAGCAGTCGATCGTGCAGCAATTGCTGCAGCGCCACGGCGCGGAGCAGGTTGCCGCTGCATTCCTGCGGCAGTATCGTGCCGGCCATTCCGCGCCTGAGGAACTGCAGGACGTACCGGCCGAAGGCGACCGCAGAAAGCCGCGCCGGGACGATTTCCCCGTCACTCACCACGACGGACCATCCGCGGGACGAAACGATTTCACCGACGGCGTCTGGGTGTCGCTCTCGGTTGGCCGCAAGCAGAATGCCGAGCCGCGCTGGCTGATCCCGATGCTCTGCCGCAATGGCAACCTGACCAAGCGCGACATCGGCGCCATCAAGATGCAACCCGAGGAAACCTTCGTCGAATTTTCGCAAGAAGGCGCCGAACGCTTTCTGTCGGCGATCGGCCCGGGCAAGACTTTGGAAAGAGGCATCCGCGTCAAGCCCCTTGCCGGCATACCGGATTTTTCGCAGGCCAAGCGGGAAGGAACCTACGGCAAGAAGAAGCCCTTCGCCGACAGGGATGCCCGTCCCAAGGAGAGCGGCAAGCCGAAATGGAAGTCCGACCGCAAACCGGAACGGGCGCATGCAGGCGAGGGCAGTGTCTCCGAGCGTTCGGACAAGAAGCCTTGGGCAAAGAAACCGGGCAAGCCGAGTTTTGCCAAGAACGACGGCCCCCCTAAGGGCGGTAGGCCGAATTCAAGGGCCGCGCGCAAGGCCGCGAAGGTGCGAGGGGAGTAGTCCACGTTGCCGCGCTTCATAGAGGCGCGGCCCGCTCTCTATCGCAGTTATTTTGCCGCAACAGCCATGTTACGGTCACCGTATGAGTCGGCGACGGAAGTTGAGAAAATATCTGCTTAGCACGGCAGGCGGTTATTCGGCTTGACATTGGGATCACGTCGAGCAGAAGATTGTCCCATGGGGTTGCGATCACCCCACGAGGCTACGGCTGAAGAATCGCGTCCTAGAACCCGAGCCAACGGAGGACGCGCTATGCCGTCATTTCTGGAAATCACACCCGACAAGCTGAATCGTATTATCGGCACGCCCAACTTGCCGACGATCATAGACGTCCGCAACGACGAGGATTTCGCTGCCGATCCCCGGCTTATTCCCGGCTCGATCCGTCGTGACTACCGAACCGTAACCGACTGGGCGAACGAATTGGCTCGGCCAGCCATCATTCTCTGTCAGAAGGGACAAAAGCTCGGACATGGAGTTGCTGCCTATCTTCGTGTCTTCGGAAAGGAGGCGGAGGTTCTCGAAGGCGGCTTCGAGGCATGGCGGAGCGCGAAGGGCGTGCTGGTCCCCGAGGAGAAGTTGCCTGCCCGAGATGCCAAAGGGCGGACCGTTTGGGTAACAAGAGCTCGGCCGAAGATCGACCGCATCGCTTGCCCTTGGCTGATCCGGCGTTTCATCGATCCGTCAGCGATCTTCCTTTTCGTCCCGGCAGTCGAAGTCTTAGCCGTCGCTGATCGTTTCAACGCGATGCCCTTCGACATCGAGGATGTCTTCTGGAGCCATCGGGGCGAGCTGTGCACCTTTGATGTGATGATCGAGGAGTTCGGCCTCGGCACTGAGCCTCTCCTTCATCTTGCAACCATTGTTCGAGGCGCCGATACCGCCCGACCCGACCTGGCACCTGAAGTCTCCGGACTGCTCGCGGCCTCGCTTGGGCTTTCGCGGATGTTCAACGACGATTTGGAGCAATTGGAAGCCGGCATGACGCTCTATGATGCCTTCTATCGTTGGTGTCGTGACGCGACGGAAGAGACGCACAACTGGCCCAACCCGAGGAAGGTATGAGAGACGATGACCGACCTCGTAAAGAACGCGGCTGCACGACCAAGCGCGGCTGATCGGGATGTCGTTCCCCTCCGTGAGGCCATCAAGGTCTGGACCCGCGTTGCCGCCCTGAGCTTCGGCGGACCGGCCGGGCAGATCGCCGTCATGCACCGCATCGTCGTCGATGAAAAGAAGTGGGTAGGGGAGCACAGGTTCCTTCATGCTCTGAACTACTGCATGTTGCTGCCAGGTCCGGAAGCACATCAGCTTGCCATCTATATCGGCTGGCTGCTGAACAGGACCTTGGGCGGCATGATCGCGGGCGGTCTGTTCGTCCTGCCGGGCTTCCTTGCGATCCTCGTACTCAGTTACGTCTACGTCTTGTTCGGGAACTTAACTTTCATTGAAGGGATGTTCTTCGGGCTCAAATGCGCTGTGCTGGCGGTCGTAATCCAGGCCGTCTTCCGCATCGGTAGCCGAGCTCTCAAAAGCAGAGGTATGATTGCATTGGCAGCCGCTGCCTTCGCCGCGATCTTCTTCCTGCACGTTCGGTTTCCGCTCATCATCGTTGGGGCGGGACTTATCGGCTACCTTGCCTCCCGCGGAGGGGTAGCGGCCTTCAACGCGGGCGGTGGGCACAAGTCAGGCCCTGGGACAATCTTGGAAGATAAGGATTCTGTTCTTGGCGAGGAGATTCCTTTGCACGCTCGACCGAACCTCGCCTGGTCTCTGAAGACCTCAGGTGCGCTGGCGGCGGCGTGGCTTATTCCGGTTGCGGCCCTCCTGATCACGCTCGGTCCCGACAACGTCTTTTCCAAAATCGGGATATTCTTCAGTGAGATGGCAATCGTGACCTTTGGGGGAGCGTATGCCGTGCTGGCATATGTCGCACAGGAGGCGGTGCAGCAGTTGGGCTGGCTGCGGCCGGGCGAGATGCTGGACGGTTTGGGAATGGCGGAAACGACTCCTGGGCCGTTGATCATGGTCACGCAGTTCGTTGGGTTTCTGGCGGGCTATCGTAATCCCGGGACCCTCAGCCCTCTTACAGCAGCAACTTTCGCCGCCGTGCTGACAACTTGGGTCACGTTCCTGCCGAGCTTTCTTTGGATTTTCGCAGGCGCGCCATTCATCGAGAAGATGCGCGGCAATGTCGCTCTGACTGGTGCCATGTCAGCGATAACGGCGGCGGTCGTGGGCGTCATCCTGAACCTCGCGATTTGGTTCGGGCTCCATGTGCTGTTCCGTGAGACCATAAGTTTAATCTACGGCTCCTGGACGATGGATGTGCCCGTCCTGACCTCACTTTCATTACCCTCACTAGTGCTGACCCTATTGGCTGTAACGGCCATCTTCCGCCTGAGGATGTCGGTGATGATAACCTTATTGGCATCCGCCGCTTTGGGTGTTGGCTGGACTGTCTTTGCTTCTTAACGGAAGCGGCGCCTTCCACACCACCAGCAGAGGGAAGCCGGAAAGGGTGAGAGCAGCGTTTCCGAGTGCGCAGACAAGAAGCTTTGGCGAAGAAACCTGGCAAGTTGAATTCAAGGCCGAGCGCAAGGCTGCCCGGGCTAGGATGAATAATTTGGGGGAGCTTAAGGGGGCAACACCCCCTTGTCGCTATCTCCAGAGGCCGCTACTGGAAGAAGATCAAGCTCGCCGGCGATGGCGGTAGTGTTTTTACCCTCGCGTCTTGAAAGCCGGCGCGTCTAGCCATCTCGGCAAAATCCTTCTGCGTGTAAGCCTCGCCCTTCGGCGTGCCGGCCAGCATCTCCCATGAAAAGGCGGCAGGGAAGGGAGGCGAGACGAGATCGTCATTGGGCACGAAGTCCACCGCGACCACTTTGCCGTCTTGGCTCAGGCTCGCTCGGACCTTTCTGAGCAATCCGGCGCAGGTTTCCATGTCGAAGTGATGCAGGAAGTTCGGAAGCAGGATGAGATCGTAATCCGTGCCCCAATCGACCTCGAATGCGCTGCCGGGAATGACCGTGTAGCGCTCCGCGACGCCAAATTGCCGTGCATTATATTTGGCCAATTCCAGAACGGAGCTCCAATCGACCGCGACGATTTCGGCTGACGGAAAAGTCTTCGCCATCTCTATCCCGAAACGCCCGTGTCCTGCGGCGATATCCAAAATCTTCTTCGGCGCCACGAGCAAGCTGGCCATTTCGGCGGCAAGAGCGATTGCACTGCCACCCGTAAACGAACCCATCCCGCGAGCAAACTTCACCCATACCGGATTGTCCGGCGACATATTTGCCAGCCCGATGGACCCGCCATTGCGGACATAAGAAGTCGGATCGTCCAGAACCTGCTTCAGCATCTCCGGTGCGGCGATGAACTCGATGGCCGAGCCCATGTAGGACGGCGAATGCCGATCGAGGAACGCTCGGCTGGATGGGGTCAGGGCGTATTGATTGCCCGTCTTGGTCAGAAAGCCGTTTACGACTAGATAGTCGCACAGAATGCGCACGCCGCGTTCGGCAGCATTCGTCGCGGCTGCCAAAGATGCTGCGTTGCGGCCGTCACCGATCAAGGTAAAAAGATCGAGTTCTATGGCGGCCTTGATCGCGGCCGTCTTTCGGCACGCAAACATCGCATCAACCACTAAATTGGGCGAAATCTCGCCCGTGCCTGCTTCTGCTACCGTCGATGACATTGGAGCCCCCATGCGCCCAACGACCGACCGGAATAGCCGGTCCCAACGGCGAACTATCCCACAAAAGGCAACCGAAAGTAAGTTTTGGATCGCTAAAATACTGATGGGTGGGTCACACCTTTTGGCTGAGGGGAGGCATGGGCCTAAGCCTATAGGATATGGAAAACTACGCCATTTGAGAGATAACGGCGCTGGCGGCCATCAGCACAACGACGATCCATGGCGGCGACTTCCACACTACCAGCAGAAGGAAGCCGGAAAGGGCGAGGGCGAAATCTGCCGATGTGAGGACCGCGCTGGTCCATACCGGATTATAGAGAGCGGCGGCCAACACGCCGACCACGGCTGCATTTGCGCCCCGCATGGCCGCCTGAGCCAGCGGATAGGTGCTGAGCCTGTCCCAGAAAGGCAGGGTGCCGACGAGCAGCAGAAAGCCGGGCAGAAAAATAGCTAGCAGAGAGATGGCCGCGCCGGCAAGGCCATGAGGAGACGGTATCATCGCCGCTCCGAGATAGGCTGAAAAGGTAAAGAGCGGACCGGGCACGGCCTGCGCAACGCCGTAGCCGGCAAGGAAGGCGTTTTCCGATACCCAGCCCGGCCTCACGACCTCTGCCTGGAGCAGCGGCAGCACGACATGCCCGCCGCCGAACACGAGCGCGCCGGAACGATAGAAGGCATCGAAAAGACGCAGTCCCTGTGAATCCAGAGCAGAAACAAGGAGCGGCAGCCCGAACAACAAGAGCAGAAACACCAGCAAGCAGATGAGGCCCGCAGATCTGGATATTCCGAACGAAAAACTTGGCTTGTGCTCGACCACAACTCCGCGACAAAGGGCAAGTCCCGCTACAGCGCCCAGCACGATGGCTGCGAGCTGTCCGAGCGCCCCGCCAAACGTCACCATGAAAATCGCCGCGAGCGCGATACCGGCACGCGGCCTGTCTGGCGTCAGCGACTTTGCCATGCCCCAAACGGCTTGGGCGACAACAGCCACGGCAACGAGCTTCAACCCATGCAGCAAAGCCTGCCCGAGGGTATTGTCGAGGGCAGTGGCCGCGGTGGCGAAGATGAGCAGGATCAGCGCCGACGGAAGCGTAAACGCGCTCCATGCCGCAAGCGCCCCCAGCGGGCCGGCTCGCAACAGGCCCATGGCAAACCCGACTTGGCTCGAAGCAGGTCCAGGAAGGAACTGACAGAGGGCAATAAGATCGGCATAACCCTTTTCGTCGATCCACTTCCGCCGGGCGACGAGTTCGTCGCGGAAATATCCGAGATGCGCGATCGGCCCGCCGAACGAGGTGAGGCCAAGCTTGAGGAACGCGCCGAAGACCTCCCGAGGTGTGCCTGCAGGTGGAACTGCGGGTCGGTCTTCGGCTACCTCTTTTGCATTCACGACCGCATCTCCCAATTTTGCTCGCTCCATATCATCGTCATCAATGACGGCGCGATGACAGTAGACGACTGCGATCTTTCCTTGCAATGAGCCGCTTGCCGTTGATCGGTCAGCGGACACAGCAGAAATGCTCCGCTTCCGAGCAAAAGGATATGTCAGGCCTTTTCCGCTAACGGGCTGCGCGAGGTCAACCCGACACCCACCAGCGTCACCGCCAATCCTACGAACATCGCCGTCGTCAGCGGTTCGGAGAATAGGGCCCACGCCCACAGCATGGTAACGGGTGGGCTGAGATAAATGGCCGCGCTGACCTGCGCCACCGGGAAGAGGCGCAGGCTGGTGTAATAAACCGAATAGGCGGCAAAGGTTGCGATCAGCACCAGCCAAATCATGCCGATCGCGAAGCCGCGGGTCAGCGGCGGGGCAAGATCGCCCTGCATCGTGGCGCAGATGCCGAACAGCACGGAACCCGTAAGCGTGTGGATGCAAAGGCTCTGGTGAATGGGCATATGCTTGGTCCGCCGCTTTTTGTGCAGAACCGATGCGAAGGCAAAAACGAGCATCGAGCCGACCGTCAACCCATAGGCCCATATTGGAGCCGCGCCGAAGCTTAGGCTGTCTAGCGACACGATCAGCACGCCGGCCACCGCAATCGCCGTCCCCAACCATTGGCGTCCGCTCAGCCTTTCCCCCAAGACAGGTTGCGACAAGGCAGCAATAGCTAGCGGCAGGAGATCGGAGATCAGCGCCACCAACCCCGTCGGCACACGCTGTTCGATCGCCAGCGCAAAGCCGCCGAGATAGAGGAAGACCGACATCACGCCGAACAGCATCTGATCCGCTATCGCGCGCATCCGCATCCGCGGCCCGATCGCCAATGCAAAAGGCAGCAGCACCAATCCCGACAGCAGCGTGCGCCAGAACAGGAGCAGCATAACGCCGGCCTCCTGGCTTGCGTAGCGAATGCCGACGAAGCCGGAACTCCAGCTAAAGATCAGCAGCGTCGCCATCAACGGCCAAAGGAAGCGGCGGTTGTTTAACAAGGGTTGGGAGAGAGGTTGGTCGGTCATAAGGCTCTCAATTGGATGTCACCTACCACTCAGCCATAGGCCGGGGCCAATTCGATTACACATGACAAATATCGATCGCGGCATGACATTTCAGTCTTAGAACGAATGAATATTTGCCAGATGCCGCCGGAACATGCATTCTCTCTGCAAGACTATCTGACCTGAGTTTGCCATGACCGAGTTCACCAGCCGACGTTTGGAAATCGATGCGTTGCGCGCGCTATGGGCGATTCGTCATCACGGCGGCATCACCCGCGCAGCCGAGGCCCTGGGCCTGTCGCAATCCGCCGTCAGCCATAAGATCAAGCGGCTTGAGACGAGCCTCGATTGCGATCTGCTGAGCCGCAAGCCTGGAGCGTCGATGTTCACCGCGGCCGGAGAGGATCTGCTTGATTATGCCGGGCGCATCCTCGGCCTGCATGACGAGGCCCTGTTGAGCCTGTCGAAGACGCCGCTTGCCGGACGCGTTGCCCTCGGCTTGACCGAGGATACGACCTGCACCGACCTTGCCCGCATCTTGGGACGATTTCGCCGCCTGCACCCGAATGTATCCGTCCGCACCAAGGTCCGCATGAGCCTGGTCCTGCGGGGAATGCTGGAGCGGGGCGAGCTTGACGCGGCCATCATCCAGGTTTTCGCCCATGAGGTCCGCCCGACCGATGTCGTTCTCTTTCGGGAGCAGCTTCATTGGGTCAAGCATTCGGACCTCTCCTTGCCCCAAGATGGCCCGGTTCCTTTTCTGTCTTTCGACGATGAATGCTTCTATCGCCGATGGGCGCTCGACATCGGACAGGACGGCGGCGTGGTTCTTGAAACCGTGTTCGAATGCGCGAGTGCCGCGGGAATTATCGCAGCCGTCACTTCAGGCTTGGGCGTGGCGCTTCTGAACGGCCGTCATTTGCAACCCGATATGGAAATCATTACCCATGGCCTGCCGGCACCGCCTGCCTTGGCCTATGTGGTGCGCCGCGGTCGCAAGGTGAGAAATCCGGCGCTCGATACGCTCGTGGCAGAGATCGAGAGCGAAATCAGCCGTTACGGAGGGCTGGCTCTGGCGAGTTGAGCCAAGTGGAGGCAGAATGCCGCCTTCGAACGAACACCAAAATGGAGCGGCATGCCCATGCTGATCGGCTCATGTCATTGCGGCAAGGCGGGTTGGACGCTCGAAGGCGATCCAGGCTCGATCACGGCCTGTAATTGCACGCTCTGCCGGCGCTATGGCGCATTGTGGGCCTACGGTTACGAAGGGGAGCGGATTTCCGTCACCGGGCAGACCGCGTCCTATACGCGCGCCGGCAGGGAGAAGTCCTCCCTTGAAATATTGTTCTGCCCGTCTTGCGCCTGCGTATTGAGCTGGCGCGGCCTGAGGCTTCAAAAGGATGGCCGCCGACGCATTGCCGTCAATCTTCGGCTTGCACCACCGGATCTCGTCTCCGACCTGCCTATCGATCACTTCGATGGGCTGGACACGTTTGAAGACCTTCCTTCAAAAGGACGGTGCGTGCGCGATCTCTGGTTCTGATGGCGGGCCGACGATTTCTCAGTTAGCCAGCACGCGCGGCGATGGGAAGGTGATCTCCACCAATGTCCCCTCGTTCGGCGCCGAATTGATCGAGAAAGTCGCCCTGTTGGCGTCGACCATGGCCTTGGTCAGCGGCAGCCCGAGGCCGGTGCCGTCGCCGCGTTTGCGGGCATTGGTCGACACCTGGCGGAAGGGTTTCATTGCCTGTTCCAACTCGCTGCGAGTCATGCCCACACCGGTATCGCGGATGCGCATGACGACGCTGCCATTGCCTTCGTAAGATGTAGACACGACGATCTGGCCGCCTGATGGCGTGAAGCGGATGGCGTTCGACAGGATGTTCAGCGCGATCTGCTTGATCGAGCGTAGATCGGCGACGACGTTCGGCACGGCCTGCGACAGCGCCGTGCGGATGATGACGCGCTGGCTGTTGGCCTGCGGCTGCACCAGCGACACGGCTTCGGCAATGGCTTCGTTGAGGCCGACGGAGGCAAATTCCAGGTCCATCTCACCGGCTTCGATCTTGGAGATGTCCAGGAGATCGTTGACGATGTCGAGCACATGCCGCCCCGAGCGGCCGATATCAGTCGCATATTCGATATAGCGGGAGTGACCGATCGGCCCGAAGCGCTCGCCGGCCATCATGTCGGAAAAGCCGATGATGGCGTTGAGCGGCGTGCGGATCTCATGGCTGACGCGGGCGAGGAAATCGGTCTTGTGGGCATTGGCCGTCTCCGCCGCACGCTTGGCGTTGCGCAACTCTTCTTCGGTGCGCTTCCATTGCGTGATGTCGCGGATGACGGCGCAATAGCCGTTCGAGGAGTTCAGGCGACCCATGGTCATGAACAGGGGCACGAAGCCGCCCGATGCCTCGCGACCGATGACCTCGCGGCCGTCGTTCAGTACGCTCGCCACGCCATGGCCGGAGAGGCCGCTGAGATAGTCGAGCACGGCCTTCTGGCTCTCATGCGCAAAGAGCATCACGAAGGGTTTGCCGCGGGTTTCCTGGTCATCATAGTTGAAGAGCGCGCTTGCCGAGCGGTTCATCGAGCGGATCTCGCCCTCCTGCCCGATGATGACGACCCCATCCGTTGCCGTTTCCAGCGTCGAACGCAGCTCTTCGATTTCGACCTGCAGCTTGGCGAGCTTTTCGACCATGCGTTCCGGCCGCGCTTCTTCCGGCACGGGCTCCGGCGCAGGGGCTTCGCTCTTTTCGATCGGCATCAGCGCCAGCATCAAAGCGGTGCCGTCTTCCCAACGGATCGATTGCAGCCGCGCGGTAACGGGCACGAGCGTATCGTCGGCGCGCACCACCATCATCGTTCCCGGCTGTTCGGTCTTGCCTTCGAGGTCATGACGCTGCAGCAGCGCATCCAGGCCGCCGACATGTTCCAGGTCATTGAGACTTTCATAGCCCGTCAGCCGCAGGAATTCCGGAGTGCCGTGGATCAGCCGGTCGCCGGCGTGGACCAGAATGGCGAGGGGCAGTTGATCGACAATCTCCGCCGACAGCCCATCACGCATTTTCATGCGTGGCGGAATGGCGGTGCTCAAGACCTCCAGCGGATCGATGTTTTCTTCCGGCGTTTCTGTCTCAGTCGAAGGCGCCGGCATATCCGGTTCGGATTGTGTGGTCTCGACGCTTTCTGGCTGCTCTTCGGCATGCGGCGGCTCTTCGGCAGCATGGTCGTCGGCCGGCGCTTCGATGGCATCGGACAGAACCTCATCCGCAGCATTTGGCTGCGGGGAGATGTCCACCACCTCTTCTGACTGTTCCACCGTTTCAGGCTCGCCGCTCGGCGGCTCGGCGCGTTTGCCGAAGGGGTCGAGCTGCCGGGCGATCTCGCGGAAGGCCGCCTGTTCGCTGAGCGACAAGCCGCCTGAGGTCTGCATGCGGCGCTCGTGCAACCGGATGACCTTGTCGGATTCCCGGCGGTTCGGCGTCTCGGCAATCTTCAGGGCAGGCGGCTCGTCTTCCGTGGGAACGGGTTCGCCCGTTGCCTCGGATCCTGCATCGCGAGCAGTCTCCTCTTCCGCGGCAACATTTTCCTCCGCCGCCTCCTGCAGCACTTCTTCGGCGATTGCCGGCGCAACCGTCTCCGCGGCTGGCTCTTCAGCGATGCCCGGCGTCGGTGCTTCCTGCTCGTCCTCTCCATCCAGCCTCAAGCCAAGCTTCATCGGATCTTCGATGGCATCGGACAGGCGGACGACGCCGAAGCCTCTGAAGCCGTCGAATTCGCGGCTGCGCGTGTAGGTTGGCAATGCGGCCAGATCGACCGGCACCACCAGGCTGGTATTTTCCACCGGCCAATAGATCGTCCGGCCCGACCATGTGTCGCGTCGCGCCAAAAGCTCGGCGATCTTGCCGTCCGGATCGAGATTGAAATGCTTGGCAATATCGGCGAAGGCAACGCCGGTTACTTTCGTGGCATGCGGGCCGACGGCTTCGGCGAACTCGCGCGAGACTTCGCTGAAGCGACCTTCGGCATCGATCCTCCAGACGAAACGCGTGGCGCGGCCGCTGCGTTTGAAGGTGAAACCCTCCGACTGGTCGTTTTCGGGAATATCAGCCTCGGCTGCGACAGGCTCGGCGCCTGCTTCTGCATCCTCCGCCTGCCTTTCTCCGGCGCTCGGCCGGAGATCGTCATCGGCCTCCGGTACAAGCTCGTCGGCATGTGCGGCCGCCTCGATCTGTTCGGGTGTCGCGCCGTCCATCGTCACCAGCGTATCGATATCCTGACCCACGGCATCGGTATGTGCATGTATTTCTTCATGGTCTGCGCCAGACGTTTCCGCCGTATGCTCGACCTCCTCGATATTCGCCACAGCATCGATGACCTCAGGCGAGGGCACTTCCGCGGCAGGCGCGGCGTCAGCCGGTATTTCGTCAGCCGCCGCAGTCTCGAGTTCATTCCGCGCCTCTTCCGCCTCCGGCTCTATCGCGGTGCCCGCGGCCGAAGCGGTGGATGTGTTGGCCCCGAGGCTTGCCGTCGGATCGAGATTGCCGGCTGCGGTATCGACGACGAAGAGCAGATGCAGGGCAGGGATTTCCGACAGCTTGCCGACGGCGGCGGGCAGATAGCCGTGGCCGGTTGGGATCGGTCGCTTGATAAGCCGCTCCGCCTGCGCGCCCGCCATGGTCGTCAACATCCTTGCGGTCTGCGACGTCACGCCCAACGCGTCGAAGCGGGCGGAAGCGGCGATGATTTCGCCGTCGCGGCCGATCACGGCCATATGCGTATCGGGATCGTCGAATCCGTCGATCATCCGCTTCGCACTCTCGGTCGCGGCAAGCGGTTTGGATGAGATTGGGGAGGAGAACAGGACCGCCTCTTCGCCCGCCTGGACCTGGATGATTTCGACCGCGGCGTTGACGACGGCGCGCTGGAAGCCGGAGGCCATGCGGATCAGGAAGGTGCGCTGGTCGCCGACCGCACCAAGTCCGCGCGCCGTCGCTTCGATCTGGCGGAAAGAGACATCGCCGGCCTTCGGTCCCTGGTCGAGGAAATCGTAGATGATATCGTAGCCGAAGAGATTGGCGCCGGCGCCGTTGGCCCAGAGCACGCGATCCATGCCGGTCGAAAACAGCACCATGGCTTCGCCGCGCGCAAAACGCTCCCGAACGCGGGGGTGCACGGCAATATCAATGAATGGGTACTGAATTGCGGGCATGTTCCGACCTGTTTTGCGGGCGTGATCGCCTCTCTTACTTTAACGCTTTATTAATAACGGCGCCCCGGTTTCAGGTCCAGCGACGGGCCGGGTTTTTAACTGGCAGGGTTAACGTGTTGTGCATCGCAAAAAATATGTTGCAATGCACAATAGTTTATATTATATAAGGCTCAATCAATTCACCAAGGGCGCCTCTGAGGAGGGCCCATATAGGAGCGCTATCATGGCTACTGTAAAGAAAGACGACGTTTTTTCAACGGCTGCATTCGACCCGTCCAAGCTGTCTGAATCCTTCCGCGACTTCGCCGAAAAGGGCGCTGCACAGTCCAAGGAAGCCTTCGCCAAGATGAAGACGACCGCCGAAGACGCCGGCAAGACTCTCGAAGCCACCGTGCAGACTGCCCAGGCCGGCTCCGTGGAACTTGGCCTCAAGACCATCGACGTGCTGCGCGCCAATGCTGAAAGCTCGCTGGCGCACATGGAAGCTCTGCTTCGCGTCAAGTCTGTCGCCGAACTCTTCGAACTGCAGACCTCCTTCATCCGCAAGCAGGCTGAAGTAACCGTCGAGCAGGCCAAGTCCATCCAGGAAACCACCAAGAAGGTCGCCGAAAAGCTCGCAAAGCCGGCCAAGGACGCTGCCGAAAAGGCCATGTCCTCCTTCAAGGTCGCTTAATTCTCCAAAAACTTCCCAAGACCGGAACGTCCCGTTTTCAGTTGAACACTGGAAACGGGACGTTTTAGATTCGGGCCGACAGAACGCCTTTGGCTGTTTCGTCCGAATGCGATGCGTGTTTTGAAGGCGGGTCATACCCAGCTTTTTCATATTGCAGGGAGATAGGACTTGAAATAATTTCAAAGTCCTCGTATGTGACCCCCGTCCCCGCGGCAACGCGGCATGTGCGGTTGTAGCTCAGTTGGTTAGAGCGCAGGTTTGTGGCACCTGAGGTCGGTGGTTCGAGACCACCCAACCGTACCATTTCTCCCTTATCGATCGGACAGAAGCAGGCAGCCGGGCGTTAACCTCAGGCTATTTCTTATCCTCAGGCTTCTTCGCGACATGTCCCGGCGAGATTGGGTCGCTCGCAGGAAAGGTCTCCTCCAGCGCCTCCTCGAGATAGTCGTCCTGCTCCTTGCGTTCCTTCTCGGTCAGCTTCGGTTTCTTCTTCTCGCTCATGATCTTTGCTCCCTGAGATGTTCTTAGGATTCTAGGCCATGGCCGGCTCTTGTCCAGCGCGGTCGCACCTCCATGCTGTGCCGCGCATCTCTTGCGCTCATCTGGAGATTTCTGGAACGTGATGCATGAGACGATCTTGGCGCGGCCGCGAAAGCCGGCGTCACGCGCAAATGAAATGGGAACCATGCGTCTGGCCACGGTGTTCACCGATGGCGGTGGGATTTCCTTTGGAACCGTGCCAGCGCGCCGCCGTTCTGTTCATATCAACAACGAGACGGAAGGACCTCGCCATGTCCGTGCCACGCGAGCCGATTCCCGAAACGCCACCGATGCCCGGTCCCGGCTGGACGCCGGAGCCGCCAATAGAGGAGCCGGATCCCGACAGGCTGCCGGATGAAATTCCCGTTCCCAACCCCGATGAGAACGAAGAGCCGCCGAAGCATGCCGAAATAACATGCCTGAAGGCTGACGGGGCTTCAGAAAAATATCCGCCTTTCCTCGCTCACTAGCTCCTGCAGAAAATCCGCGACGGTGCGCACTCGCACCAGATCACGGGCGCTTTCGTGATAAATGGTCCAGTAGGCGCGTTTGATCGAGATATCGGGAAGGATGCGGATCAGCTCCGGATATTGCCTGGCGATGTAATCGTGCAAGATGCCGATGCCGGCGCCGGAGCGCACCGCTTCCGTCTGGCCGATGGAGGTGGAAATTTCGAACGATGCGTCCCAACTCCGCATGATCTCGCCGGAAAAATTCAGCGAGGCGGTAAAGATCAGGTCTTCGACATAGCCGATGCGCGGGTGCAGTTTCAGCGCCTCGACGCTGTCGGGCAAGCCCGCCTGATCGAGATAGGCCTTGGAGGCGTAGAGGCCGAGCGTATAGTCCGTCAGCTTGGACGAGATCAGGCGGCCTTGTTCCGGACGTTCCAGCGTGATGGCGATATCCGCCTCGCGCTGCGATAGCGAAAAGGAGCGGGGCACCGGCACCAATTGGATACGCAGTTCCGGATAGCGCGCAATCAGCCGACCCAAGCGGGGTGCGAGGAAGGAGACGCCGAAGCCGTCGGGCGCGCCGATGCGCACCGTGCCGGTAATGGCGCTGTCGAGATGGCCGACGCTCGCCTGCGCGCGCAGCATCTCGGTTTCCATGCGCTCGGCCGCATGCAGGAAGATTTCCCCCTCGGAGGTCAGGTCGCAGCCATTGGTGCGGCGCACCAGCAGCCGCGTCTTCAGCCGCTCCTCCAGCGTCGTCACTCGCCGGGAGAGCGTCGCATGGTTGACCCCAAGCCGTTTCGAGGCCGCAAGGATCTGTCCCGTGCGGGCAACAGCAAGAAACATGCGGACGTCATCCCAATCCATATGCACATCCAGGACTTTAATTTCTGCACAACGGTTGCTTATATCAGCTCATTGATTTGTGCAAATTGAAGTGCGATCCTGTCATCATTCCAGAAAACGAGGAGGCACATCCATGCAAGAGATCGGTCATTTCATTGGCGGCAAGCGCGTTGCCGGCACCAGCGGCCGCACGAGCAACGTCTATAATCCGGCAACCGGCGAAGTGCAGGCGACAGTCGCGCTCGCCAGCGTCGAAGAAATCCGCGCAGCCGTCGAAAATGCCAAGGCCGCGCAGCCGAAGTGGGCCGCCACCAATCCGCAGCGCCGCGCCCGCGTTTTCTTCAAGTTCGTTGAACTCCTGAACCAGCATATGGACGAGCTGGCGGTGATGCTCTCCAAGGAGCACGGCAAGACGGTCGACGACTCCAAGGGCGACGTTCTCCGTGGCCTGGAAGTCTGCGAATTCGTCTGCGGCATTCCGCATCTGCAGAAGAGCGAGTTCACCGAAGGCGCCGGCCCGGCGATCGACATGTATTCCATCCGCCAGCCGGTTGGTGTCGGCGCCGGCATTACGCCGTTCAATTTCCCGGCCATGATCCCGATGTGGATGTTTGCACCGGCAATCGCCTGCGGCAACGCCTTCATCCTGAAGCCGTCCGAGCGTGATCCGTCCGTGCCGCTCCGTCTCGCCGAGCTGATGATCGAAGCCGGTCTGCCGGCAGGCATCCTGAACGTCATCAA
The DNA here is from genome assembly GCF_029714285.1 of Rhizobium sp. CB3090. NCBI lineage: Bacteria > Pseudomonadati > Pseudomonadota > Alphaproteobacteria > Hyphomicrobiales > Rhizobiaceae > Rhizobium > Rhizobium sp. CB3090. The sequence continues at coordinate 310,019 of NZ_CP121662.1, forward strand.
CGGCGACAAGGCTGCGGTCGACGCCATTCTGACCGATCCGGATATCGCTGCCGTTTCCTTCGTCGGTTCCACGCCGATCGCCCGCTATGTCTATGGCACGGCCGCAATGAACGGCAAGCGCGCGCAGTGCTTCGGCGGCGCCAAGAACCATATGATCATCATGCCGGACGCCGATATGGATCAGGCTGTCAACGCCCTGATGGGCGCTGGCTACGGTTCGGCGGGCGAGCGCTGCATGGCGATCTCCGTTGCCGTTCCGGTGGGCGAAGACACCGCCAATCGTCTGGTCGAAAAGCTGGTGCCGAAGATCGAATCCCTGCGCATCGGCCCCTACACCGATGACAAGGCCGATATGGGCCCGCTCGTCACCAAGGATGCCTATAACCGCGTCAACGGCCTGATCGACCGCGGCGTCGAGGAAGGCGCCAAGCTTGTTGTCGACGGCCGCGGCTTCAAGCTGCAGGGTTACGAGGACGGCTATTTCGTCGGCGGCACGCTGTTCGACCACGTCAAGCCTGAGATGGATATCTACAAGACCGAGATCTTTGGACCGGTTCTGTCGGTCGTCCGCGCCAAGAACTACGAAGAAGCGCTCGACCTGCCGATGAAGCACGAATACGGCAATGGTGTCGCGATCTACACCCGTGACGGCGATGCCGCCCGCGATTTCGCCTCGCGCATCAACATCGGCATGATCGGCGTCAACGTGCCGATCCCGGTTCCGCTGGCTTACCACTCCTTCGGCGGCTGGAAGGCCTCGAGCTTCGGCGACCTCAACCAGCACGGCACGGACTCGATCAAGTTCTGGACCCGCACCAAGACGATCACCGCCCGCTGGCCGTCCGGCATCAAGGGTGGCGCTGAATTCGTCATGCCGACGATGAAGTAACATTCTTCGGTATCGTCTGATACGACCGCCGCCCAATGCCGATTGAGGCAGATTTGGGCGGCGGTTTTTTGTTGCGGTTATTTTCTGCTGAGTCATCTTGCTGGATGGTGTATTTTGTTTTAGAACAAAACAAGAACAACCGGAGGACGGTGCGATGCCCGTAACCTATCAGATCGACTATCTCGAATTCCCATCGACCGACGGGTTGAAGACCCGGCGCTTTTTCGAGGAAGCTTTCGACTGGAGCTTCGTCAGCTACGGACCGACCTATCACGCCATCGAAGCGGCGGGCATCGACGCCGGCATCCAGGGCGATGCGGCAGCGGCCACCGACGCACCACTCCCCGTCGTGCGCACGACGGATTTGGAAGCGGCGCAGCGCGCCGTCGAACTCGCCGGCGGTGTGGTCACACGGCCCGCCTTCGACTTTCCCGGCGGCCGGCGCTTTCACTTCCGCGAGCCGGGCGGCTGCGAGATGGCGGTCTGGGTTTCGGTGAGCTGAAGGCCCGACCTTTATCTGTTCAAAAATTCGCAGATCGCCATTGATCGAAATCGACGATTATTCCGGCACCGGCGTGCCTGCCGCCCCCGAACGCAAGTGGGCGCGGCCGGGCAGGGACGTTCCATATCCCATCAGAATAACGTGAATGTAAATTTCATCTTTTGGAATTGTTCAAAACTACGAAAGGCACTATATACCAGTCGAACCGTCCTATGCGGCCTTGATTCCAGGAGATTGGCATGCGCTTGACCAAGCAGACCAACTACGCAGTGCGCATGCTGATGTATTGCGCCGCCAACGAAGGCCACTTGAGCCGCATTCCGGAAATCGCAAAAGCTTACGGTGTTTCCGAGTTGTTTTTGTTCAAGATTTTGCAGCCGCTCACTAAGGCCGGTCTCGTAGAGACCGTGCGTGGGCGCAATGGCGGCGTGCGTCTCGGCAAGCCGGCGGCCAACATCAGCCTGTTCGATGTCGTCAAGGTGACGGAAGATAGTTTCGCGATGGCGGAATGCTTCGAGGAAGGTGTCGTCGAATGCCCGTTGGTCGATAGCTGCGGCCTGAATTCGGCGCTACGCAAGGCGCTCAACGCCTTCTTCGACGTGCTGACGGAATATTCCATCGACGATCTCGTCAAGGCTCGTCCGCAGATCAATTTCTTGCTCGGTCTGACCGAGGACGATCGCCGGGCGTTCGCCAAGAAGCCCGTGATCGCGGCGCCGGCCGCCTGATCCCCTAATTTGTGCCAGTTTTTCAGTCCGCGGACGCTTTGAAGTGTCCGCGGATTTTTGTTGCCTGGCCGGCAAACCCTGTGGCCGATCATTCGTATTTTTGAACAGGCAAGCGTAAAATTATCCAGATTGCGTCGAAAAGAGGCGCGATTTCGTCAGATTGTTACCAATCCAAGATCATTTTTAGCTTAAAATTTCCAAACTCCGCAATTTGGAAAAATTTTGGGCCGGGCGTGTTGCTTTCACACATTAAATAGCGTTCCATCGGCGCGATCCGGATAGGAACCTATGGGGATCCACGGCTTCAAAAGAATAACAAACCTGGGAAACGATATCATGAAAAAGATCTCTGTCCTGCTGGCAGTGACAGCCCTGACTTCGGTTATGGCGACGTCCGCCTGGTCCAAAACGCTCGTCTATTGCTCGGAAGGTTCACCGGAAGGTTTCGATCCGGGGATTTATACCGCCGGCACCACCTTCGACGCCTCTTCGCGCACGGTTTACAGCCGCCTCGTAGAGTTCAAGCACGGCAGCACCGAAGTTGAGCCCGGCCTTGCCGAAAGCTGGACCGTTTCCCCCGATGGCAAGGAATACACCTTCAAGCTCCGCAAGGGCGTGAAGTTCCAGACCACCGATTACTTCACCCCGACCCGTGACCTCAATGCCGACGACGTCGTCTTCTCGTTCGACCGCCAGCTCAAGGAAGACAGCCCGTGGGCCAAGTATGTCGCCGGCGGTTCCTATGAATATGCTGCGGGCATGGGCTTCCCGAAGCTGATCAAGTCGGTCGACAAGGTCGATGACCTCACCGTCAAGTTCGTCCTGAACCGCCCGGAAGCACCGTTCATCGCCGACCTCGCCATGGACTTCGCTTCGATCCTGTCGAAGGAATATGCAGACAAGCTGCAGGCCGACAAGAAGATGGAGCAGATGAACCAGCAGCCGCTCGGCACTGGCCCCTTCACCTTCGTCGCCTATCAGCCTGACGCTGTCATCCGCTACAAGGCGAATGAAACCTACTTCAAGGGTAAGGAAAAGATCGACGATCTCGTCTTCGCGATCACCCCGGACGCATCGGTTCGCGCGCAGAAGCTGAAGTCCGGCGAATGCCAGATCATGCCGTACCCGAACGCCGCCGACATCAAGGATCTCCAGACCGACAAGAGCCTGAAGGTTCTCGAACAGCCGGGCCTGAACGTCTCCTATCTCGCCTACAACACGCTGGTTGCTCCCTTCGACAAGGCCGAAGTGCGCAAGGCGCTGAACATGGCTGTCGACAAGCGCGCGATCGTCGACGCCGTCTTCCAGGGCTCCGGTTCAGTCGCCACCAACCCGATCCCGCCGACCATGTGGTCCTACAACAAGGACATCAAGGACGATCCGTATAACCCCGAAGAAGCCAAGAAGATGCTTGAAAAGGCTGGGGTCAAGAACCTCAGCATGAAGATCTGGGCGATGCCGGTTTCGCGTCCGTACATGCTGAATGCGCGTCGCGCTGCCGAGCTGATGCAGGCTGACCTCGCCAAGATCGGCGTCAAGGCCGAGATCGTCACCTATGACTGGGCTCAGTACCTGAAGCTCTCCTCCGCCAAGGACCGCGATGGCGCGGCTATCCTCGGCTGGACCGGCGACAACGGCGATCCGGACAACTTCCTGGACACGCTGCTCGGCTGCGACGCAGTCGGCGGTAACAACCGCGCCCAGTGGTGCAACAAGGAATTCGACGATCTCGTGAAGAAGGCCAAGCAGACGTCCGACATCAAGGAGCGCACCAAGCTCTATGAACAGGCGCAGGTCGTCTTCAAGCGCGAAGCTCCGTGGATGACCATCGACCATTCCGAGGAGTTCATTCCGATGAGCACCAAGGTTTCCGGCTACGTGCAGGATCCGGTCGGCGTTCACCGCTTCGACGGCGTCGATATCGCCGAATAACGGACACGCTCTGAAATACCCGGTCGAAAGCCGGGTGAAGCCGGCGGTCAGGCAATTTGCCTGACCGCCGGAAAACTTTGGACATCTGCCATGTTGCGATTTCTTTTCGGCCGCCTTGCGGTGCTGATCCCGACATTCCTCGGCGTATCGATCGTCGCTTTTTCCTTCATCCGCCTGCTTCCCGGCGATCCCGTCATGCTGTTGTCGGGTGAGCGCGTCATGTCGCCAGAGCGCCACGCCCAGATCTCCCATGATCTCGGCTACGACCAGCCGCTGATCGTACAATACGGCCATTATATCTGGAACGCGCTGCATGGCGATCTCGGCACTTCGATCACCACCAAGCGCGACGTCTTGACCGACTTCCTGACCTTCTTCCCGGCAACGCTGGAACTGTCGATCTGTGCCATGATCCTGGCGATCTGTCTCGGTATCCCGGCCGGCGTTTTCGCCGCCGTCAAGCGCGGCACCTGGTTCGATCAGAGCGTGATGGGCGTGGCCCTCGTCGGCTATTCCATGCCGATCTTCTGGTGGGGCCTGCTGCTGATCATCGTCTTTAACGGCTATCTGCATTGGACGCCGGTTTCCGGTCGCATCGGGCTCATCTATTTCTTCAAGCCCATCACCGGTTTCATGCTGATCGACAGCCTGCTGTCGGGTCAGAAGGGCGCCTTCGCCTCTGCGCTGAACTCGCTGATCCTGCCGACCATCGTGCTCGGCACCATTCCGCTCGCCGTCATCGCCCGGCAGACGCGTTCGGCCATGCTGGAAGTTCTGGGCGAGGACTATGTCCGCACCGCCCGCTCCAAGGGCCTCGCGCCGCTGCGCGTCGTTTCCGTGCACGCGCTCCGCAATGCCATGATCCCCGTCGTCACCACCATCGGCCTGCAGGTCGGCGTGCTGCTCGGCGGCGCGATCCTGACGGAAAGCATCTTTTCCTGGCCGGGCATCGGCAAGTGGATGATCGACGCTGTCTTCAAGCGCGATTATCCTGTGGTGCAGGGCGGTCTGCTGCTGATCGCGGGCATCGTCATGCTCGTCAATCTCGCCGTCGACCTGCTCTACGGCTTCATCAATCCACGCATTCGTCACTAGGAGCGGCCCATGAGTACGGTAAGTCTCAAATCCGACCGCCCCTCCGCTCTCGCGGAGTTCTGGTACTATTTCTCGCGTAACAAAGGCGCCGTCATCGGGCTGGCGATCTTCGTCTTCGTCCTGTTCCTGGCGATCTTCGCAGGCCTGGTCGCTCCGCATGATCCGGATACTGCCTATGGCAGCGCCATGCAGCGCTTGTCGCCGGCGTGGGCCCCAGGCGGCAATAGCGACTTTCTCCTCGGCACCGATGCCAATGGCCGCGATCTTCTCTCGCGCCTGATCTACGGCACGCGGTTTTCGCTGTTCATCGGCCTGGTGGTTGCCTCGCTGTCGGCGCTCGCCGGCATCCTGATCGGCCTCGTCGCCGGCTATGTCCGTGGCCGCACCGATACGATCATCATGCGCATCATGGATATCATCCTTGCCATCCCCTCGCTGCTGCTCGCCCTGGTGCTGGTGGCAATCCTGGGGCCCGGCCTGACCAATGCCATGATCGCGATCTCCATCGTCAACCAGCCGCACTTCGTCCGCCTGACGCGTGCCTCGGTAATGGCCGAGCGCGACAAGGAATATGTCATCGCCTCGCGTGTCTCCGGCGCCGGTCCGCTTCGCCTGATGTTCAAGACCATCCTGCCGAACTGCCTGGGTCCGCTGATCGTGCAGGCGACGCTTGCCTTCTCGGCCGCGATTCTCGACGCCGCAGCCCTCGGCTTTCTCGGCCAGGGCGCGCAGCCGCCGACGCCGGAATGGGGCACGATGCTTGCGGATTCGCGCGAATTCTTCCAGAGCAATCCCTGGCTCGTCACTTTCCCCGGTCTCTGCATCCTCATTACGGTTCTCGCCATCAATCTGATGGGCGATGGCCTGCGCGATGCCTTCGACCCGAAGCTGAAGAGGTCGTGATGCCGCTTCTCGATATTGAAAATCTCACCGTTGAATTCCAGACCGCGTCCGGCTTGTTCCGGGCGGTCGACGGTGTCTCTCTTACCTGCGACAAGGGAGAAATCCTCTCGATCGTCGGCGAATCCGGTTCTGGTAAATCCGTATCCATGCTTGCCATGATGGGGCTTCTGCCCTGGACGGCGAAGATCACCGCCGACCGCATGACCTTCGATGGCAAGGACCTGCGTGGCATCTCCTCGCGCCAGCGCCGCAAGATCATCGGCAAGGACATGGCGATGATCTTCCAGGAGCCGATGTCGAGCCTCAATCCGTGCTTCACAGTCGGCTTTCAGCTCGGCGAGACCCTGCGCATCCATATGGGCCTCGACCGCAAGGCGCGCCGTGAGCGCTCGATCGAGCTGTTGAATCTTGTCGGCATTCCGGCACCTGCGGATCGTTTGTCGAACTTCCCGCACCAGATGTCGGGCGGCATGAGCCAGCGCGTCATGATCGCGATGGCGCTTGCCTGCAATCCGAAGCTGCTGATTGCCGACGAGCCGACCACCGCGCTTGACGTGACCATCCAGGCGCAGATCCTCGATCTGCTCGTGCGTCTGCAGAAAGAGCAGGGCATGGCGCTGGTGCTGATCACCCACGACATGGGCGTGGTGGCCGAAACCGCCGAGCGCGTACAGGTGCAATATGCCGGCCAGAAGGTCGAGGAGCAGCCGGTGAAGTCCCTGTTCCGCGATCCCCATCATCCCTATACGGCAGCACTTCTTTCGGCCTTGCCGGAACGTGCCGTGGTCGGCGAGCGCCTGCCGTCGATCGCTGGTGTCGTGCCAGGCCAGCATGATCGCCCCACGGGCTGTCTCTTCGCGCCGCGCTGTTCGTTTGCGACGCCGGCATGCGATCGCGGCGTCAAGCGCCAAGGCGTGGAGCTCGGCGTGGCACTCTGTAACTATCCACTGGAACACGGCAAGCCGCTCGGCCATCCCGGCCTTGCCGCCACGCAAGCAGCAGGAGGCCGTTGATGTCGGGTGCTGTTCTCGAAGGGCGCGATCTCGCCCGTTTCTACACCGTCAAGCGCGGCGCCTTCAAACCGGAAGCGACCGTCAAGGCATTGAACGGCGTCAGCTTCAGCCTGCAGTCCGGCCGCACGCTCGCTGTCGTTGGTGAATCCGGTTGTGGCAAGTCGACGCTCGCTCGCCTGGTGACGATGATCGAGGATCCGACGGCGGGCGAATTGCTGATCGACGGCAAGCCGGCGAAGCTCGGCGACCGCAGCCTGCGCAGCGCCGTGCAGATCGTCTTCCAGAATCCTTATGGCTCGCTCAATCCGCGCCAGAAAGTCGGCTCCATCCTCGAGGAGCCGTTGAAGATCAATACTGATGATGATGCCGCCACCCGCCGCCGCAAGGCCGAGGAGATGATGGCGCGCGTCGGCCTGCGCCCAGAACATTACGACCGCTATCCGCACATGTTCTCCGGCGGCCAGCGCCAGCGCATCGCCATCGCCCGCGCATTGATGCTGCGGCCGAAGGTGCTGGTGCTCGATGAGCCGGTCTCCGCACTCGACCTTTCGATCCAGGCTCAGGTGCTGAACCTGCTGATGGACCTGCAGAAGGAGATGGGGCTCGCCTATCTTTTCATCTCGCACGGTCTTTCGGTCGTCCATCACATCGCCGACGATGTGATGGTGATGTATCTCGGCCGCCCGGTCGAGATCGGTACGGCGGAAGAAGTCTTTACCCGCCCGCGCCATCCCTATACCGCCGCGCTATTGTCGGCGACGCCGATCGCCGATCCCGAACGCGAGAAGAACCGCATCCGCCTGCAGGGCGAACTGCCGTCTCCGCTCAACCCGCCGACCGGCTGTCACTTCAATCCGCGTTGCTGGCGTGCGCAGGATAAATGCCGCCAGGTGACGCCGGAATTGTTCGGCGAAGGAACGCAAAAATTCGCCTGTTTCTTTCCGTTGGATTGATTCGGCAATGGGGAGATGATTGCGGTTTTCACACCGGGAACAACGAATGACCAAAACATCGACCACCCCCCTCGCTATCATCATCATGGGCGTCAGCGGCAGCGGCAAGTCGTCCATCGGCGAAAAGATGGCGGCGCTGCTGGGTCTGCATTTTGTCGAGGGTGACGCACTGCATCCCGCGGCCAACGTCGAAAAGATGAGCAAGGGCATTCCGTTGACGGACGAAGATCGTTGGCCCTGGCTCGACCTCATCGGTCAGCAGATCGCCGCGAGCCTAGCGAAAGGCGAAGCGATTGCCGTGTCCTGCTCCGCTTTGAAGCGTATTTATCGCGAGCGTCTGCGAACCGCCGCCGGCGGACATCTCTATTTCGTCTATCTCAATGGCTCGAAGGAACTGCTGACCAAACGCATGGGCGAGCGCAAGGGCCACTTCATGCCGGCGTCACTGCTGGAAAGCCAACTGCAAACGCTGGAAGTGCCGACCGGCGAACCCGGCGTCGTCACGGTCGGCATCGATGACACGGTCGACGGCATCGTCGAGGCCGCACTCAAGGGCCTCGACGCAATTCGGTAAAGTCCGATGTCTCAGGGCGCGAAGCGGTCCGGTGCGTAAGCCGAGATGTCGATGAACGGCTTTTCACCGGTAATCAGCTCGGCAAGCACGCGTCCCGTCACGGGTCCTAGCGTTAGGCCATGATGTGCGTGGCCAAAGGCGAACCACAGGCCTTCGTGGCGCGGCGCCTTGCCGATGATCGGCATCATATCCGGGGTGCAGGGGCGGGCGCCCATCCAGGGCTCTGGGTCGAGTCTCTCGCCGAGCGGAAAGACGGTGCGGGCGACGGCTTCGGCACGGTCAAGCTGGATCGGTGTTTTCGGCGCATCGCGCAGTGCAAACTCCGCCCCAGTCGTCAGCCTGATGCCGCGGCTCATCGGCGCCAGAAGATAGCCGCGCTCGGCATCCAGCGTCCAATTGTTGAGGATTGCGTTGTCCTCGGTGGCGTAATGCATGTGATAGCCGCGCTTGACGCCCAGCGGAAAGGCATAGCCGAAACGCTTCGTCACGAGATCGGCCCAGGGGCCGAGAGCGACGACGGCATCCTCCGCCTCGATCGAGCCTTCCGACGTCGCCATCTTCCAATGGGAGCCGGACCGGCCAAGTGAGACGGCGTCGCCGACCGTAAAGCGCCCGCCGATGCTCTCGAAATAAGCACGGTAAGCAGCGATCAGCCCATGCGGATCGAGCACGGACCAGGGGTCGCGCCAGCGCAGGCCGCCGGAAAAGCTGCCCTTGATGTGCGGCTCCAGCGTCGCGATATCGGCACCGGTCAGTGCGTCATAAGCGATGCCGAATTCGCGGTTGAGGCGCTCGGCCTCGGCGAATTCCGCATCGCGTTTTTCGTTCGTGCGGAAAATCTCCATCCAACCATTTTTGCGGATCAATTCCTCGGCGTGGGACGCTTCTATCAAGTCATTGTGCTCGCTGATCGAATGCTCGATCAGCGGCGCATAGGCGCGCGAGATCATCTCATGCCGTTTGGTATTGGAATTCCACCAGTAGCGGGCCAGAAAGGCAATCTGCCCGGGCAGCGCGCGCAGGTGATAATGTGCATCGATGCGGTTGTTGAAGGCGTAGCGCAGCAGCAGGCCGAACTGCTGCGGAAAGCCGTAGGGCACGACGCCTTCGCGCTGGATCAGTCCGGCATTGCCGAAGGAGGTCTCTTTACCGGGAGCTTTGCGGTCGACAAGAGTGACCTGGCGCCCGCGCCGCTGGAGATGGATGGCCGTCGATATGCCGACGATGCCTGCACCGAGCACGATTGCGTCTTTTGCCATGTTCCCTGCTATCCGCGTGCTTCTTTTTATTTGAGCATGGTCCTATCCCAAAACCATGCTCCAAGCAGCGAAAATGCCTGCCAAAATGCTGCGGCGCAAATGAAAAATGCAATCAAGCCCCGACCTGTCTTAAGGCCGCATTTTCAGCGCGAATGCGAATGGTAAGAATGGCTGCGTTGAGCAGCGAGAAGATCAAGGCGTAAAGCGGCAGGCCGAACGCAAGCGGCAGCACGGCGATCTCGCCGATGACCACGGCGTAGTTCGGATGGCTGAGGAAACGATAGGGTCCGTTTGTCACCAAAGCTGCGCCGGGCAACACGATGATCCGCGTCGTCCAGCGTCCTTTCAGAGTCGCGAGCACCCAAACGCGGAGGCCCTGCAGCACCATGAAAACGATGAACCAGATCAGGCTGACTGGTCGGTCTGCGGCCAGAAGCCACAGACCGACGAGCCAGGCCGCATGCATCGCGACCATGTAGGGATAGTGTTCCGGTGCGATCTCCCGGGCGCCGCGAGCAAGGAGAGCGGCGGTGTTGCGCCGGGCGTGCAGCAGTTCGGCCAGCCTCTGCAGCGTAACAAAGGTCAAAAGTGCGATCGATGGCCAAACCATCAGGCGGCCTTCTTCAGCGTGACGCAACTCGCCGCAAAGCCGGGACCCATGGCGACCAGGGCCGAACGCCGCGGCAGGCCGGCGCTGATGGCGCGCTCCAGCACGAAGAGCACGGTCGGCGACGACATATTGCCGTAATCGCTGACCACTTCACGTTCGATATCCAGCGAGCCGGGTTCCAGACCGAAGGCGGTCTCCAGCGCCGCCAGCACCTTGGTGCCGCCGGGATGGCAGATGAAGCGGTCGACATCGGATATAGCCAGGCCGGCGCGGCCGAGAATGCCGGCGACGGCGGGTTTGATATTCGCTTCGGCAAAGGGCGGCAGCGACTGGTCCAGGATGATGCCGAAGCCCGTATCGTCGATCTTCCAGCCCATGATGCCAAGCGAATCGGGAAAGAGATGCTCGCCCGTCGATTCGATCTCTGCGAGACCATCCTTGCCGGTGCGCAGGATACAGGCGGCTGCGCCATCGCCGAACAGCGCCGTCGCGACAATGTTCGGCCGCGTCAACTCGTCCAGCCGGAAGGCGAGCGAGCAGAGCTCGAGGGCAATGAACAGCACGACAGCGCCAGGCCGGCTCTTTGCCATGCGCGAGGCGATACCAAGGCCGGAAACGCCGGCCGCGCAGCCGAGGCCGAAGACCGGCACGCGCTCGATATCGGAGCGGAAGCCCAACTCGCGCGAGAGCCGCGCCTCCAGGCTAGGTGTCGTAACGCCCGTCGACGACACCGTTACGATGCAATCGACCTCTTCCGCCTTCAGGCCGGCGCGTTCCAGCGCGTCGGTCGCGGTCTTCGTAAAGAGCTGGCTTGCGACCTCGGCATAGGCTTCCATCCGGTCCTGCCACCCATGCGATTGCTCGAACCAGGAGAGCGGCCGGGCAACATATCGTTTGCGTATGCCGGCGCTGTCGAACACGCGGGCGAGATGCTTAAAATCGCGAAACCGATCGGAAAACAGGCGGCCAGCGGTCTCGGCGGCCTCCGATTGGTAGAGGATGTTGTCGGGCGTGGCGACAGCCAGACTGACAAGCTTGACGGTATCGGTCACGTGTTTCTCCTTGCGACCCGCGGCGGGTACTGAGGTGAAACACGCCAGCAGCAGGAATTATTCAGTAGCGTCGGTCACAAAAGAGTGAGGGCAGGTCGCGATAGAAGCGCGAGAAAAATATTGGATGGCTGCGAATAAAATGAACGGATCGCGTGTTCTCCCACCGCAACATTCATTTTGCCAAGGAGCAATCCCATGACGACTACCGCTTTCCGCCTGGCTTCCGTCGGTCTCGGCGCCTGCCTCACTCTCGGCGTTCTCACGGTTCCGGTTTTCGCGGCTGGCGACAACAGCAGCACGACACCTACCTGCAAGAAAGGCGAGATCTACGACACGAAGACGAAGAAGTGCGTGAAGCAGCAGGGCGCCAATATCACCGACGAGAACCGCGCCGACTATGCTTATTCGCTCGCCAAGAAGGACCACCGCTATGAAGAAGCGCTGGCAGTTCTGGATACGATGCAAAACCCGAACACGGCCGAAGCGCTGAACTATCGCGGCTATGCCACCCGCAAGCTCGGCCGCACGGATGAAGGCATTTCCTACTACCTGAAGTCCGTCGCAATGGACCCGAAATACTCGTTGGTTCGCGAATATCTCGGCGAAGCCTACGTCATCAAAGGGCAGATCGACCTCGCCAAGGATCAGTTGAGCACGATCAAGACGCTCTGCGGCAACACCTCCTGCGAGGAATACCAGGACCTGAACAACGCCATCCAGAATCCGTCGAGCCTCTGATTTCGGGCGTCGGACCTGAGGCGACCGGCATAAGCAGTCAGTATTCAGAGGGATATCCGAGTGTCAGTCGCTCATTCCACAATTTCTGCTTATAGTCGGGTAAAATCGGAACCGCCGGCAAGGCCGGCGATTCCCAAAAACGCGAACCTCGCGGAGGGTGCCATAGCCAGCGAAGAGGATATCAGGGCGGGTCTGTCGCAGCATCTGACGCGGCTCTGGCGCTATGCGGTGGTGCTGTCTCGCCAACGCGACGTCGCGGATGATCTGGTGCAGGCGACCTGCGTCAGAGCACTGGAGCGGGCTGGGCAGTTCGCGGCCGGGACACGGCTCGATCGATGGTTGTTTTCGATCCTGCACTCGATCTGGCTGAATGAGATACGAGCGCGCCGGGTGCGCATGGGCCAGGGATTTGTCGATGCCGACGAGACATTGGTCTTCGACGGTGCGCGCGAGACGGAGACGCATATCCTCGCCGGCCAGGTGCTGAAACAGGTGCAGGCGCTGCCGGAAG